>DATHYZ010000124.1:0-3703 GCA_035458865.1 Candidatus Limnocylindrales bacterium
CCCCGGAGCTGCTGGACCGCGACGTCCGCGATGCCTTCATCGCGGAGATGGGGCGCCGCGAGATGATCGTGACCCGCAAGGACATCCGCCAGGTCAACTGACGCCCGGCCGCCGGTCGCGCCGGCTGGCCGGGGAGGGTCAGGCGATGCCCTTGGCGTGGGCCCGGCTGACCTCGTCGATGCACGTCTCCACGATGTCGCAGCCCAGCGCGAACAGCTCGGGCGGCTGGTTGAGGGCCGGCGTCGGCCGGAAGTAGTTGAAGGCCGGCTCGTAGATCGGCACCACGCCACGGCGCTCCATCGCGTAGACGACCTCGCGCGTCAGGTCGTGCGCGGGCTCCTTGGTGACCTTGTCCTCGACGAACTCGATGCACATGTAGGCGCCGATCACCCGGACGTCGCCGACGATCTCGTAGCGCTCCTTCATCGCGCCGAACCGCTCCTTCGCGATCCGCTCGAGCTCCGCCACGTTGTCCAGGACCCGGTCCCGCTCGATGATCTCGAGCAGCTTCGCTGCCACCAGACAGGCAGCCGGGTTGCCGGCGAAGGTCCCGCCGGTGTAGAGCTCGCCGGCCGCCTCGCTCATCCGATCGGACCCGAGCGTGCAGGCGATCGGGATGAGCCCGCCGCTGATCCCCTTGCCCAGGCTCAGGAGCTCGGCCTCGACACCGGGGTAGTGCTCGATGGCGAACATCTTCCCGGCGCGCCCGACACCCTCCTGGACCGCGTCGTTGGAGAGGATCCAGCCGTACTTCTGACAGAGGTCATAGAGGCGCTTCGGCCACTCCGGGGGCGGGATCTGGACGCCGTTCTCGCCCTGGATGAGCTCGACGGCGACCCCGGCGATGCTCTCGGGGGTCGCCTTGTAGCGGAGGACCATGTCTTCGACGTAGCCGAGACAGGCGATGTCGCAGGACGGGTACTCCAGCTTGAACGGGCACCGGTAGCAGGTCGGGAACGGGACGTTGATCCAGCCGCTCATGAACGGCTCGATGGCGTGGTTGTAGTGGGCGTTGTGCGGGCCCATCGCCCCCGTGCCGTAGTTGCCGCCGTGGAAGCTGCCGAGGAACGTGATGACGAACGGGCGGCCGGGCCCGGCCGCCTCGCGCATGATGCGGACGGCGTTCTCGACCACCTCGCTGCCGGTCGTGTCGTAGACGACCTTGGTCAGCGGCGCCGGCGCGATCTCGACCAGCTTCTCGGCGAGCGTCCACTGATGCTCGACGCGGAGCGCCGACAGGCACTCGGTGCCGTAGTCCCTGAGGCCCTGGTGGGCCGCCTCCACGAGCTCGGGGTGGTTGCCGCCGAGCGGGGCGCTGGCCCAGCCGTTGATCCAGTCGATGTAGCGGTTGCCGTCGACGTCCTCGATGAACCACCCGTCCCGGTACCGACTCACGAAGTGGCTCGGTGGCCAGCCGCCGATCAGCGAGACCCCGAGCAGGATCTCGTCGGCACGCTCGAGGAGCGCCTGGCTCCGGGGCCCCGGTGGTGGGGTGTGGACGTTGGGGCGGGTCTGGTCGCCCATGCGCGTGCCTCCTGAGCGGGCCGACGCCGGGCTGCCACGCCGGGCCCGCCGACCGCGGCAGCAGGTGCAGAGGTCCGAGCGGACGGTCGCATGCCCGGGAGACCGGCGTCAATCCGGATCGAGATCGCTGCCACGACGTTGACACGTCGCCGACGATGGCCGCGACATGGGAGCCCCTCTCGCCCTGGACCGGGACCGGATCCTCGCCTTCCGCCGGCACGTCGGCGCCCTCGACGAGCGGCTTCCGCCCGGCCCGCCGTCGCTCCGGCGAGCCGCCTGGGCGGGGCTGCAGGACAGCGTGCCCCGGGCTGCGCTTCTGGCGATCCATGCCAGGGTCGGCGACACCGGGCCATCGGCATGGGACGATCCATCACTCGTCCAGCTGTGGGGCCCTCGCTTCAGCGTCTTCGTCGTGGCTGCGAGCGACCACCCGATCTTCGCCCTGGGGACGCTGCCCGACGACGAGCGGGGGCGGCGGCGGGCGTACGACCTGGCCGACCGCCTGGAGGCCCTGCTCGACGGGGCGCGGATGCCCTACGCGGAGGCCGGTCGCGCCTTGGGAATCCAGCCCAACTCCCTCCGCTACGCTGCCGCGACCGGTCGGGTCCTGATCCGCTGGGACGGCGCGCGCCGGCCGGACGTCTGGACCGTCCCCGCGCCCGACCTCGACCCGCCCGAGGCGCGGCTCGAGCTGGTCCGTCGCTACCTGCACGTCTCCGGTCCGGCGACCGCGGAGGCCGTCGCGAGATGGGTCGGGATCTCCCCTCGCCGCGGCCGAGAGGCCGTCGCGGCCCTGGGGCGCTCGGTCATCCCGGCTCGGACGCCGCTTGGCGATGCCTGGATCCTGGCCGAGGACGAGGCGGTGTTCGAGGCGGACCCGACGGCCCCGGCGGCTGCGCGGTTCCTCTCGAGCGGCGACCCGTACCTCATGGCCGGCGACCGGGAGCTGCTGGTCACCGACCCGACCCGGCGCCGCGAGCTGTGGCCGCCCTCCACCGTCTGGCCGGGCGGCCTCCTGGTCCGCGGCGAGCTCGTCGGGACCTGGCGCCGGGCCGGCGCGAGGATGACGATCCGGCCCTGGCGCCGACTCTCAGGCGCCGAGCTCGCCGACGTCGAGGCCGAGGCCGGTTCGCTGCCGCTCCCCGATCTCGACGGTCCGATCGCCGTGACCTGGACCGACTGAGGTCGGAGGTCGCTCCCCGGCCGCTAGCGGGCCCGGCGACGGCGGTCCGCCTCCGCCACGCGACGGAGCACGGCGAGACCGGCCACCATCCCGAGTGCCGGGAGCAACGCGTGGGGCATGACGGGCTCCGCGCCTGCAGCCGGCGCGACCGTCGCCGTGTCCGGTGCCGCCGATCCCACGGCCAGTCGCGGGCCACCGGAGTAGTGGATGCCGCTCCCCGGCCCGCCACCGTTGTCGCACCACCACCAGAGTTGGTAGGACCCGTTGGCGAGGGTCGGGACGACGATCGTCGCGCTCCCGGCCGCTGCTCGTCCGGCACCGGTGACGATCTCGAAGGCAGGCCAGTCCTCGACCGGCGGGAGATCCTCGGCCAGGTGCACGAGGCCGGATCCTGGGACATCGCCCGGGTCCGGATCCGCGGGCACGTCGTCGGTCGAGAGCCAGAACCCCTGGAGGTTCAAGGCCAGCGGCCCGCTGTTGTCGGAGGCGAGGCAGCTGATGCCGTCGAGCCGGACCGTGTCACCGGGCATCGCCGTGGCCGGCTCGAACGAGACGGGCGTGTTGGCGCAGCATGTGTCGGCGAGGGCCACCGGCACGGTCAGTGCCAGGACAGCGAACCCAGCCAGAACGCCGATTGCCGTGCGGCGGTTCATGTTCGGCCTCCCGAGTGAGCCGGCCGAGCCCGTGCTCGATCCGTCAGACGTTCTGACGAACTCGAGCCGCGGTCGTTGCGGAGTCCCGCGCGCCGGTCAGGTGGGCCGCGGCGCCAGGCGGAGCGGTGCGAGAGCCTACGACACTCGCTCGATCGGCGGCGGGGCCCACGTCCCGTCGAGCGCGGCCGGTTCCGGGAGGTAGAGCCGCATCGCGAGGTAGAACGGGCCGTCGGGCGCGGGCAGCCAGTTGGCCCGACCCTCCGGGGTCGTCGGCTCGTCGTGCTGGACGTGGATCGTGAGCGACCCGTCCTCGGCGCGCACGAGGCCTTGGGTGGTCGAGTTG
>DATHYZ010000125.1:0-6395 GCA_035458865.1 Candidatus Limnocylindrales bacterium
AGGATCCCGTCGCGGGCGACGCCAAGAGCTCCGATCGGCGCGCGACAGCCGCCGCCGCTGGCCCGCAGGAACGCCCGCTCGGCTTCGACGGCGGCCCGGGTCTCGGGGTCGTCGAGGCGCCGGATCCACGCCAGCGTGGCCGGGTCGTCGGCCCGGCACTGGACGGCAAGCGAGCCCTGGCCGGGAGCGGGGGGGACGATGGTCGGCGGAAGGATCTCGGAGATGCGCTCGGCCAGGCCCAGCCGGGTCAGGCCGGCGACCGCCAGGACGAGGGCATCGGTCTCACCCTCGTCGAGGCGCCGCAGCCGGGTGTCCACGTTGCCGTGGAGCGGGTGCGGTCGCAGGTCGGATCGATGGGCCAGGAGGAAGGCCGACCGGCGGGGGCTGTCGGTGCCGATCCGGGCGCCCTCCGGGAGGGAGTCGATGGTCACGCCCGGCTCGCGGCCGACGAGCGCGTCCCGAGGGTCCTCGCGCCGTGGGAAGGCGGCGATGGCGAGCCGCGGGTCCTCGGTCGTCGGCACGTCCTTCGCGCTGTGGACGGCGAGGTCCACCGTGCCCGACAGCAGGGCCTGTTCCAGGGCCCCCACGAAGGCTCCTTCGCCCCACGCCGTGTCCGGCGGCCGCTGGTCGCCCTCGGTCCGGATGCGGACCAGCTCCACCTCCGCGCCGAGCGCCCGGAGGGCGTCGGCCACGGTTCCCGACTGGGCGACGGCGAGGGCGCTCCCGCGCGTGCCGAGGCGGAGGGGACGCGACGCGCTCACAGCGCGAAGAGCTCCCGGGCGGCCCGCTCGAGCTCGCCGTCCGAGTCCGCGTGCAGCGCGGCATAGGGAGCGTGGAAGAGGCTCGCGACGAGCCGATGGCTCATCTGCTCGACGAGCGCACGCTCGTCGGCGTCGAGCTCCGGCAGGCGCCGCAGGAGCCAGGCAATCTCGGCCTGTCGACGCTCCTCGGCGGCGACGGCCATGGCCTGGATCGCCGGCGCGCTCTCGCGGCTCCGCAGCCACTGGCAGTAGTCCCGACCCGTCTCCGAGACGAGTCGGTCCAGGCGCCGCCGCAGGCGATCGGGGAGCGTTGCCTCCGGCACGTCGGCGAGCGCGTCGATGGAGGTGTAACGGCCGGCGAGCGAGGCGCGGAGCGAAGCATCGATGGCGGCGGGCGATGACAGGTCGACCACGACGGAGCCGCCTTCGAGCAGCCCCGCCAAGCCCTCTCGGCCGACCTGCCATTCGCCGCCGATGGCGAGCACGATGCCCGCCGGGACCGGGTCGAGCGGGACGCTGCCCCAGCCAGCGGTCTGACCGCCGACCTCTCGGGCGAGGGTCTCGGCCCGGTCTTCGCTTCGATTGCTGACGATGACGCGGGCGCCGCGCCGATCGCCTGCCAGGGCCGCGAGGCGGCCCATCCTGCCGGCCCCCACGACCAGGATCCGTCGCCCGTGGAGCGGTCCCGTGCGGTCCTCGATCACGTCGAGGGCGACGTCGGCGAGGGAGCGGTGCGAGCCGCCGAACCAGGTGTGGGCCTGGCGACCGGCATGGAGGGCGGCCTGGAAGAGGCGGTCCAGGACCGGGTCCAGCCCGAGGTTGGCGTGGCGCTCGGCGATCGTCTCGCGGAGCTGGTGGAGGATCTGGTCCTCGCCGATGACGGCGCTGTCGAGGCCGCAGGCCACCTCGATCAGGTGCCGGGCCGCCCCGACGTCCTCGAGGCGCCGGGCGCCCGCGGGCAGGACCGGGAGCGGGCGGTCACCCCAGGCGGCCGGAGCGACGTACAGCTCGACGCGATGGCAGGTGTGGACGACGATCGCCGCCTCGGAAGCATGGTCTCCTGCCAGGCGCTCGGCGAAGGCCTCGCGATCCGCGCTGGTGACAGCCCGGGCGTGCGCCACGAGCGCCACCACGGTCGGCAGCGTCCCGGCGCCGTCCCGATCCCTTCCGGTCGGTCGAGTGAGAGCGGGGACCGGGCGTTCGAGGAGATCGGTCATCGCGGGCCTCGCCCTTGCGAGACGGGGACGCTGGACTCGCCGGGCGAGGCCGCGATGTCCGGGGACGCGGTCGCCTGGTAGCCGCCGATGATGGCGCGAAGCAGGCGATCGAAGGCGCGGTGGGTGGACTCGAGCAGGGTCGTGGCCTCGACGACGTCGAGGGCGTGGCGACGGGCGAGGGAGGTCATCTCGCGGAGGAACACCATCCGGAAGCGCATGAAGAGCTCGATGGCGTCGGCCAGGCTCCAGTCCTTCTCGGCGGCCAGCCTTCCGTACTCGCCGCAGGCCTCCTCCGCGCTCGCGATGGCGGTATCCCGCGACTCGTCGTCGGTGGCATCGAGGTAGTTGAGCAGGGCGCTGCCGATGCGCCGCCCGTGCTCTCGATAGGGCTCCACCTGGTCCGGGTCGAGCGAACCAGCCCAGGGCGTCCCGGCGATCATCCGGTGGATCAGCCGGCGATAGAGGCGGGCGAGCCGCTCGGGCGTCGCGCCCATCTGCAGCATCGAACGGTTGCCGTCGGCTCCCGGAAGCATCGCCTCGACCGCCCGCCGGGAGAAGCGGCGATGGCCGCCCGGGGTCGTGTAGGCCTCGATCGCGCCCGCGTCGCTCCAGCGTCGGAGGGTGGCCGGGGAGACGCCCACGAGGACGGCGGCGTCGCGGATGCTCAGCCAGTCGTCTGCGGTGGCGGGATGCTGGCCTGCTGGCGCCACGACTGCCCTCCGGGTGGATCCGCCGAGCGGGCGACCCGCTCAAGCGCGTCAAATCGCTCGAATCTTCACAATCGGGTCGCGGTGACGATGCTGCCGAGCGGCCGGTGTCGGGGTGCCGATCGGACCCCGCGGACGGTCGGGATGGCCCGGGCCGGATGGCCGGGCCTCCGGCGCCCGACCGCTCGCAGCCGGCGACCGGCGTCTCCGGGCAGGGCCGGCCTCGTCGGCGGTCAGCCCTCGAGGGCGGCGCGCACCTCGGGCAGCCGACGGATGGTCTCGAGGTCCCAGGGCGAGCGGAAGATCCAGATGAGGTGTTCGAAGCCGGCCTCGACGAAGGGTCGGAGCTGGGCGGCCACCGCCTCGGGCGGGCCGCCGACGAGGACGCGCTCCTCGGGGTCGTCGGGTCGGTGGGTGCGCAGCCACGCTGACCAGTCGCTGGCCGCCCGGGCCGGATCGTCGCGGATGACCACGTTGTGGTTGACGGTCCGCTCGATCGTCGCCGGGTCCCGGCCGATCTCCGCGCATCGCTCCCGGAGGATGGCGTCCTTGGCGGCGAGCTGCTCCGGCGTGCCGTAGGCGTTCCACAGGTCGGCGTAGCGGGCGACGAGGGGGAGGGTCTTCCGGGGCCCGGATCCGCCGATGAGGATCGGCAGCCGGGCCTGCACCGGTCGCGGCTCGCAGAGAGCGTCGCGCATCGTGTAGAAGCGGCCGTCGAAGTCGACGCGCTCGCCGGCCAGGAGGCGGTCGATCAGCTCGACGGCCTCGGCCAGGCGGTCGAGCCGCTCTCCGAACCCGCTCCCGAAGTCGATCCCGAAGGCCTCGTGCTCGCGCTCGAACCAGGCGCCGCCGATGCCGAGGATCGCGCGCCCGCCGCTCAGGTGATCGAGGGTGACCGCCTGCTTCGCGGTGATCCCCGGGTTGCGGAAGGTGTTCGCGACGACGAGGTGGCCGAGCGTGGCCCGCGAGGTGAGGGGAGCGAGGGCCGAGGCGACCCCCCAGCCCTCGAGCTTGTCCGAGGTCCAGTCGCCCTCGTCGCACAGGAGGTGGTCGTCGATCCAGAGGGAGTCGAAGCCGGCCGCCTCGGCCTCGAGGGCCGCGTCTCGCAGGCTCGGCCAGTCGGTCCGCTGGACCCAGAAGGCGGCTCCGAAGCGCATGTCGTCTCCTCCGGCTGTCGCCCGCAGGGTACCTGCTAGGCTCCGGCGCGATGTCCCCGCGACGCACCCCGCGACCTTCCGACCCACTCCCGGCCGACGAGATCCGCCGGGCGCTGCTGGGCTGGTACCGGCCGACCGATCGCGAGCTGCCGTTCCGCGGGTCGACCGACCCCTGGGCCATCCTGGTGTCCGAGGCCATGGCCCAGCAGACCCAGGCGGCGCGCGCCGGTCTGGCGTGGACGACGTTCATGACCCGGTTCCCGGACCCCGGCAGCCTGGCGGCGGCCTCGCCGGCCGAGGTCCTCCGGGCCTGGCGCGGCCTGGGCTACAACCGGCGGGCCCTGGCCCTCCAGCGAGCCGCCCTGGTCATCGTGACCGAGCACGACGGTCGGGTGCCGAGCTCCGTCGCAGAGCTGGAGCGACTCCCGGGCGTCGGTCCGTACACGGCCCGGGCCGTCGCTGCGATCGCCTTCGACGTCCCCGTCGGCGCCGTCGACACGAACGTCCGGCGGGTCGTCGGCCGTCTCGCGGGCCCGGGTCCGGCGCCGTCGCCCCGCCGCCTGCAGGAGCTCGCCGACGAGCTCGTGGATCCCGACCGACCCGGCGACTGGACGCATGCCCTGATGGATCTCGGGGCTTCGGTCTGCCGGGCGGCCGCCCCCGACTGCCCGTCATGCCCCCTTCGGGCATGGTGCGGATCGGCCGCGGACAGGGGGTCCGGTTCCCAGGAGAGGGCCGCACCCACGCCGCGCGGAGCGCGACTGACCGCTCGCGAGGTCCAGGTCCCCTTCCGGCGCTCGAGCCGCTGGCTCCGCGGTCGCATCGTCGACCAGCTTCGCGACGCCCCGGACGGAGCCTGGACGGCGTTCGACGGGCCGATCGGCGAGCACCCGCCGTCGGCCGTCCGGGCCGCCCTCGACGGGCTTGCCCGCGACGGCCTCATCGAGCGCGCGGACGACGAACCCCTCAGGGCGCGCCTGCCGACGGTCGGTCCGTGAGCCCGGACCCGGCACGCGATACGCTGTCCCCGATGCCCGAGCCGACCGTCCCCGATCCAGCCCTTGCCGCCGGTCCGGTCCCGCTCCCGGCCGACGACCCCGAGCTGCTGCGCCTGGACCTGGCCGGCCTGCGCCGGCGGTGGGCGGCCACGGCGGCCCGGGCTCCGATGTCGGCCGAGGCGATGACCGGGGCCGATCGGCGGGCCCAGGCCCTGGGCATCCCCGGCGAGCGGCTCATGGAGCACGCCGGGACGGCCGTCGCGGCCGCCGTCCGGGCGCTTGCAGAGGCGACGGGCCGGGCGGGTCGTGGACCGGTCCTCGTCCTCTGCGGCCCCGGCAACAACGGAGGCGACGGCCTCGTTGCCGCGCGGGTCCTGGCCCGCCACGGCGTCGACGTGGTGGCCGCGCTCGTCGCGACCGAGGGCCGGCCGACCACGCCGGACGCGATCCGGAACTGGGAGCGCCTGGCGTCGGTCTCCCGGGTCACCCGCCTCCACGCTCCGGTCGCCCGGGACGTGGCGATCCTCGCCCAGGGCGTCGAGCGATCGTCGGTCGTCGTGGACGCCCTGCTGGGGACAGGTGTCCGGGGCGTCCTGCGAGAGCCGATCCGGAGCGCCGTCGAGCTGATCGAGCGGGCCCGCGAGCTGGGCGTCCCCGTGGCGGCGGTCGACACCCCCACGGCCGTCGACCTCTCGTCCGGCGAGGCATCCGACCCGGTCGTCCGGGCCGACCTCACGATCACCTTCCACCGACCCAAGACCGGGCTCCAGACGCGCGTCGGACGGGCGCTCGCCGGTCGGATCCTGGTGGCCCCGATCGGCATCCCGACCGAGGCCGACCGGACGTGACCGGCCAGGGGAGCCGGCCCGACCCCCGGCCCGAGGGCGGGACCCGCTCCCCGGGGTGGCGCGAGGTCATCATCGTCGCCTGTGCGGTCGTGGCCGTCGTGCTCGGGGCCGCGTTCCTGACGGACCTGCTGCCGGACGACCTGCGGGCCCTGGTCGTGGACACACCCCTGGCCATCGTCGTCCTCGTGGCCGGCACCGCGGTCGTCCTCCTGAGGGTCGCCACGCGCCGCTCGTAGGAGGGGCCGCATCTCTTCACGAGTCCCTCGAAAACCCCTTGTGCAGCCGGGGACGGGGCCGTATGCTCCGCTGCACGTCGCGGGAAACGCCCGTGGCGAGGAAATGGCTAGCCTGTCGACACACTCGGCTCCTCTCACGGTGATCGCGAGAAAACGAGGAGATCGCGGCTACCGAGAAGAGGAGTCTTCGTGTACCAGGATCGCACCCTGACCTGCAGCGACTGCAGCCAGTCGTTCGTCTTCACCGAGCGGGATCAGGCGTTCTATGCCGAGCGCGGCTTTTCCGAGCCGCGTCGGTGCCCCAGCTGTCGGGCGGCCCGCAAGGCCCAGCGTGATACCGGCGGCTACTCCGGCGGCGGTGGCGGCGGCGGCTACTCGGCCGGCGGCGGCTACTCGGCCGGCGGCGGCTACTCGGCCGGCGGCTACGGCGACCGGGGTCCCCGGCCCACCTACACCGCGACCTGCTCGAAC
>DATHYZ010000126.1:0-6418 GCA_035458865.1 Candidatus Limnocylindrales bacterium
TCGCCGGCCTGCTCCTCTTCAAGGGCGTCCTCCTGGTGCTGGTCGTCGCCGGTGCGTACCTCCGAGATACGGGCCCGCTGCGTGATCTCATCGCGCTCCCGCTGGAGGTCTTCACGGCCCTTAGCGAGACCCCGCTGGCGGGGCTTGTCGCCCTGGCCCTCGTTGCAGCCCTGGTCCTCTCCGCGGCCGGACTCCTTGGTGGCCGGCGCTGGGGCTGGGTCGGGGCGATGGTGACGACGGGGATCTTCCTGGCCACCGACATCTACGCCTTCAGCGAGGGCTCGGGGAACGACCTCTGGATGGCCCTGAACATCATCACGGTCTTCTACCTCAACCAGGCCGAGGTCCGGCGGGTCGTGGGCGTGGCCTCCGCGACGTCCGGATCGGGTGACCAGGACCGATGACGACGCCACGTTCCCTGGCCGACGAGCAGCTGCTCCGCCGCTTCGAGCCGATCCTGCGCTTCACCGAGGGCGAGCTGTTCTTCCCGATGCCGACGGACGGCTACGTGGCCGGATGCGATCTGCTCGTCGGCGTGGCCGACCGGGGCCTCGAGGTCGTGGTTCCGCACGGGGAGCTCTCCCTGGAGCGTCTCGGCGAGGTCGTGGAGCCGGCCCCCGGGAAGGTGCGGTTCATGCGGTTCGTCCAGGAGCCGCTCGATCCGATCGCGCTGGCGCGATGGAACAACCGACCGGATCGCCCGAGGTTCAGGGCGCCGGGGCGCCTGGCGCGGGTCGGTCTGCTGGCCCGGATGCTCGACGCGGCGTCAGTGGCCTCGCTGCTCGTGCGCGGCAAGGTCCCGGGCGGCACCGCTGCGGCCGCGGCCGTCAAGTACGACGAGATCCGGGACCGCGATCCCCGCATCAGCTACCACGCCCGGGTGGTCCGGGAGGCTGGGTGGATCGTCCTCCAGTACCTGTTCTTCTACGCGATGAACGACTGGCGGTCGAGCTTCGACGGAGCCAACGACCACGAGGCGGACTGGGAGCAGGCCTTCGTGGTCCTCGAGGAGCTGCCCGACGGGGAGGTGCGGCCCGTCTGGTTCGCCGCGGCCGCCCATGACGAGGAGGGCGACGACCTTCGGCGACGCTGGGACGATCCCAGGCTCGAGCTGATCGGCGAGCACCCGGTCGTCTACCCGGGCGCCGGGTCGCACGCGACCTACCTCGAGCGCGGCGAGTACCTGATGCGGCTGCCGCTGCCGGGCGACGAGCTGCTCCGGGGCGTGCTCGAGGCGCTTCGTCGCTTCTGGCGCGACACGCTGGGCCAGCCGGACCCGGGCGACATCGCCGATTCGGTCCAGCGGGCGTTGAGCGTGCCCTTCGTCGACTACGCCCGTGGCGACGGCCTGGCCGTCGGGCCGGGGCAGGAGGTCGAGTGGAGCCCGATCCTCATCGACGATGCCGTGCCCTGGGTCGACGCCTATCGCGGCCTGTGGGGGCTCGATACCCGTGACCGGCTGGCTGGCGAGCGGGCTCCCGCCGGGCCGAAGTACACGCGTACGGGCGCCGTCCGGCAGTCGTGGAACGACCCGCTCGGCTTCGTCGGGCTGGCCAAGGTGCCCACGCCATCGCGGGTCACGGCGGCCTTCGAGACCCGGATGGACGAGCTGGGTGCCGAGCTCGCGGCCGTCGAAGCGGAGGCGGATGGGCTCGCCCGGTCCCTGCCGGGCCTCGACATCGAGGTGCGATCGCTCGAGGCGGCGGACGGGATCGAAGCCTACCGGGAGCGCCGCGGGGCTGAGCTGGCCGACGGCGAACGTCGACTCGCCGAGCTCCGGACGACCGCCGCCGAGCTCCGGACGGCGATCGTCTCCACCCGGACCGCGGTCGCCCGCTGGGTCGCCGGAGATCACGGCGATCCGCGGGCCCACCTCTCCCATGCCGCCACGCCGGAGCCTCCGGAGGAGACGCGCACCCGGGTGTTCGCGGAGACCTGGGCCGCCCTGAGCGTCGGCCTCCTGGTGATCGCGCTCGCGGTCATCCTCTGGTTCCGCGTGCTGCCGGTCGCCCCGGCGCTCCTGGTGCTCGGGATCGGCTACCTGGCCATCGAATCCTTCGCCCAGCGGCGCGTGGAGACCCTCCTGCTTCGGGTCGTGATCCTGCTGGCGTTGTTCGCGACGGTCCTCCTGGCGGCGACGTACGCTCGAGAGCTCCTCCTGCTGGCGCTGGCCGGTCTCGGTGCGTTCATCCTCATCGACAACCTGCGGGAGATCCGCCGGCGGTAGGTGGGCGGCGGTCCTCCGGCTGGCGCGGGGGCAGCGTCGTTTCGGCCCCGGGGTCGCCTCGGGGCCGAAGGTCGGCGGCGACGCTGGCGATCCCCCGCGTCATCGCTGCGCCGGTTCCACCGTGAAGCCCGTGTGCGGGTTGACGACCGGCGCCCCGGGCTCCGCGGCAGGAGCCTCGGGTGTCGCGGGGGGAGCCGCGAGCGGCGCGACCAGGACTGCCGCGCAGAGAAGGGCTCCTGCACCCACGACCGCGATCGTCCAGGTCAGGTAGTGATGTTGGACCGCTTGCGCGCCCGTGCGGCCGGGCTGCGCAGGTGCATGGATCGTCATGGCGAACCCCCTCGGATCGGCACGCCCTCCTGGTCGTGCCCGATACGATGGCGACGGTGCGAGCCCGAAACGTTCCCGCTCCGGGCAGCGGGTCGCGTGCGGACCGGATCAAGCCTTCGCACAGACTCGACCTGGCACGTCCCCGTAGCTCAGCGGACAGAGCAGCCGCCTTCCAAGCGCAGGGGTCAGTCCGGCGTGCTTCCCCGCGTGGGACCTCTACCGAACCCGGCAGTGTTGGCCGGTGAGTTGCCGCACGAAGAGAGCCCGCCCCAGTCGGAGGACCGGAGCGGGCTCTTGGTGACCGGGCAAGCTAGCCCTGTTGCCGCTCAAGGATCTCTGCTCAGGCGCCTGACGCCCCGAAGCCACGTCGGAGCCAGCGGAGACGTGGCAGGTGGAGTCGGCGACCACTCGGACGCCGGCCCGAGCGCCCAGCAGCCTCGCGCCGGTGCTCATGGACCTCGCCGTCCACCGTGGTGGCTCGTCGGGCCTCGGCGGCGATGCGGCGCTCGTCCGCCTGGTGATCCGTTGTGATCCGATAGAGGATCCTGTTCCCGTACATCTCGGCCCCCCCTTCGGCCGATGCGACCCTTCTGGTCGCTCATTGCCATCGTGCCGGGTGCCGCTCGCGGGCGCGATCCCAGGGGGGACCTCGCGGCTATCACGTTGCCGACAGCCAGGGCTGGTGCCATTCGGGCGATGCCTCAGGGAGGTCTGCGGCCCGACTCCCCAGGGTTCCCGGGGGAGCGGCGATGAGTGTCCGCCAGGTCCACGAGCCGAACGGCCCCCGTCGCCCGGCCGTGGGCTGGTCGCCGCCTGGAGGCTACGGAAACCTAGGGGCGGTCGAAGAGAAGCTCCGGGCAGTCGAGCTCGCGCGAACGGTCGTCGATGGCGGCTTGGTACCCGAGAGATCCGTTCTCGGTCGCGGTGAAGAACTGGCCCTGTAGTTCGTCGCAGCTCGTCTCGTCGAGGATCGAGCGATATACCCCGGCGAGCCCGCCGTAGATGCGGACGTACGAGTCGACCGGATCGACACTCGGGTCGGGCGACGGCCGGGGCGTCGGACTTGACTCCGAGCCGCCACCAGCGAGCAGGGCGCCGGCGGCCAAGAAGACCACCACGAGACGCGCCATGACCTGTGATCCCCCGGCCATCGACAAGACCATCTCCGCCAGCCCCAGCTCCTGGGCTCGGGACGATCGTGATCGGCCCGGCGTGAGGCCACCGAGGGCCGAGGGTCACGACGGGCGGCCCCCGGTCGCCCGGCGCTCGGCTGGTCGCCCCCCCCGGACGAGATCGCGCCGGCCGGCCCGGAGCGGGGGGCCGGCGCGTCAGGCTGGATGGTGCTGCTGGGCTGTCGCCGAGCCCCTGTTCAATCACACACCGTCGTCGGGGCCGCGTCGCTGACCACGAGAGGTCCACGGGTGCGTGGGTCTGGAGCCGGTTCGCGGTGTTGGTGGTGTCGCCGAGGGCCGAGAAGTTGCGCAGGTCGGGGCTGCCGACGTTGCCGACGAGGGCCGGCCCGGTGTTGATGCCGACCCGGAAGCGGGGCCGCTCGCTCCCGCAGGTCAACGTGAGCGACCTCAAGCCCGGTCAGCTCGCCGAGCCGGACGCCGGTGTCGTAGAGGAAGAGCAGGACCGCCGTGTCGCGTCGGCTGTTGAAGTCCCGGCCGCTCCCCGTCTTGAGCAAGGCCGCGACCTCGGCAGGGGAGACGACCGGGACCGGAGTCTCGGGCCCCGCGGCGCCTTCATCTTCTCCATCGGGTTCCGGCTGATCTCTTCCTCGTCCACGCACCACTTCCAGAACTGCTGGAGGGCGCGGTACTCGGCCGAGAGGGTGGCCGGCTTGACGCCGTCGCCCTTGCGCTTGGCGAGATACGACTCGATGTGCTCGCGGCGGACCGCTCCAGCAGTTCGTGGGCATCCCCTAGGCCGCGAGGTGGGCGAGCAGGGCGTCGAGGGCCGAAAGGTAGATCCGAGCCGTCTTCGGACGGCGGGTCGCCTCTAGATGGAGCGCGAAGCTCTCGCGTAGACTCGTGAGCGAATCCGGAGCGGAGACGGAAGCGACCATGACCTCAGTGCTAGCTGCTGAGCCATCCGGCGTGCTAGCAGAACGCCGGTCGGTCGGAGGCGTCGATGCCCTGGTTTCGTGCGGGAACTGACCCGCTAACGACGTCCCCGTAGCTCAGCGGACAGAGCAGCCGCCTTCTAAGCGGAAGGTCGCAGGTTCGAATCCTGCCGGGGGCGCCATCCATCCGCTCGCGTCGCCCGTATCGATCATGACGGCATCCACCCCGAGCAGCGAGGTTCGCCCATGACCGCCGCCGCGCCCGCCATCGCGGGCCCCGCCCCCATCCCGGCCCCCCAGGCCGCCAGCCTCTTCCGCTGGAACCTGGTGCTGGGCTTCCTGCACTTCATCCAGTTCGTCGCCGTCATGGCGCTGTCGCTGGCGCGCGACCCGATCGCGACCGCCCCGGTCGTGTCGTCGTACCTGACCTTCGACACCCAGGCCCAGACGCTGGTCCAGGCGCAGCGGACGCTCTTCGAGCTGCCGATCGGGCCTGCCGTCGCCGTGTTCTTCCTGCTGAGCGCGATCGCGCACCTCGCGGTGGCGTTCCCGGCCCGCGGCTGGTACGAGCGCCGCCTTGCCCGGGGTCAGAACCCGGCGCGCTGGATCGAGTACGCCCTGTCGTCGAGCGTGATGATCGTCGTCATCGCGACCCTGAGCGGCATCCAGGAGATCGGCACGCTCATCGCGATCTTCGGGATCAACGCGGCGATGAACCTGTTCGGCTGGAGCATGGAGTCGGCCAACGAGGGTCGCGAGAAGATCCAGTGGAACCACTACATCTTCGGCTGCATCGCCGGCATCGTCCCGTGGGTGGTCATCTTCATCGCCCTGCTCACGGCAGCGACGGAGCCGGGCGCCGAGCCGATCCCCGGCTTCGTGATCGCGATCTTCATCTCGCTCTTCATCAGCTTCAACATCTTCGCCTTCAACATGATCCTGCAGTACCGGAAGACCGGCCGCTGGCGCGACTACCTCTTCGGTGAGCGGACCTACATGTTCCTGAGCCTGTTCGCCAAGACGATCCTTGCCTGGCAGGTCTGGTTCGGGACGCTGGCCCCGTAGCTCCGACCGGCCACCGGGCCGGCCCATATCCACGGCGCACGCGGACGACGAGCGGCAAGACGCCCGTCGTCCGCTACCATGTCCGGCGCCCCGACTTCCCGGCGGGTGCCCGCAGGAGACCGTCCATCGTGCCCTTCCGAGCCGCCCGTCCCGCCGCCCGCTCCCTGTCCGCGACCGTCGCCGCGACCGCCCTGCTCCTCGCGGTGGCCGGCCAGGCCCTCGCCGACGTCGAGCTGTCGTCGGCGTCGCCGGGGCCCGACGAGACGGTCACAGGGGCGCCAGCGGAGCTGGTGATCACCTTCAGCGGCCCGATCGATCCCGGGCGCTCGTCGGTCCTCGTCGTCGGCCCGGACGGGTCGACGGTCGCCGAGGGTGGATCGGACGACGTGTCCGAGGACGCGACGACCATGACCGTCGCCCTGCCGCCGCTCGATCCGGCGAGCTACGAGGTCCGCTGGACGGCCGTCGCCACCGACGGCCACGTCTCGCGCGACATCTACGTCTTCACGATCGAGGCCCCGCCCTCGCCGAGCCCCTCGCCGAGCCCGGAGCCTTCTCCGAGCCCCGCATCACCGGAGCCGTCGCCCTCGCCGAGCCCGAGCGCGTCACCGTCGGCGGCCCCGACCTCCACGCCTGCGCCGACCGAGCCGGCCGCCGGAGATGATCAGCTGGCCGTGCTGCTGCCGATCGCGATCGTCGGCGCCGCCGTCGCGATCGTCGTCGTCTGGTGG
>DATHYZ010000127.1:0-4493 GCA_035458865.1 Candidatus Limnocylindrales bacterium
CCGGCCCGGCCCCGCTGAGGGGCCGGGCCGGCGCACCCACCTCGAAGGGACACTCCGTTGACCGCACTCGCACCGCTCGCGCACGAGGTCAGGGCCTCGTACGCGTTCATCGAGCGCAACGCCTTCCTGACCCGGCGCTACTGGGGCTGGGAGGTCGCGTTCCTCGTCTACTCCGTCGCCGGCGCCCTGTCGATCGCCCTCATCGGGGCCGACCAGGGCGATCAGCGGCTGCTCCTCGTCCTGATGGTCGGGGCCATCATGTGGAACTACCTCTCGGTGGTCTTCAGCTGGATCGCCGAGACGATCGCCGTGGAGCGCTGGGAGGGCACGCTCGAGTACACGATGATGGCGCCGGTCCGGCGCTCGACCCAGCTGCTGGGCTCGTGTATGTACGCCATCGGCTACGGACTCGTCCACACGGCGGTCATCCTCGTCGTGCTCGTGCTCTTCTTCGGGCTCGACCTGACGGGAGCGCACCTGCCGACGGTCGCGCTGTTCATCGGCCTGGGCTCGTTCAGCTTCATCGGCATCGGGATGCTGGCGGCGATCCTGCCGCTGCTCTACGTCGAGCGGGGCGCGCAGATGACCTTCGTGCTCCAGTCCTGCCTGCTTCTCGTCTCGGGTGTCTACTACTCGATCGAGGTGCTGCCGGAGTGGATGCAGGTCCTCTCGAGGCTCTCGCCGGCGACCTACGTCCTCGACGGGGTCCGCAAGGGCCTCATCGACGGCGTGCCGGCGACCGAGCTCCTGGGGGACATCGTCCCGCTCATCGTGGCTGGCTTCATCCTCATCCCGTTCGGCCTCTGGGCGTTCGGGCGTGCCGAGCGGTTCGCCAAGCGGACCGGACGGCTCAAGCGGGTAGGCTGACCGATGGACCGAGCGATGACCACCACGCACGACACCATCGCGGCACCGGAGGTCCCGGCGATCCCGGGCCTCCGGTTCCGCTCGTACCGCGGCCTTGACGACATCCCCGGCATGGCAGCCGTCGCCGACGCTGCCAACCGTGCGGCCGGCTCGGCAGACAGCCGGTCCGTCGAGGCGATGCTCGCCCAGTACCGGAACCTCGAGAACTGCGAACCCGAGCGGGACATCGTCCTCGCCGAAGTGGACGGGGCCACGGTCGCCTACCAGCGGACCTGGTGGGCCGACCGCGCCGAGGGCACCCGCGGCTTCGTGGCGGTGTCCTTCGTCCATCCCGACCACACTGGCCGTGGGATCGAGGAGACCCTCCTTGCCCTCGGCGTCCGGCGCCAGTTCGAATTGGCCGCCGAGCTTCGAGGGCGTCTCGAGGCTCGTCCGGGCATCCTCGTGCGCTTCGCCCGTGGCACCGTGCCCGGCGAGGCCGACCGCCTCGAGCAGGCCGGCTTCCGATCGGCCCGGCGCTACGCCGAGCTCGTTCGAGCTGACTTCGAGAATCTCGCCGTCGTCCCGCCGCCGGCCGGCATCGAGCTGGGCCGGATCGATCCGACCGACGAGACCATCATCCGCAGGGCCTGGGACGTCTCGGCGGAGGTCTTCGCCGATAGCTGGGGCGAGAACCCGGCGACGGAGGCCGAGTGGCGCAAGTTCCGCGAGTCGCCATCGTGCCAGCCGGCGCTCTGGTGCGTGGCGTTCGATACGGCGACCGGTGAGGTCGCCGGCCAGATCCTCAACTTCCTGGGGCCGGTCGAGACCGACGGGTCGGTCGTGGGCTGGACCGAGTCGATCGGCGTCCGGGCGCCCCATCGGCGGCGGGGCGTGGCCAGCGCCATGCTGGCCGAGAGCCTCCGCATCGTCCGCGACGCCGGGGCCACGCGGGCTGCCCTGGGCGTGGACCAGCAGAACCCCAACGAGGCGCAGACGCTGTACGAGCGGCTGGGCTTCCAGGTCACCCTGGAGGAGCTCGAGTACCACCGGCCGATCGAGCCGGCAGAGGGCGAGCGATGAGCGCGACGACCGGGCCGGGAGTCACCGGCGATCGGGCCGACCTGGCCGCGCTCGGCTGGCGCGGGCCGCTCGAGGCGTTCTTCGCCGAGCATGACGGGCCCGGCCTCGAGCCCGGCCGCGTCGTGGCGACCCATCGGGAGACCTCGATCGTCCGGGTCGCCGCGGCGGACGTGGCGGGCCACGTCTCGGGTCGCTTCCGGCGCGACGCGCTGGGGCCCGGCGACTACCCGGCGGTCGGCGACTGGGTCGTCATCGAGGCCCGACGGGCCGAGCGGAGCGGCACGATCCACGCGGTGCTGCCCAGGCAGAGCGCGATCGCCCGGACGGCCTCCGACTCGAACCGCAGGGGCGGTGGTCGGTTGACCGACGAGCAGGTCCTGGCGGCCAACGTCGACGTCGCGCTCCTGGTGGCGGCGATCGATCGGGAGCCCAACCTGGGCCGGCTGGAGCGCTACCTGGCCCTCGCCTGGGGAGCGGGCACGACACCTGTCGTGGTCCTCAACAAGGCCGATGTCTGCCCCGACGTCGCGGGCGCGGTCGCGGCGGTCGAGGGCATCGCCGTCGGCGTCGACGTCCATCCGATGAGCGCCGTCACCGGCGAGGGCGTAGACGCGCTGCGCGTCGCCCACCTGGCGGCGGGTCGGACGGCCGTCGTCCTCGGCCCGTCGGGCGTCGGCAAGTCGACCCTCACGAACGCGCTCCTCGGCACGGAGCACTTCGTCACCTCGGCCGTCCGCGCCTCGGACAGCCGGGGCCGCCACACGACGACGCACCGGGAGCTGGTCCCCTTGCCGAGCGGGGCGATGCTCATCGACACGCCCGGCATCCGCTCCCTGGAGCTGCTCGGCGAGGAGGGGGTCGCGGCCGCCTACGGGGAGATCGAGACCCTCGCCGACGACTGCCGCTTCGCGGACTGCTCGCATCGGAGCGAGCCCGGCTGTGCGGTGCTCGCCGCGGTCAAGGACGGCCGCGTCGACCGTCGGCGGTGGGCCGGCTACGAGAAGCTCCGGCGCGAGGCGGCCCACCTCGCCCGCCAGACGGACCGCTCGCTCCGCGAGGCCGAGCGGCGTCGCTGGAAGACGATCAGCAGGTCGGTCAACGCCGAGATGCGGCGACGGTACGGGGACACCTGAGACCGGAGCTACCGGCCGGTCAGGGCATCGTCAGCGGATCCAGCGTGAGGTAGTCGGGCCCGAGCTGGCCGGCGATGACCCGCACGCTGCCGTCGGCAGCCTCGTGGACGACGAGCGAGGCCTGCCGGTCGGGCGACGCGTGACCGGCGGCGTCCACGCCCGGCGCCCCGGTCGCGTACACGAAGCCGTCCCGACCCACGGCGATCGAGGTGATGTCGGCGAGCGGCTCCCAGCGGTCGACCACGGTCAGGGTCGCCGTGTCGACGACGACGATCCCGGCCGATCCCCCCGGTGACTCGATGCCGTCGCCGGTCACGGTGGCCAGGTAGAGCCGCCGGCCGTCGGGCGAGATGGCGATCGCGGGGTCCAGGAAGATCTTGGCCGTGGCCGGCGGCGCCAGCCAGTCGGCCAGTCGGCGCGCCAGGCCGGACAGGGGGTCCTGGTGCAGCGCGGCAGCCGTCGTCCCGACGTCGAGCGAGCCGACGAGCGTGCCGGCCACCAGGTCCACCGCATGGAGCGTCCGCTCGAACGGCAGCCACACGTACCGGCGGCCGTCGAAGTCCGCGTGGGGAGCGAACGAGTCCTGCCGCAGGCCCGGGATCGCGACGTCACCAACCGGTGAGCCTCGGACGTCGACCCTCCGCACGATCCCTTCCGACGGACAGAGCGCCACGAAGATGGTCGCGTCCGCGAAGGCCTCGCCGTAGGGGTTCGGGCACCAGGTCGGATCCAAGGTCCCCTGCCCCGTCCGGAACGCCGATGCCGGGCTGAAGCGGTCGGCCTCGATCGCCGCGTACCAGCGATCCGGAGCCAGGCGCTCGAGGTCGCCGAAGCCGTCACGTTCGAGGATGATGCTGGGGGTCTGGGAGGCGACGATCGACGCTCCCCCTGGTGCCGCCGTGACCCGCGGCGCGTCGACCCAGGTCGGCCGGAGACCGTCGGGGGAATCGAGCGCCAGGGGCAGGTCCGGCAGACGCAGCGTGGTGACGATCCTCCCGCTGGCCAGGTCGAGCAGGTCGACCCCAGAGGTCCAGCCATCGGCGGTGCGAACCGCCCAGCCGACGAAGGCTCGTCCCGGCTCGGCGGCGGGCCCGACCGATACCGTGAAGGGTAGGAAGCCGAGCAGGTCCGGGTCGTCCAGCCCCGGGCCGTACGTCCCGACCGTCGTGGTCGAGACCACGGCACCCGCCGCGTCGTAGGCCACGACCGCCACCGTCGCGGTCGTCGCCCGCAGCGCACGCTCGCCCGGGTAGCACACGCACCACCAGCCGCCGTCGGGGCGACCGAAGAACCGTGCGGCATCCTGGCGCGGCCATTGCCCGAGCGTCGGCCCGAGCGCCCCGGTCGTGAGGTCCACGGCCCGGTACCCCCCGTCTCGGACGAGGACGGCGGGTACGCCGATCGGGCCGCCGGCGGTGGCGAAGGTCGGCA
>DATHYZ010000128.1:0-4381 GCA_035458865.1 Candidatus Limnocylindrales bacterium
CGCGTCGGAGCTCGCGGACGGTCCGCGAGACGCGCAGCACCACGGTGGGGATCGACAGGACGACGATCAGGACGCAGACCCAGGTCAGGTCGAAGACGACGAACGTCCGGATGGCCGCCGCCACGAGGACGATCGCGATGCGGTCCGGCTGGCCGGCCGGGCCCACGGGCTGCGGCGAACCGCCGGCGACCCCCGGCAGGACCCCGCAGACGTTGACGAGCCAGGCGGCGCCCAGCAGCAGGACCAGCCAGGCGGGATCGACCCACGGCCACAGGGCCAGGAAGAGCGCGATGTCGCCGATCTCCTGCGGCAGCCGGTTGAGGTACGGCCCGATCCGGGTCTTCTTCCCGTAGGCCTCGGCGAGCAACCCGTCCATCACGGTCAGCGCCATCCGCCCCAGGATCCCGACGACGACGAGCGGCCACCAACCGAGCCACAGGCTGACCGCTGCGAGCCCCGAAGGGACGAGCGAAGCGAGCGAGACGGCATTGGGGCTGAGGCGCTCCACCCCGGGGATCCGATCGAGCCAGCGGCGGAGCGCGTACTTGGTCTGGTAGAGGCCGACGTCCGGGCTCACGAGGGGCCCTCCTGCGGCTGGTCAAGGCGCCCATGACGCTCCCAGAAGGCGAGCAGCTCCGCCGCGAGCTCCCGCGTGTCGCGGGTCTCGATCGCGTCGCCGAAGGTGACCCGGACGGTCCGGAACGGTCGCCAGAGCGGCCGGCCGACCGGCCACGCCTCGGCGGTCCCGGCCAGGCCCACGGGGAGCACCGTCCAGCCGGCGTGGGCCAGCACGCCCGCGAGACCCGAGTGGGGCTCCAGCCGCTTGCGGCTCCCGCTCGGGTAGATCAGGAACCAGCCGGCCTCGACCTGCGGGAGCAGCCGGGCCCAGCGCCGCAGCTCGGCGAGCTCCGCGCCGCGATCGAAGGCGGCGGCCTGGCCGAACAGGCTCGCGGCGATCGCCCCGGCGCGCCGTTCGAAGAAGTAGTCACGGGCCGCCAGGACCGTGATCCGGCGTCGGTACCGCTCCGGCAGGACGGCGAGGACGGCCATCGTGTCCAGGTGGCTCTGGTGGTTGGGCATGAGGGCCAGGCGAGGCACGTCCGGGACCTGGCCGACGACCTGGATGCGGAACTGGGACCGGAAGAAGACGGCCGCGGCCCGCCGGCCGAGGGCCCGGGCCGTGTCGTAGAACAGGTCGGGCTGGCGAGGGTACTGCCCGAGCCGCGCCGCCAGGGGCAGCTCGAGATCCGGGAACGGCTCGTACTCGAAGCGGGCGCCGCTCACGAGGGGAACCCCCCGAAGAGGTAGCCCATGAAGTGGGCGAAGGCCGGGGCGGTGACCATCAGCGAGTTGAGGCGGTCGGTCAGCCCGCCGTGGCCGGGCAGGATCGACCCGAAGTCCTTCACCCCGGCGTTGCGCTTGACGTTCGCCATCGTCAGGTCGCCCACCTGGCCGCCGATCGTGACGATGAGCCCGGCGGCGAGGACCCCGAGCGGGGGCACCCACGGGAAGGCGATGGCCGCCTGGAGGAAGGTGAGGACGACGATCGTGACCCCCGCCAGGAGGGAGCCCTCGACCGTCTTGTTCGGGCTGATCGGCGTCCAGCGGTGGCGCCCGAAGGCCTTCCCGTAGATGAACTGGAGGGCGTCGTTGAGCTGGGTCATGAGCAGGACGAAGAGGAGGTAGCCGAGCCCCAGCGACGACGCGTACAGGTAGCTCAGGTGGGCCAGGAAGTAGGCGAAGAAGACGACCCCCACCACCGACAGGGCGAACCACTGGAGCATCCCCTCGGTCCGCCGCAGGACGATGGGCACGAGGGCGAGGGCGAGGACGGCCCACGTCGGGATGGCCATGAACACGTCGTAGCGCCCCACGAAGGCGAAGAAGTTCTCGGTGATGACCGCGCCGTAGACGAGCACCACGAACAGCGGCTGGCGGTACAGGCCGGTGACCCGCGCGTACTCCTTGAACGCCAGGATGGAGACCACGGCGACCAGGACCGTCCAGGCTCCCTGCCCCAGCCAGATCGCCCCCAGCGCGATCGGCAGGATCAGGAACCAGGTCCGGAGCGGGATCCAGGCCCCGGGGATCCGGAGGACCGCCAGCAGGCCCGTCGTGACGACGACCGTGACGACGGCCGCGACCGTGTAGAAGCGGAGCGGATCACCCGTCAGCTCGTCGAGTCCCACGCCGACCTCCGGCATCACGCCCAGCGCCCGGGCCGGCCAGACGCAGCCGAGCATCGGCTGGACGCTTGCCATGGCGACGCACGCGGGACCAGCGTGTTGCAGGGGTCGGGGCGGTGACTAGGGCCGTCCGGACCCGGCATCGGGGCGCTCGCGGGCGCTCCGTCCGTCAGCAGGTCAGGTGCGCTGGCCGGCTCGGCGGAGCAGGAGCAGGCCGAACCCGGCCCCCACCAGCGCGGCCGACCCGATCGGCAGCCAGGGGACGGTCTCGCCGGTCGGCTCGGCGACGTCGCCGGGCTCCGGGGACGTGACGGGTCCGCCGGTCGGGGCGCCGTCGATCGCAGGAACCAGCGGGTCCGACGTCCCCAGGGGTTCGGGAGCTACCTCCGGTCCGCCCTGGAACTCGCCCTGGACGTCCCGCTGGGTGCCGGCCCCGGCATCGATCGCCGATCCGACGGGAGCCAGGATCGCCAGCTGGCCGGGCGCCACAGCGGTCAGGAGCAGTCCCGCGAGCCCGACCGTCGCCAGCGCCATGCCGAGCGGGCGGGCGAAAGCGAGGCGTGGCGAGCCGAAGCCGGCCACGAACCGGCGCCATCCCTTCGGCCGGAGCCGCTCCGCCTGCTCGTCGCTGAGCCGGAAGTCGCGGACCCGGGCCGGCACCGGGAGGATCCGGGTCGCGGCCGCGATGCCGGCGAGGTCGTCGCGGAGCTCGGCGCAGTCCGGGCAGGAAGCCACCAGCGCTCGAGCGGCGTCGAGCTCGGCATCCTCGAGGTCCCCGGCCGCGAGCGCGGCCACCAGGATGAGGTCGTGGTCGGTGTGGAGGGGCGTGGTCACGTTCGTCTGACGCCTCGTATCCGTTCCCGGTTCCCGCGGCTCGCTCATCGGTCGCCCCGGAACAGGTCGAGGCGCGGCTCGAGGAGGCCCCGGAGCGCCAGCCGGCCACGGTGGATCCGCGACTTGACCGTGCCCAGGGAGACGCCGGTCAGCTCGGCGATCTCGGCGTAGTCGTAGCCCTCGATGTCGAAGAGGACGATCGCCGTCCGCTGCTCGGCGCCGATGCGGTTGAGAGCCTCGCCGAGGACGCGTGACCGCTCGGCCCCGATCACGACCCGCTCCGGATCGTCCGCCGGATCGGCCGGCGGCTGCCAGCTCTCGTCCTCCAGCTCCGGATAGGGCTGGGCCGGGCGTCGCTTCCGGTAGCGCTGGGCGTCCATCGCGGCGTTGATGGCGATCCGGCCCAGCCACGAGCGAACGCTGCCGCCGCGGAAGGAGCCCAGGTTGCGGTACGCGCTGAAGAACGCTTCCTGGACGGCGTCGCCGGCCTGGTCGCGATCCGGGACCAGGCGGGCCACGAGCCCGTACAGGTGATCCTGGTGGAGCTCCACCAGGTCGTTGAAGGCGTCGAGGTCGCCATCCCTGGCACGCTCGATGAGCCACAGGTCGCGACGCCGGGCCGGGTCGTCGCCGGGCGGGGGCACGCGACGATCGTCAGCCAGCAGCGGGTCCCTCCGGACGGGGATGGCGAGGCGGGCCGAGTCTAGCATCGGGTCTGCGTGCTTCGACGTGCCGGGCGGCAAGCCGGTTCCCGGTCTGCCCGGTCCGGGCGCTACGATGACGACCGGCCGGAGTGGCGGAACAGGCAGACGCGTCGGTCTCAAACACCGATGAGGGCAACCTCGTACGAGTTCGAGTCTCGTCTCCGGCACCAGTTTCGGCAGCCGAACGGCATCTTGAAGACTGCCGATGCGGGGGCCTCGCCCCCGACTCCGTGGCCGGACCGCGCCCTCGCCCACGAGGGGCGACGAGCCCGCGGCCCGGCGACGGGGGTCGTTCAGGCCCCCGGCCTCTAGACCCGTACGTTCCACGACCGGCACCCTGATCGCGAGAGTGCGGGTATCAAGGGATAGGCGGAGGCCGACCGATGCATGGGCTGGCGGCTTGGTGGCGAGGACTCGGTGGCGAAGGCAGGGGCATCGTCACCGTCGCTGCGATCATCATCGGGAGTCTCGTGCTCAGCCTGGCGATCATCGTCGTCGGCGGGCTCTCCTTCACCACCCTCTAGGCCAGCCCGGCGCCGGGCCAAGGCTTCCGCTGAGGCCGTCGGCCTCTGGTCCTGGTACGGTGCGCGGCCGGCACGCTTACCGCCATCGCGTGAGCGGCGCTGCACTCCAGACCGCTACAACACGCCGATGGCG
>DATHYZ010000129.1:0-4350 GCA_035458865.1 Candidatus Limnocylindrales bacterium
CATCAAGCAGCTCCGGGCGGCCAACCTGCCACTGGCCGAGATCCGGTCCCGGCTTGCCGACCTGTCGGACGACGAGATCGCGGCGCTGACCGAGACGCCGACGCCCGAGCCGCCGGACAGCGCGCTCGACTACGTCCGGACACTGCTGGCCGGGCCGGGGGCGGTCCTGCCGGAGTTCGCCGCCAACGGCATCGCCTGGGAGATGCCCGACCTCGAGCCCGACGAGAGGCCGAGCCTCCAGAAGCGCGCCGCCGCGCTGCCGTCATGGGGCGCACCGCCGGAGCCGTCGGAGGCCCTGCCGACCCCGATGTTCCGCCGGGTCTCGCCGACGCGACCGCCGTGCGAGCCCCGCACGCCGACACCCGAGCGCTCCCACTGGGAGCGGATCGTCCTGGAGCCGGACGTGGAGCTGCACGTCCGACGCCCACTGACACGCCACCAGAACAAGCGGGTCGAGCGCCTCATCGCGTTCGCCCGGGAGCTCCAGGAGGGGGACAAGCCATGACACCCAAGCCCGAGCGGCCCGACCGGCCCGACCGCCGGACCTCCGTGCGCCGACCCGACGCCCTCGCCGTCCGCGTGGACCGCGAGCTCGTCCGGACCACCTACCACTCGTCGCGCTACGTCGTCGCCGAGCTGGTCGCCCCGCCGGCCCCGCCGACGACCGACGGCCGTCAGCGGCCGGCGGCCACGCTGGCCTTCGTCCTCGACCGCTCGGGCTCGATGGCCGGGCGGAAGATCGAGCTGGCCCGCGAGGCCGTCCGCCAGGCGATCGAGCGGCTCGGCGCCCGCGATCGCTTCAGTCTCGTCGTGTACGACGACCACATCGACGTCGTCATGCCCACGACGCTGGCGACGCCGGAGGCCCGCCGGGAGGCGCTCGACCGGCTCGGCCGGATCGACGCTCGCGGCTCCACCGACCTCGGGTCGGGCTGGCTCCGGGGCGCCGAGCAGGTCGCGGAGCGCCTCGACCGCGAGGGCGTCAACCGGGTCCTGCTGCTCACGGACGGACTCGCCAACGTCGGCATGACCGACCCCGACGAGCTCATCCACCACGCCGCCCAGCTCCGGGAGCGGGGCATCGCCACGTCGACCTTCGGCCTGGGCAACGACTTCAACGAGGCGCTGCTCCAGGGCATGGCTTCGGCCGGCGGCGGCAGCTTCCGCTACATCGAGCGGGCCGAGCAGATCCCCGACCACCTGGCCGGGGAGGTCGGCGAGGCGCTCGAGGTGACCGCCCAGGATGCCGCCCTCGAGGTCACGACTCCGGACGGGCTGCGGGTCGACACCCTGACCCCGCGGCCGCTCGAGACGCACGGCAACCGGACCCTCGTCCGGCTCGGCGATCTCGTGTCCGACCAGCTGGTGCGGGTGATCCTCCGGATCGGCTTCCCCATGGGCGAGCCGGGCCGGGAGATCGGGGCGCTCATCGCGGTCACCGACCGTGACGGGGCGTTCGGGGCCGAGCCGGCCACGGTGACCTGGCGCTACGCCGACAACCCGACGAACGACCGCCAGCCTCGGGACCGCGAGGTCGACCGGGTCGTCGCCCGGACCTATGCCGACCGGGCCCTGTCGGACGTCGTCGCCCTCAACCGCCAGGGCCGCTACGACGAGGCCCGTCGCCTGCTCCTGGGCGTCGCTCGCCGGATCCGCCAGTACGCCGGCCACGACGCGGTCCTCGTCGGGATCGTCGAGGAGCTGGAGCGCGCGGCCGACCACTGGTCGGTCATGCAGTCCGAGTTCTCCCGCAAGGCGATGTACGCCCAGCGCTCCTACTCGATGAACCTCCGCGAGGCGTCCGGCGCGGCCATGCGGCGCCCGCCCTCGCCGCGGTCATGAGCCGGTCCCGCCGCGACGGGACGGAAGGATCGGAGGGCCCGGGGGGAGCCCTCCGATCCGCTTCCCGTGAGCTGGATCTCGAGCCGGACGACCCCGCCCGGGAAGTGCCGCCCTGGTACCTCGAGCGGCTCGTGCCGGTCCGTCCCGGCCTCTGGGCCTCGCGGGCGCCCACGCCCGGCCGCGACGGGACGTACCTCCAGAACCCGGGCGTTCGCTACGACCTCATCGTGTCGCTGACGAGCTGGGGCTCGGCCTCGCCCCACGGAGCGCTCCGCGAGGCGGGCCGCTACGTCTGGCTGCCGATGGTCGACGCCGACGAGTTGCCCGAGGCCGAGGTCCGGCTCCTCGCCGCCGAGATCGCCGACGCCGTCCGGGCCGGCCGGGAGGTCCTGGTCCATTGCGATGCCGGCCTCAACCGCACCGGGGTCGTGGTCGCGCGGGCGCTCATGGAGCTCGGCGAGCCGGTCGAGGGGGCGATCGCCGCGGTCCGGGCGTCACGCGGCCAGTGGGCGCTCTCGAACGACTGGTTCGTGGACTGGCTGCGGGCGGAGGCGCGGCGGCTGGAGGCCGCGGGGCCGGTGCCGAGGGTGGCGGGGAGGGCGGCCGCCTCCGCGCCGGAGGGCTAGAACGCGAGCGGGTCCGCCATGAGCCAGGCCCAGGCCGCCTCGAACTCCTCGCAGAGCCAGGTCGGCTCGAGCGGCAGCGGGGAGCCCTGGTGGCCGAAGCGTCGGCGAAGGGCGGCCTGGAGCTCGCTCTCGTGGGCCTCGCTCGTCCCGCCCCGCTCGAACGGCAGGTGGGTCTGGATCGTGGGCTCGGTTCGCATCGCATCCCCCTTGCGGGTCCGTGGAGTGGTGGCGCCGGGCGCGAGGCGACCATCGCGCTCGACGGTGCGGCGCGGAACCGCCCGAACGTACCGGCCGATGGGCGGCCTGGGTACCGCCGCGCGGGCCGTGCCATGCAAGCTGACACCCGCCTCGGCGATGCTGCGATGGATCGGTCCGCGACCGCCCGGGGGGACCGGCCCTGGGGAACGGCGCGGACGCGTGGGGGACCGGCATGGACGACATCTGGGACGAGAACCCCTTCGACCTCGACGAGCCCCAGGAGATCGTGCTCCTGGTCGGCTCGGGCATCGTGGGTGACGACGACGAGCTCGAGTGCGCCACCTGCGGCCGCGTGCTCGGCACCGACGAGGAGGACGAGCCCGACGGCGACGCGGGCCAGCCCATCTGCGGCGAGTGCAACCGGGCCCGCAACTTCGACGCCATCGAGCTGGTCGAGTGGGCCGAGGACCGCTGAGCGGTCGTGACGCCTCCCGGCGACGCGCCTCCGCCTCATGCGAGCCCGTGCCGCCCGGCCGCGTCACCTAGCGATGGCCGTGCTCTTCGACTCGACCCGCGGCATCTCCAGGCCGTGCCGGAAGCCCTGACGGCCAGGGATGCGCCCGCGCCCCGCACGTTCCGGGGCGTTCGGAAGACGACGGGCAGTCACGGTTCGAAGCCGATCGGGTCCAACAGCACGGACCGTGCTGAGTGACGCGAGTGCGCGCACCGGCGCCGCACCACCCCACGCTCGATCGGCCGGGCGCCCGCGCCGGGTGACGACCACCGGCACTGGCTGGAGCGAGGCCGGTCCGTCACGATAGCGAGCGTGCCGCCGCAGCCGAGGGTTCGGGGGGACAGGGCGAACCCAGCCAGGGCAAGGAGGTGCCCGCATGCTGCGCTTCGTCGCCGTTCACCCAGTCGCCTTCCCTGAGGCACAGCTCCAGGAGCTGGCCAACGAGCCGATGCCTGAGGGGGTCACCTGGGACAGCACGTACAACGCCTCCGCGGATGGCAGGTCGTTCTGTCACTGGAAGGCGCCGTCCAAGGACGCGATCATCGCGATCTTCACCAAGTACGAGATCCCCTACGAGGCGATCCACGTGGTCCGCCGCTTCGACCCGGCGACCGGCGTGATGGAGCCCGAGGGGGCCGAGGAGAAGATCGCCGCACCCGCATAGCCGCCCGCGCCACTCGGACCCGATCCGGGCGCGGACCGATCCAGCCCTCGTCGCCTCGTCCTCGGCTGCGGCGACACGTCCGTCGCATCTGGTCCCCCACCTCGTGACGGTGCCGCGACTCCGAGGGTGCGCTCCTCCAGCACCGGTCGGGACGAACGTCCCGGCATCGGCGGGCCATCCGGTCCGTCGGCGCCGCCCGGCGCACCGGGGATACTCCGGGGCAACGCAGGGGGAGGGGATGCACGTACCCGCCTCGACGGAACGCCACGCCCGGAAGCGCGCCGATCGGCCGCGCGCCAGGCGCCGTGCGGCCGCCACCCCGATCGGATGACCCGCGGCGAGGTCGTCGAGCGCCGGGCCCAGAAGCGGATCCGCTCGGCTCTGCCCACCGACTACCGCCTCTACCCCAACGTCGAGTGGAGCGGGCCGTCCCGCGATGGCGGCCCCGCCTACGACGGCGAGTCGGACCTCGTGGTGGCCCACCCGGACCTCGGCATCCTGGCCCT
>DATHYZ010000130.1:0-2272 GCA_035458865.1 Candidatus Limnocylindrales bacterium
CGGCTCGGCGGACGGCTCGGCGCTCGGGCTGGGGTTCGGAGACGACGTCGGACGAGGCGTGGGCCGAGGCGGTCTCGGCGTGGGTCGCGGGGTCGGCCGCGGGGTGGCGCCCGGGGTGGGCGTGGGCGACGGCGAGAGCGCGGGCGAGTCATCCGGGGACGGGCTCGGGATGGCGGTCGCTCCGCTGGAGGGGTCGGCCGACGGCTCCCCGGCCGGCGTCGGGGAGGCGCTCTCCAAGGGGGAGGTGACCGGCCCCGGGTCGCCGGGGTCGAAGGTCGCGCCCAGGACCCCCCCGGAGGGCTCGAGCTGCCTGGGCAGCACGACCACGGCAAGGACGAGCGCCGAACCGAGCAGGAGCACGACGGCCGTGTCGCGGCGGAGCCGGGTCCGGGGATCGGAAGCCTCGTCCGACGGCCGGCGCGGGAGCGCGGTCAGGGTCGTCCCGGACACCACCAGGCGGCGGGGCCGCACGACCCTGGGCCCGGCCTGGAGCGTCGGGTCGACGGCCTCGCGTGCCGGTCGGCGGACGCGAGCCACGATGCCCGCCAGGAGCGCGGAGCCCGGTCGGGGCGGCCGGGCCTGCGACCCGCTCCAGCGGCGGCGATCCACCAGGAGCCAGAGGCCGACGAGGACGACCGCGACGAACGCCAGGGCGAGGAGGAGCTCGATGGACACGACGGCACCGGTGCTGCCGGGGACAGGCGGCCCGGCGTCATGCCGATGCTACCCCACAGCTACGGCCCGGTCGGACCGGTCCGGGTCGGGTCGGCGTCGCCGGTCGCAGCGGACCCGACCGGGTGGGGATCCTCGTAGGCCTCCGCGGTCAGCTCCTCGGCGACCAACGAGCGGCGCGCCAGGAAGAAGAGGGCCAGGCCCAGGATCACGAACAGGCCCAGGAACGCGTAGATCTGGCCGGTCCCGGACAGCAGCAGCGACAGCAGGGCCAGGCTGACGCAGATGGCGTAGATCAGGAGGACCGTCTGGGTATGCGACAGCCCGAGGTCCAGGAGGCGGTGGTGGATGTGCCCCCGGTCGGGGCTGAAGGGTGCTCGCCCGCCGACCAGGCGCCGCACGATGATCCAGAAGGTGTCGATGATGGGGACGCCAAGGACCAGGAGGACCACGGCGACCTTGGCCGTGCCCAGGATCGCGAGCACGGCCAGGACGAACCCGAGGAACATCGTGCCGCTGGTGCCGGCGAAGATCCTGGCCGGGTGGAAGTTCCAGCGCAGGAACCCCAGCAGGGCGCCGGCCAGGGTGAAGCACAGGACGGCGATGAGCGGCTGCCCGATGGTCGTCGTCAGGCTGATCACGCCCAGCGTCACGGCTGCGATGATGCCGATCCCCGTGGACAGGCCATCGAGGCCGTCGATGAAGTTGACGCTGTTGATCATGCCGACGATCCAGAACACGGTGAACCCGATCGCCAGCCAGCCGTCCAGGCGGATGACGCCGCCGAGCGGCGCGTTGACGAAGCCGACCTCGATGCCCAGGGCGACCGCCCACAGGGCGAGGCCGATCTGGCCCAGCAGCTGCCAGCGCGCCCTGAGCTGCAGGTAGTCGTCGATGAGGCCGATGAGGGCCGCGATCACTCCGCCGCCGAGGAGGGCGATCAGCTCCGGTGCCCCCACGAATGTCGGCACTGGAACGATGCGGAGCTGCTCGTTGACGACGACGAGGACGAAGGCCACGGCGACGAAGGCGGTCGCCGTGGCGATCCCGCCCGCCCGGGGGACCGGCTCGAGGTTGACCCGTCGGGCGTCGGGCTGATCCACCATCCCCAGCCGGATGACCGTCCGGCGGACGACCGGCGTCAGGACCAGGGCCAGCAGCGCAGCGATCGCGAACCCCCCGACCACGAGGGGCAGGCTCTCGCCGGCCGTGGCGATGAACGTCACGAGCCCTGCTCCTCCGGTCCGATCGACATCGGCTCCTCCAGGAGGGGCCCGCTCACGACTCCCGGAGGCCGGGGACCGGGAAGCGGTCGGTGATCGCGCGGGCCTCCGCCGCCAGTCGCTCCAGCGCGGCGTCGTCCTCACGTGACCGGATGGCCTCGACGATGATCCGGGCCACGTCACGCATCTCGTCCGGGCCGAAGCCGCGGGTCGTGGTGGCGGGCGTGCCCAGCCGGATGCCCGAGGCGACGTTCGGCGGGTTGCTGTCGAAGGGGATGGCGTTCTTGTTCACCGAGATCGCGATCCTCTCGTCCAGAAGCCGCTCGGCCTCGGTGCCGGTGACCCCGAGCGGGGTCACGTCGACCAGGACGAGGTGG
>DATHYZ010000131.1:0-4170 GCA_035458865.1 Candidatus Limnocylindrales bacterium
ACTTCATCGTCGAACTCGACACGAGCGCCTGGCACTTCATCACCGTCCTCTGGGGGGCTCCGCTGGGAGCCCTGCTCATCAGCGCCGGGACGATCGTCCTCATCATCCTGCGACCCCGCGCCACGGCGTAGGCCTGGCTCCCGGCTCCGGGCCGGCTGGGGCGATCTCGCTGCTCAATGGGGAAGCGAGCAGCCCACGGCCCGGACCGCCGCTACGGTGTCTTGGAGCGCCCTGCTCAAGTCGGGACCGCCTCCCGAGACCCCTCCAGACGCAGGCAGCGTGTCGTGCTGAGCACGGAATGGGGGAAGTGGAGCGGGAGACGGGACTCGAACCCGCGACACTCTGATTGGGAAGTGGCGCGGCCCGAGCGGCGTGCCATGAGCGTGCGAGGGCGAGCGTACGGCGGACGTCAGGGTGTCTTGACCGGCACCTGAACGGTCGTTGCCTGACCCTGCTCGATCCGCGGACCGTTCAGGCCCTCGGCCTCTGGACTCATACGTTCCACGGCCGGCACCCTGACCGCCATACCGCGGGGGGCGCTGTCGCTTCTCCTGACCGGCCGGCCTCCGCTCGAGGCGTCCCAGGAGGGATGCGGGATGCGCCGGATCGCAGCGCTCGTGACCGCCCTGGTCCTCACGCTCGCGCTCGCCGCGCCAGCGACCGCAGGGAGCCATCAGAAGGTCCCGGTCGAGGGGTCCTTCGTGGCGAACTGGCATGTGTGGACGCTGAGCCTGACCGAGCAGGGGCCGCACAAGTGCCTGCTGCAGCTCGACGCGGATCTGGCGTTCGACGGCGACCTGGTCGGCACGGCGCTGGGCTCGTATGACGTCCTGGTCTTCGCTTCATGCGAGGAAGCCGCTGCCAGCCCGCCGGGTGTCCTCAAGGAGCTGTTCTGGTACTGGGGGTCGGCCGACCTGTCCATCGGCGACTCGGCAGGTCAGGCGAGGATCAAGTACCGCGGGGCTCAGGGCGAACCGAACGACCCGGGCGAGCTCGTGGCTCAGATCGACCTCACCGGCGAGATCACCGGGATGCTGAAGGTCACGGCCCTGGGAGGTGGTCCCGCGACCTACAGCGGCTTCGTCCACGTTCGCGACTAGGTCGGGTACGGCTCCGCGCCGGCCGGCGCGATGTCAGGCAAGGAGAGCGGACCAGCCCACGGCCAGGCGATGGGGGCCGTTGGATGACCGATGCATCTTGACCCGACGGTTCCGTCGGGCCGACAGTCTGCCCCATCGCGGGGGGCGATGAGACGCGGCCCCAACCCTGGCCGCCGAGGACCGCGCCGAGCCACTGGCGGACCCGACCCGCTCCAGTCTGGGGTGATCCCTGATGCGCAGGCTTGTCTTCCTCGTTGCCGCGGTCGCGATGCTGGCACTCGCCTCGAGCCCGGTGGGTGCGGCGCAGAACGGCCACCGGCCCTTCCATGCCGACCTGACGGGCGTCATGACCCACGAACCACTGCCGGGGGGCCCGACCGACGAGTGCCCGTACGGCGTCCGCACGCACGTGGTGGTCTCCGGAACCGCCACCCACCTTGGCCTCACCACCGAGTCCTCGGCGTTCTGCTCGGTCATGAGCTCGCCGACCGTCCCACACGGTGAGGCCGTCTTCGTCGCCGCCAACGGCGACACCCTGACCTACACCTTCGTCGCGGACTGCCCAGCTGCCGGTCCGCCGACGCCCGGCACGATCCTCTCCTGCACCGCCGAGGGCACCATCACCGGTGGGACGGGCCGCTTCGCCGGAGCGACCGGTGTCCTGCATAACGAGAACCACGTGATCTTCGGTGGGATCGAGGTCGCGGAGTGGCCGGCGTGGGAGTCGCTGACCGGCTGGCTCCGGTACTGACCGACCGTCGTCCGGGGGTGACGGCTCCCGGCTGGGGCGCCCGTCGCCCCGACCTGGCCACAGAGCGACAAGCCCGCAGCCGGCCGACAGGGGCCGTTCGATGACCGATGCAGCTGGACCGGGCGGGTCCGTCGATCGCATCGTCCGCGCCATCACTGACGCCGGGTGAGAGGCGGCTCTCGACGATGCCCGCAGGGAGCGCGACCGCACCGATCCTGGCCAAGGGACGCTCACTCGTGGGCGTCTCGGAGCCGATAGCTTCGGTCGACATCGGGGCCGACGGCTCGGCCGCGCACAGCCTCAGCTTCGAGCCCGGCTGGGACCGCCAGGACCGCTGGCTGCGCTTCGTCGACCCGGGCCTCGAGGGCGCCTATCGGGAGGCGACGACCGCCCCCGCGCGACGGAGGCTTCGGGTCGCGGCAGTCGTCGGGTGCGTGCTCTGGGCGAGCGGCCCTCTCTTCAACGCCGTCTTCCAGGACATCCCCCTGGGGCCCATCGGCGCCGGATCGGTCCTCCTGTCCATCTCCTCGATCATCGTGGTCGCGGCCGCGGCCGGCCGAGTGGGTCTGCGAGGGCTCTGGGGCCTTGCCTGCGCGGTGGCGGCCGTGATGGCCATCTGCCTCATCGCCTACGGCGGGGAGACGGACGCCACGTTCTGGGCCACCGCGCTCGGGTTCGCGGTGATCGGCATCTTCCTGATCGCCTGGGTCCGGGTCGCCTGGTGGGTGGCGAGCGTGATCTGCCTCGTCGGGTCCCTGTCCTTCCTCGTCGTGGGGTTGTCCCGTGGCGGCGATGGGATGGCCGTCGAGCAGGCCGCCATGGTCGCGATGATCCTCGGCGGCGCCACGCTCGGGAACCGAGCCCTCGAGGCGGCCGAACGCCAATCGTTCGCGCAGGAGCTCCGCCTGGCCGATTCCTACCACCGGGTCGACCGGCTGTTCCGCTCGTACCTCTCGCCCGACGTCGCGCAGGCCCTCGTCGAGGACCCGGCCCGGGCCGAGCTGGGCGGCGAGATCGTCGAGGTCAGCGTCCTCTTCGCCGATCTGCGCGGCTACACGCCGTTCGCGGAGGACCGCTCCCCGGCCGAGGTCGTGGCGATGCTCAACACGGCCTTCGGGGCAGCGGTGCCGGCGGTCTTCGCCGAGGGCGGCACGATCGTCTCGTTCGTCGGCGACGCCCTCATGGCGATCTTCAACGCCCCGCTCCGTCAGCCCGACCACGCGCTGCGGGCCTGCCGTGCGGGCCTGGCCCTCCAGGCGGCGGTCGCCGGCGAGGCCGCGTCGAGCGAGCGGCCCCGCTTCCGGGTCGGCATCAACACCGGGCCGGCCCTCGTCGGCAACGTCGGCAGCCCGGACCTGCGCAACTTCTCGGCCCTCGGCGACACCACCAACACCGCGAACCGGCTCCAGACCCACGCACCCGACGGCTCGGTCGTCATCGGCGAGCGCACGTACGAGCGGGTCCGCGATGCGGCTGTCGTCCGCGCTCTCGGCAGGCTCGATCTCAAGGGGAAGTCGGCACCGACGCCGGTCTACGAGCTCATGGGCCTCCGGGAGCCGGCGCTCGAGTCGGCCGACGTGGGCCGGGCGCCCGGTGTCGCGGTCCCTACGGGCTAGGCGTCCCAGGACGGGCGCGACTCACCGACGACGGCTTGCTCGCATGTGCGGCGTACGCGGGTGCGACCCGGCAGGGAGCCCGAGTCACGTGGTATCCGTGAGCACGCACCGGGCGGGGTGTGGCGCAGCCTGGTGGCGCACAGGCAACGGGAGCCGCAGGGCCGGATCCGGCATAGGGTCGAGCACTTGGTGGTCGTGACCACGAACCGATCGGGGTGCAGCCGAGGAGGCCGCTCCCGAACCCGACGATGTGCTCGTGGGCGTGGCTACTCGCCGCAACGAGGCTTCATCGGACGATCAGCACCCGGGCCTGCTCGGCTCCGGCCGGCGTCAGTCCGCCGGCTCGATCCAGCCATAGACGATGAACTCGGCCGTTGCGTCCGCCGGCTCCGACGTGCCCTGGGCGCCGAAGAGCCGCACGCGCAGGCCGGCATACCCGCCCTCGCCGAGGTACGCGTCGGTGTAGACGGTGTGGATCCCCCCGGTCGGATCCCACATGTCGGCGCCGAAGGTCTCCGCGCATCGCCACGCTCCCCCCGCATTGGTGATCACGAAGTCATCGCAGTCCCCGCTGTTGAACCACTTGTTGACGGTATAGCCGTCGGGCAGGTCCGCCGAGACCATGGAGAGCACGCCCGTCGCGCTGCCCGACACGCGCGGGTCGCTGGTCGCATACGTGACCTGCGCCTTGCCCACGTAGGTG
>DATHYZ010000132.1:0-2472 GCA_035458865.1 Candidatus Limnocylindrales bacterium
CGCCGGACCGCCGGCGAGGGCGTCGGGGAAGTCCGACCCAGTGGCGACATAGGCGACCGGGACCGGCGGGCTCGGGAACGTCGCCTTGCTGATCTCCACCGCGGTCGCATAGCGGTCGGCCCCGGCGAGGCGCGAGACAGACCCGGTCCAGGCTCCGACCTGTGCCAGGTAGACCTGGATCCCCAGGACGAGGCCTTCCGCGTATCGGTCGCGACCGGCAGGGCTCTTCATCCTGGCGGCGTCGCCGGCGTTCTTCATGTTCCCGAGCTCGACCATGACCACCGGGATGTCTGAGAAGTTGAACGTCGCGTAGTCCGTCCGCGTGCGGATCCCATCCGTCGCGTAGTAGTTGGCGATCGGGATCCCCGCCGCGAGCAGGCCGCTCCGGACCGCCTTGGCGAGCCCCGCCGAGCTCGCATAGATGTCGTCGGTGAAGCCGTCGACCAGGCCCGGCCGCATGACGTAGAAGCCGCGGTTGGACGACGCTGAGCCGTCGCCGTGAATGGCGACCGTGAGGTCTGCGCCGTTCGCCGTGCCGAACCTTCCGCGCTCGTCGGCGCAGGGTCCGACCCCCGTGTCGCTTGATCGCGTCATCAGGACCGTCGCGCCGAGGGCCTCGAGACGGGCCTTGACCCGGAGTGCGACGTCCCAGTTGAGGGCGTGCTCAGGGTAGCCGTCGATGGTCGTGGTCCCCACGGTCGCGCAGGCTCGCCAGCCGGTCCCGGTCCAGATCAGCCGCGAGATCTCCTCCGGGTGGCTGGCGTTGCCCCCGTTGTGCCCCGGGTCGACCGAGATCACCTTGCCAGCGAGCGGCCCCTGGGCGAGGGCCACGCGGCCGGACGGCACGACTGCCGGGCTGGCCACGAGGAGCGCCGCGGCGAGGAGGATCGCTGCCCGGATCGTCCGCATGCTGCGCAGTCTAGGTTCGTAGCGATCCCGTGGCGAGGGGGTCGGTGGTACGGGGCGGCGGGACCGGGCGGAGCGAACCGAGCAGGCGGCCCGCTCCAGGACGGCCCCTGGAGTAGCCCAGCGCCTCCAGGCAGGATCGCAGGATCGTCAGGCCCCGGTGGCGCCGGCCGGGGCCGCGCGCTCGAGGTCCAGCTGGCGGAGGCGCTCGAGCGCCCCGTGGCGCATCGCCTGCCGGAAGCCCCACTTGGCGTAGAGGCCGTTGAACAGCAGGACCATCGTCTTCATCGGTGGCGCCGCGTAGCCCTTCGAGGTGTGCGGCGCGTAGACCGCCGAGCCGTCATCGGCGACGTCGAGCCAGCCGGTGAACGTGCGCGTCGCCAGGCCCGCGACCTGCGGGTGGAACGAGTGGGCCAGGATCCCGGCGCGCCGACCGCCGGCCGGCAGGAGACCCGGGGCGGCGGTGAGCCGCAGGCCGCTCGCGTCGTGACCCTCGAGCTCGACGGGCACGACCGCCGGGAAGCCGTCGGACGACCGGTAGGCGAGGAGCAGGTGTCGCATCTTCGCGGAAGCGCTGGCGGCCTTGGCCACGTCGACGCGCGGTCCGGTCCCGCCGGTCGGCGGTCGCTGCGGATCGGGCGGCGCGGGCAGGGCGGCCCCGGACACGTCCGGCGTGCCGGCGGCGGCAAGGTCCTTCCAGGAGATGACCCGCCGGACGTCGATGTCCACGAAGACCCGCTCCCAGTAGTACTCGCGAAGGACGCGGTCCCAGAGCCATCCCCGTCGTGCCGGACCGAGGTAGCGCTCGGCACAGGGAAGGAACGCCTCGACCCGCTCCCGTGACGGTTGCAGGTCGATCGAGGCGGCGCCCTGGGCGAGGACGAACCGCGGGCTGGTGGAGCGCCCGTGCTCACGGGCGTGGTAGGCCAGCGACACGTGCGGGTCGCGGATGAGGTGCTCGAGCTTCCTGGACAGGCCCAGCGAGGTGGTGAAGCCGGTCGTCCCCTGCTCGCGATCGCCCGCGCCGCAGGTGACCACCCCGGTGACCACGGCGCCGCCGGCCGGCGTCACATAGGCCGCCGCGACGACCAGGTCGCCCTGCATGATCTCGTCCACTTCATCGGACCATCGGACCGGTAGCGCAGTCATCGTGACCCCCTCGTCATCCGTTCCATCGGGCCGCTCGGTCGGCGGCGATGGACGGACGGTAGGCCGGGTTCCGTCGAACGGCTGCGGACGGCGGTCGACGCGACGCTCCGACGTCCGACCCTGACCGTCTTGGTCGGATGACGTAGGCGCACACGGAGCGCGAGCGCGCGAGGGGACCGCGCCGGGTCGGATGGTCGTCGTCAGGGCGGTGCGGTCACCATCCCGGTCGGGCCTGGCGCACGGCGATCTGCGCCTCGGGGGCCCGCCACCGGCGGCGAGCCCGACATGGGGCGGGGCGTCACGTGCTCGTCGGCCAAAGGGAAGGCCCGGCGAGTCCCGTGGGCTTGGGCTGGCTGGCGAGCTAGGATTCGAACCTAGGATCTCCTGATCCAGAGTCAGGCGCCTTACCGCTTGGCC
>DATHYZ010000133.1:0-10234 GCA_035458865.1 Candidatus Limnocylindrales bacterium
TGGGCGGTGGCGTCACCGTCGATGTCGACGACCTCGACCGACGGGGCGGCAAGCCCGGCGCTCGCTCGGCGTTCCAGGAGCGCGTCGAGGATCACGTGGGCGTCCTCGCAGAGGTGACAGCCGTCGCGGCTGTACAGGAGCAGGGCCTCAGGAGCTCCGATCGCGTCCATCGCCCCGATGCTACCGCGAAGTGGGCCGTGGCCTCCGCCGTCGTACCATCGGGCCATGCGCCAGCTGCGGGTCGCCCTCGTCCAGGTCGAGGCCCGTGACGACGTGGACGGCAACCTCGAGCGGGCCGCGGCCCTGGCCGGTCGAGCCGCGGAGGCCGGGGCCCGGCTCGTGATCCTGCCCGAGTACGTGCAGTACCGCGGGTCGGACGACGGCTACCGTGCCTCGGCGGCCCCGGTTCCGGGACCCACCACGCAGCCGTTCCAGGACGTCGCTGGCCGGCACGGCTGCTGGATCCTCGCCGGGAGCGTCGCCGAGACGTCGGGTGATCCCAGCCGGCCGTTCAACACGTCGCCGCTCATCGACCCGAGCGGCCGGATCGTGGCCCGCTATCGGAAGCTCCACCTGTTCGACGTCGACGTCGACGATGGGCCGGCCGACACGGAGTCGGCCCGGGTCAGCTCCGGCGACCGGGCGGTCGTGGCCGATGTCGAGGGGATGCGGCTGGGGCTGTCCATCTGCTACGACCTGCGCTTCCCCGAGCTGTACCGCGCCCTCGCCCTGGCCGGCGCGGAGGCCTTCGCGGTGCCCGCCGTCTTCGCGGAGCGGACGGGTCGGGACCACTGGGAGGTGCTGCTGCGCGCCCGGGCGATCGAGAGCGGGGCCTACGTGCTTGCTGCGGCAGGGTGGGGGAATGGTGGACCGGGCGCCATCCCGGGCTACGGCCGCTCGATGGTCGTCGATCCCTGGGGGACGATCATCGCCCAGGCGGCCGACGGCGAGGGGATCGTCGCCGTCGACCTGGAGCTCGACCGGGTCGCAGCCGTGCGGCGCCAGATCCCGTCCCTGGCGAACCGACGCCCCGAGGCGCTGCCGCCCCTGCGGGAGGTCGAGGCGGAGCCGTCGAAGCCGGGCTAGATCAGCTCGTCCGACGGGCCACCCAGATCATCTCGGCGCTCTCGCCGCCAAAGGGAGCGCCGTGGAAGTCGCCCAGGAGTCGCTCGACCGCGAAGCCGGTGCGGGCCAGCGCGTGCTCCATCTCCGTCCGGCCGACGACATGCAGGGGCTGGGGCGGCAGGGCGCTTCGCTCGACCGGCTCGCCGGAGGCGCCGAGGCGCTCCCAGGTCATCCGGACGGTCGCGGTCTGGGTCGGCCGCTCGTACGTCCACGCGTAGGCGAGCCGCCACGGCTGGCCGGTCGTCGGATGGCGGACGGTCGTGCCCTGTTTGACGGTGCCGCCGGAGAGCGGCAGGCCGGCGAGCCAGTCGATCGCGGGATGGTCGAGATGGACCACGGCCAGCCCGTCGGGCAGGAGATGCCGGTGGATCGAGGCCAGGGTCGCAGCCTGGTCGTCTGGCGTGAGGAGGCTCTGGAACGAGTGGGCCGGGATGAGCACCAGGCCGAACCGGTGGTCCAGCCGGAAGGACCGCATGTCGGCCTCGACCCAGCGTGGCCCGCCGTCTCCGTCCCTGGCTCGCGCCACGGCGAGCATCCACGGCGAGCGGTCGAGGCCCAAGACGTCCGCGCCCAGTCCGACGAGCGCATGGGTGACGCGACCCGTCCCACAGGCGAGCTCCAGGACGGCGCCCCGCGCGTGCTGCGAGACGAGCTCACGGTAGAAGTCCAGCTCGCCGTCCCAGCCGATGCCGCGGGCGTCGTAGAGCTCGGCGTCGACCGCTTGTGGAGCCCGGACGGTGGGGACTTCGGAAGCCTGATCCCTCGAGGGCTTGGCCTCTGGCACGAGATCCACGTCGCGATCGTATCGGACCACGACACCTCGACTCGGGGCGCCCGCGCGAACCAGCCATCCGGCTGCCGCGCGGTACCATGGCGCCGGGCCCCCGTAGCTCAGTGGATAGAGCGGCACCGTCCTAAGGTGCGCGTCGGCGGTTCGAGTCCGTCCGGGGGCGCCAGAAGCAGACTCTCCGCGGCCGCGAAGAGCGGCCGCGCGGCTGGGATCGGCCCGATCTGGTACTCGCCGGCCGCGGTCACCTTGATCCGCTCGACCAGCTTCTCGATGCGCTCGCGGGGGTGCTCCGGGCTGGCGCAGCCGCTGGCGGAGCGCAACGACTCGACGACTGTCGCCCTGGCGCCGAAGGTCGCCACCTTGCCGGGTCCGGGCAGCGGGGCAAGCGCCGCCTGCGTCTCAGCATCTTCACCCGGCACTCGACTGCCCTTGCCGGGCGGCGGGACACGCGAAGCGACTTCGAGCAGGGCGACCACCGGGGCCGGGCGGTGCGGCTCGTTGGTAACGGCGCCTCGTGCCCGACCGTCATTGAGGGCACAGCGAAGACCATCGAGGGTCGACGGATGTACAAGCTCGCAAGCCGCCTTCTCCGCGTCGCCCTGATCGTCCTCCTGTTGGGAACCATGCTCGCTCAGGTGCTCGTGCGGCTGCTCGCATCCCAGCAGGCGACGATGGCTCCCGAGGTCGCCTACCTCGAGGTCCCGTACTCGGTCGCCGCGATCCTGTTCATCGGCTGCGTCCAGGTGGCGCTGCTCGTCGTCTGGCGGCTCCTGGCGCTGGTCGACGGCGAGGTCATCTTCACTCGCCGGGCCGTGCGTTGGGTCGACGTCATGGCGGCCTGCGCGGCGGTCGCGACGATCCTGGGCGCAGGCGTCCTGGTCCACATGCTCAGCTTCGTGCCCGGCGGTGGGGGGCCGATGATCTACTTCGTGGCGGCCGCCGCCACCGGCGCGCTTGCGTCGCTGCTCCTCATCGTCGTGGTGCGAGGCGTGCTCGAATCGGCGATCGCGGACGGCGCCGACGCTCCAGTGATGATCTGAGGGCCGCCGGCGCGCATGAGCGCAGGCGTCAGATGGTCGGTGGAACGGGCCTGCCCGGGAACAGTAGCCTGAACTGCTTCGCGTACTGACGCTTGCCGACGAGGCGCCAGAGGACCTTCACGGAGAGGGGCATGCCCGCGTAGAAGCGCTCGCGGTCCGCCGGCGTGGAGTTCGCAAGCAGCATCCCGAGCTGCGGCAGGAGTCGGCTCTTCGGGATTGCATCGGTACTGTGCTCGCCGATCGAGTTCCACTCCTCCGCGGTGACCACCCGCTCCGCGACCGGAACGACCTCCACCACTTCACGGCGCAGGTGCGTCTTCAGCACCTCGAGCATCCGCTCGTAGGCACCGGCCAGCTGTTCGCCGACCGCAGGGTCGGCCGTGGCACGCCATCGGGCGAGGAGGGGGTCCGCCTCCTCGAGGAGTTCCGCGACCTGTGTGTGCTGCGCGCGCATCTGGCCGACGTGCAGCGCGCAGGCGGGAGCGCGTTGCTCGAGCTTGTCCCACAGGAGTTCGTCCTCGCTCTCGTGATGCGTATGCAGCGTCGCGTCGAGATCGGCGAGCCACTGACCGACGAACTCGCTGCGCGCCACGTCACCGGCGGGAGCGCCGCGCACCAGTGCGGGCGCCTCTTCGTATGCCCACAGGAACGCGTTGTGCAGGATGCGCAGGTCGTCGCCGTCGCACAGCTTCGGCCCGTCGGGTACGGGCGGCGCGGTCTCACCGGGCAGGGAGACGTAGTCCATGGTCATGAGACAGACCTCCTGGGGGCCGGGATGGCCAGTCCGCAAGTCTATGGTCCACGACCGCGGCCCGTACGTCCTTCACGCCGAGCTGCAGGCCCGAGGTCGTCAGTCGTTCGCGTATCACGCGAGCGGGTCGGCCGTTTCAGCTTCCGGGCCCGGCGTCCGCCCGGGGCGCCGGTCGCACCTGGACTCTGCTCGAGGGCAGTCCGCCGAACCCGCCATGGGTCAGCCGATCTCAGCGGCCTCCATGGCCGGCTCGATCGTCTGCTCTCGCATCACGAGGGCGCTGGCGACCACCACGAGCCCGATGCCGCCGATCTCCATCGGGCTCAGCACCTGGCCCAGCAGCTCGAGCCCGGCCAGCGCGGCGAAGGCCGGCTCCAGGCTGAGCAACACCCCGAAGACCCGCATGTCGAGTCGCCGCAGGGCGATCACCTCGAGCGAGTACGGGACGACCGACGAGAGCACCGCGACGACGGCCCCGGCCGCGACCACGGCCCACGTCACTACAGCGGCGTCCCACGACGCCACCCCGGCCGGAGCGACGAGGACGGCGGCGAGCACCATCGCCAGGCGAGGCCGTCGAGCTGCCGCCATCGAACGCCCACCGCCCGCGCTGCCAGGATGTAGCCGGCCCATCCCACGCCGGCGCCCGCGGCCAGCAGGAGGCCGACGACGTCGACCGCGGCGATCCCGCGCTCGAGCACCCCCGACACCGCCACGACCCCGACGAACGCGAGGAGGGTCGCGACGAGGTGCGCCGGCTTGCGCGACAGCGCCGCCGCAAGGCCGAGCGGGCCCAGGAACTCGATCGTCGTGACGATGCCGAGCGGGAGCCGGCCCAGCGCCCCGTAGAAGCACAGGTTCATCACGCCGAGGCTCAGGCCCAGGGCCAGGACGACGAGCCAGTCGCGCCGACTACGGCCCTGGATGCCGGGGCGAGCGATCAGCAGCAAGAGCAGCGCCGCGACGGCCAGTCGGATACCCACCATCGCGACCGGGCCGGCCTGGCGGATCAGGCCCGAGGCGATGGCGGCACCCACCTGGACCGAGACGATGCCGGCCAGCACCAGCAGCGGCGCGGGGACGGCAGCGGCGCCCGGGCGATGGTCCGCGCCATCGCGCGAGGCGTCCGGGGAGGGCGGACCGCTCACCCGGCTAGCATCGCATGGGCCGTGGCGCGAGCCTCGCCGGGATCGTCCCGCGGCGGCCCGACAGCACCGCGACCAGGTCTCGCCATGAGGCTAGGATGCCCCGATGACCGACGACGCGACGGACCTGCACGGCCTCACGCCCGACGCCGCCCGTAACCGGGCCATGTGGGACTCCTACAGCGACGAGTACCAGGCGAAGCACGCCGGCTCGCTGGCGGCCGACGATGGGCTCCACTGGGGCACCGGAGGGATCCGTGAGACCGAGCTCCAGGTGCTCGGTGACGTGGTGGGGAAGGATGTCCTCGAGCTCGGCTGCGGGGCCGCCCAATGGTCGATCGGGCTGGCTCGAGCGGGCGCTCGCCCCGTCGGCCTCGATCTGTCGGCTCGGCAGCTCGAGCACGCCCGGCGGCTCATGTCGGATGCCGGTGTCGACTTCCCGCTGGTGCACGCGAGCGCCGAGGCGGTGCCATTGCCGGACGGCTCATTCGACATCGTCTTCTGCGACCACGGCGCGATGACCTTCGCCGACCCCCTCCGGACGGTACCGGAGGTCGCCCGGCTGCTGCGGCCCGGTGGGCTCTTCGCGTTCAGCCACCACTCGCCGATCGAGACGATCTGCTGGCCGCTCGGTGCCGACAAGGTCGGGGACCGGCTCGCCCTCGATTACTTCGGCCTCCACCGGATCGACGACGGCGAGGACGTCTTCTACCAGCTGCCGTACGGCGAGTGGATCCGGCTCTTCCGCACGAACGGCTTCGTCGTCGAGGACCTCATCGAGCCCCGCCCGGCGCCCGGGGCCACCAGCTCGTTCCGCGATGCCGCCGAGCTCGAATGGGCCAGGCGCTGGCCCGCGGAGTCCATCTGGCGGCTGCGCCGGGAGTAGGCGGCGGTGGCAGCCGGTCAGACCGTGATGACCACCTTGGCACTGGCATGGCCGGTGTCGAGGTAGGCGAACGCGTCGGGCGTCTCGTCGAGCGGGTAGGTCCGGTCGACCACGGAACGGACGCTCCCTTGCCTGATCAGGTCCGCGAGCGCGACCAGGTCCTTGTGGTTCGACGTCGACACGAACGGGCGTGCCTGCTGGCGCACGAAGAGCGAGCGCAGGAACGCCGCGACGACGAACCCGACGCCCCGGTTGCCGCTGTTCGGCAGATAGCGACCGCTTGGCGCGAGCGCCCGCCGGCAGTCCGAGAACGGACGGTTGGCGACGTTGTCGAAGATGAGGTCATAGGCCGCCCCGCCTCGCGTGAAGTCCTCGGTGGCGTAGTCGATGACATGGTCGGCCCCCAGCGACCGGACCAGGTCGACATTGCGAGCGCTGCACACCCCCGTCACCTCGGCCCCGAACGCCTTGGCGATCTGGACGGCGAACGTCCCGACGCCGCCTGACGCCCCGTTGACCAGGACGCGCTGGCCTGGCTCGACCCTGCCCGCGTCGCGGATGCCCTGCAGGGCCGCCACGCCGGATGTCGGCGCGGCCGCTGCCTGCTCGCACGTCACGTCGGCTGGGATGGGCACGAAGCGGTCCGCGTCGGCGCACGCGTACTCCGCGCAGGCGTGCCCGGTCGCGCCGAAGACCTCGTCGCCCGGCTTCAGGCCGGTGACGCCCGTCCCCACCGAGTCGACCGTCCCGGCGACGTCCTGGCCCGGGATGTAGTTCCTCGGTCGCGGCAGACCGGCGTAGAGGCGGACCATGAACGGGTCACCGCGCATCGCGAAGACGTCACCGGCGTGGATGGCTGCCGCCCGGACGCGGACGACGACCTCGTCGCCCTTGGGTGTGGGCTTGGGGACCTCCGCGAGTTCGAACACGTCCGCTGAGCCATACCCACGCTGGAGGATCGCCTTCATTCGTCTGCCTTCCTCGGGCTGGTGACCGCGTTCTTCCGGTTGACTCGATGCCTCGGCGCCGACGAGTGATGCGCCGCCATGGCGCGGTCCCAGCAGGAGAGTCGCGCTGACGGCGGTGCCCGTCGTCACCCGAACGGGTGAACCCGCCCGTGGCCGGCCGAAGACCCATCGTGGTCGATGTCCTCGCGAGAGACGAGTGCCAATGGGCTCTCGACCCAGCGTACTCAGGCGAGCACCGTCGGAGGCGCCGCCCCGAGCCCGTAGATCGGTCGTGGGACAGGGCGGGGGGCTCGCGGCATCTCAAGGACATGACCGGCCTAGCGACAGACCTCGCCACAACGAAGGCGGTAGAGCGTGCCGCTGCCGGTGACGAGGTCGCCTTCGCCCGGATCGTCGCGACGCATCGCGCCGAGATGGTCCGCGTGGCGTACGTCGTGTGCGGTGACTGGGATCTCGCCCAGGACGCTACCCAGACGGCCCTCGTCAACGCCTGGCGCAAGCTTCCATCGCTGCGTGACCCGGCGTCACTGCGGCCATGGCTCATGGCGGTCGTGGCGAACGAGGCCCGGGCGATCGTCCGGCGTGAGCGTCGGCACCCGGTCATCGAGCTCACGGTCGCGGGCGATCCGGCGGGCAGCAACGGCCCGACCGACGGGATCGACCAGATCGACCTGGGCAACGCCCTGCGTCGACTGAGCACCGACGATCGGGCACTGGTGGCCCTGCGGTACGTGGCCGACCTCGATTCGTGCGAGATCGGGCTCGTGACCGGGCGCTCCGCGTCCGGCGTCCGGACCCGGCTGTCTCGCATCCTGGACCGGCTTCGGAAGGACCTCGACAATGGTTGAGCAGGAGATCTTCGAGGCCCGCCTGCGGACCGCCCTCGCGCGGCGCGTGGCCGACGGTCCGACCGACTTCGACGCACTCGAGTTCGCTCGGTCCGTTGCCGCCGCCGAACCTCGCCGGCACGGGCGCCCGACGGCCAGGACGATGACCCTCGTCGGGTTCCCGACCGGCCGGAGCCCAGCGGTCCGACTGGCCTGGGCGCTCGCCGCTGCGGCCCTGCTGCTGGCTGCGAGCGCCACGGCCCTATTCGTGGGCGGCGAACTGCTGCGCCGCAGCAACGAGATCGCAGTCGTGCCACCACCGGCCCTCGACCTGACGATCACGGCCGACAGCGAGGACCTGCTGGCGGTCGCGTGGAGCCCCGACGGCACCCGGATCGCCACTGTCGGCGACGATGGGCTGGCCAAGGTCTGGGACGCTACGAGCGGCGAGCAGCTGCTTCGCATCAAGCTTGGGGCGAACCTGGGCCACGTTGCGGTCGGATACAGCCCCGACGGCACCCGCCTCGCGGCGGGGATGGGGGTCTACGACGCGGCCACCGGCGAGGAGGTCTTCGGCGTGGCCGACCTCTTCCTCGGCTACAGCCCCGACGGCAGTCGGATCGGCGCCGGCGGCGCCTGGGGGTGGGCGGCGGTGATCGACGCCGCCACCGGCGACGAGCTGCTCCAGCTGCCCTTGGCACCGTCCTGGATGTGGGCGATGGCGTGGAGCCCGGATAGCACCCGGATCGCCACCACCTGGGGGACGAGCGTCAAGGTCTGGGATGCCGCCACCGGCGACGAGGAGCTGACGATCGACGGCCTTGTGAGGATGACCGACGTCGCCTGGAGCCCCGACGGCACCCGAATCGCCGGTGGCACGGACCTCGGGTTGGCCAAGATCTGGGATGCCACGACGGGCAGCGACCTGCAGATTCTCCCGGGGCAGACCAAGGTCGCCTGGAGCCCCGATGGCAGGCGGTTCGCCACCGTCAGCGCCCGTGGGACGGCCGACATCTGGGATGCCGATTCGGGCGAGGAGCTGGGCCGGTTCACCGTCCCGTCGGCCGTGGTGAGAGATGTCGCGTGGAGTCCCGACGGGACCAGGATCGCTACGGCCAGCAGCGACGGGACCGCCAGGATCTGGGCGGCCACGGACGGGGTGCCCACGCCACTCGTTCCGGAGCCCAGTGCCACCGCGGCCCCGAGTAGCGCTCCGACGCCGACGCCAGCGCCGATCGAAGTGGGATCGTTCCGGGTAGTTGCGTCGACGGGGTACTGGGGCGACGGTTGGCGCCGGTCACCCGCGGAGGTTTCGAGCCTGATGTCTGCAGTCGCGCTTCGGGGCGACTATCAGGCCCCCGACGACCCGTGCACGGGGCCGATCACGCCCGACCTCCCGGGCCCTGAGGTCCGCGTCCTGGAGACGCTCGAGGCCGCCACGCCCCCCGAGAGGGGCGAGCGTTCCCGCGTCAGGCCGCACGGCGTCCGGGTGGTCTACCGAGCGGACGCCGCGGTGCTCCGGGATGCATTCGAGAGCATCGTCGAGCAGATCGGCCGCTGCGTCGTCGAGCTGCCATTCCGGGAGCAGGAACGTGACGGGATGATCCGAGTGCAGGTCGTGCCGATCGAGGCGATAGGCGACGAGCGGGTGGCGGTCATGGTGAGTGACGTAGGCCCCGATTCGTCCGGACCAGGATGGACCACGGCCTACTACTGGATCGGCTTCGCCCTGGAAGGAGACACGCTGGTCGGCGTGACCCTGGAGGAGGCGTGGCGAGGTGACTACGCGGTGGGCTGGACCGGCGCCTACCCGCAGCCCACCATCTCGGATGGAGAGCTCGGGATCCAACTCGGAGCGGCGATGGCTCCCGGCACGATCGAGCGTCCCGGAGGGTCCGGGGGATGACCCGCTCCGTCGATGCCCTGGCGGCCATGTCGGTGCTGGCAGGGTCGCCCGTGGGATGCAGTGCCAGCAGGGCGACGCTCGCGCCGACCGCGACGGCGACACCGGCTCCCTTGCCTGCGTCGTCGGCCACCCGGCGACCGTCGGGCTCCGGTGGCGAGCGGTCGCCCTCGGACGAGGCGGTCGATCTGGTGGTGGTGGCCGCATCGGGTGGCGCGGGCGTCTCCGAGCGGTTCGCCCCCCTCCTCGCGGCCGCGCCCGGCCAAGAGGTGCGGACCCACAGCAAGATCGGCTCCCGGCCCACGGAGCTCGTGTCGATGCTCGACGTCTTCAGCGACCCGGCACACGACCAGGACCCGGCCGAGCAGGGCTGGATCGACACCGACGGGATGCACCTGAGCGATGCGGGCAAGGACGTCCTCGTGAAGGCGCTCGGCGCGGCTGGGTTCGAAGCGACCGAGCCGCCTCGGTGAGCGTCGTCGACGTGACCGGCGCCGTGCGCCGCGCTGACGCCCTTCGGGACTCCTCCGAACCCGAGGGCTCTCTTCGGCATCAGAACAAGTAGGGACACCGCACGACAGGGTGGACCGGTCAGGGCGGAACAGGGCGAGACCCGAGGACGAGATGCTGCGACGAGGGGTGGTGGCGACCACGGCCGAGCTGGCCGATGCGTCGGACGCTGCTGCCATCCCGGGCGCGTTCGCCGCGCCCGCCGCCAGCTGGACCGTCACCCTCGTCGAACGTGCCCAGGCAGGAGACAAGATGGCGTTCGGGCAGCTCGTGGAGCACCGCGTCGATC
>DATHYZ010000134.1:0-10044 GCA_035458865.1 Candidatus Limnocylindrales bacterium
CGCCATCGCGGCGCCGGCCGAGGTCTCCGGGTCCGGCGCCGAAGGTTCGCTGTCCTTCGACGTCACCTTCGGCTTCGACGGTGCGTACACCGCCGGCGTCCACGGCCTCAACCCGGCTACCACCTTCGACGGCACCGTCCCGGACGATCCGGGCGACAGCTTCGAGCCGGGTGGACCGGGCACGGTCTTCTACGACATCGCGATCCCGGCGGGCACCGCCTACGCCCGGTTCGCGCTGTTCGACGACTTCACCGACGGCAACGACGACCTCGACCTGTACGTCTACCGGGGCTCGACCCTGGTCGGCGGCAGCGGATCCGGGACGTCGACCGAGGAAGTCAACCTCGTCCTGCCGGCGGCCGACACCTACCGCGTGTGGGTGCACGGCTGGCAGACCGACGGTCCCGACTCCAACTTCACCCTCTTCAGCTGGCAGGTCGGCCTCGTCGACGACGCCGGCAACATGACGGTGAGCGCCCCGACGTCCGCGGCCACGGCCGCGACCGAGTCGATCGGCGTCAGCTGGAGCGGCCTCGACCCGGACCAGAAGTACCTCGGCGCCGTTTCGCATAGCGGCCCCGGCGGTCTTCTTGGTCTCACCGTGGTCGCCATCAACTGACGCGTCTCTCGCGCAGTCACTCGAAGGCCCGCCCGGCTCGCCGGGCGGGCCTTCGGATTCACCCTGGGGTCGGGACCCTCCGCGTTGCCGGTATCGTTGGCGGTCCCTGGTCCGATCCACGGGCCGCGGGCGGCGGGCATCGCCCGACCGGAACAGCAGAGGGACCTGCCATGCCCCCGGATCCCGAGCCCGTCCCGCATCGGCAGCGCGTCACCGGCGTCGGGGGCATCTTCTGGAAGGCCGCCGACCCCGACGCCCTCGACGCCATGCTCGAGCAGCTCCGCGCCGAGGGGGTCACCGTGGTGGACGGCATCCACGAGATGGAGCTCGGCCGGTTCGGATGGATCCTTGACCCGGAGGGCAACAAGATCGAGCTCTGGGAGCCGGTCGAGGGGGTCTAGCCCGAGCAGGCCCGCGGCCTGGGCGCCGCGGCCGGCCCCGTCGGCCGAGGCCGGCCGAGGGGGTCTGGCCCGAGGCGGTCAGAGGCTGGCCCGGACCACCTCAGCGACCTCCTCGTCGGTCAGCTCGACCGGGTTCGTGCGCATGGAGCTGCCGCGGCTGGCCGCCACGAGCCGCTCCACGTCGGCCGTCGCGACCCCGAACGACGTCAGGCCCGGGATCGCCAGCTCGCGGCGCCATCCCTCGAGCGTCCCGAGCAGGACTGCCCGTGCGTCGGCGTCGCTCGTCGACCCGGGCAGGCCGGCCAGGATCCTCCCCGCCGTCGCATAGCGGTCGAGGGCCGGGTCGCCCGGGGCCCGCGTCTCGAGCGCCGCGATGTTCGCGCCGGTGCCGGCGACCAGGGTCGCGCCACAGGCCGCCCCGTGGGGGATCGGGAACATCCCGCCGAGCGCCGCGGCCAGCCCGTGGACCACGCCCAGCCCGGCGTTCGCCAGGCATACCCCGGACAGGAGCGCCGCCAGCGCCATCGAGCTCCGGGCGTCGATGCTCGCGTCGGCCGGGGCCCGATCCTCCGCGGCCCGGAACCACGGCACCAGCCCGTCCCGTGCGGCCTCCAGGCCGCGGACTGCCAGCGCATCGGTCAGCGGCCCGTGTCGGCGCGAGACGTAGGCCTCCAGAAGCTGGGTCAGCGCGTCCATGCCGTTGGCCGCGACGACCGCGGCCGGGGAGCCGAGGAGCAGGTCCGGGTCCACGATCGCCTCGACCGCGATCAGCCGCTCGTCGCGGAACGAGCGCTTGAACCCGTCTGGCCCGACCCGGGACAGGACGGCGTTCTTCGTTGCCTCGCTGCCGGTCCCGGCGGTCGTGGGGACGGCGATGAAGGGGACGGCCGGCCCGGGGTAGGGGAGCCCGGGCCCGATGCCCTCCAGGTGGTCGCCCGCCGACGTGCCGCTCCGCAGGAGCCCGGCGATCGCCTTGGCGCCATCCAGGACGCTGCCGCCGCCGATCCCGACGACGACGTCGATCCCTTCGTCTCGCAGGTCGGCGACCGCCGCGTCCACCGCGGCCGGTGACGGTTCGCCCTCGACCGTCGTCGTCTCGACCGGGATCCCTCGGTCGGCCAGCGCCTCCAGCAGCCACGGCCAGCGATCCGACGTGCGGAACGAGCGGACCCCGGTGACCAGGAGGACGTGCGAGCCATGTCGGGCGATGGCGTCGGGGAGCGCGTCGATCCGCCCTGGCCCGAACTCGACTCTCGGGATCCGGGCCAGCTGGAATGGCCCGACGGTCGTCGTCCCGGCCCCCCTCACGGTCGCGGCGCGACCTCGGGATAGAGGCCGTCCCAGCGGACCCCGATCCGCGGCTCCACCTGCCAGTCCGCGACGGTGTCCCGGAAGTGCAGGTAGTGGGCGGTCTCCTTGTGGGCGGCCGCGGCATCGGCGTCGACGTAGGCCTCGTAGAGCAGGAAGCGGGTCGGGTCGTCGGGCGAGCGAAGGACGTCGAACCGGAGGTTGCCGGGCTCGCGGGCCGAGGCCTCGTGGTTGGCCCGGAGCTCGCCGAGGTACTCGTCGAGGTGCTCGGGCTTGACGTGGACGGACACCAGGGTGACGTGCATGGGCTGCCTCCGGCTTCGGATGGCCCGCTCGGCCGATGACCGGCGGGTCCGACAGGAGCATGATGGACCCGGACGGCCAGCGATGATCGAGTCCGGGACCACCCACCCCACCCGCTACTGGCACCGCCTCGAGGACGATCGGGTCCAGTGCGACGTCTGCCCTCGCCACTGCCGGCTGGGCGAGGGCCAGCGCGGCATGTGCTTCGTGCGGGCCCGTCATGACGACGCGATCGTCCTGACGACCTACGGCCGCTCGTCCGGCTTCTGCGTTGACCCGATCGAGAAGAAGCCCCTCGACCACTTCCTGCCCGGGACCGCGGTCCTGTCGTTCGGGACCGCCGGCTGCAACCTGGCCTGCCGGTACTGCCAGAACTGGGACATCAGCAAGAGCCGCCAGGTCGACACGCTGGCGGACAGCGCCTCCCCCGAGCTGATCGCCGAGACGGCCGTCCGCCTGGGCTGCCGGAGCGTCGCCTTCACCTACAACGACCCGGTCGTCTTCCTGGAGTACGCCATCGACGTGGCCGACGCCTGCCACGAGCGCGGCATCCGGACGGTCGCCGTCACCGCCGGCTACATCGACCCCGCGCCCCGGGAGGAGCTCTATCGCCGGATCGACGCGGCGAACGTGGACCTCAAGGGCTTCAGCGAGCGGTTCTACGCCGAGCTTGCTGCGGGCCACCTCGAGCCGGTCAAGGACACCCTCCGCTACCTGTGCCGCGAGACCGATGTCTGGGTGGAGATCACGAACCTGATGATCCCCGGCTGGAACGACGACCCGGCCGAGACCGACGCGATGGCACGCTGGATCGTGGAGGAGCTGGGGCCGGACGTCCCCGTCCACTTCACCGCCTTCCACCCGGACTACCGGATGCTCGACACCCCGCCGACCCCGCCGGCGACGCTCCGTCGCGCCCGCGACATCGCCCGGGCCAACGGCATCCGCTATGCCTACACGGGCAACGTCCACGATCGTGACGGCCAGAGCACCCGGTGCCCGGCCTGCGACCTCCTGCTCATCGAGCGCGACTGGTACGACCTCGGCCGCTGGGGCCTCGACGCGGCGGGTCGCTGCAGCCGCTGCGGGACGGCGATCGCCGGCGTCTTCGAGGCCGAGCCCGGGACCTGGGGCGCCCGGCGGCTGCCGGTGGTCCTCGGGTCGGGCAGCGCCTGACCGGCCGCGCGACGGCCCCGGGCCGCGGGGGGTTCGGCGCGCGCTTCAGCCCGCGAGGCGACTGGCCAGGGCGGCGATCCCGGATGGCCCCACCCCACAGCAGCCCCCGAGCCACGTCGCCCCCAGCCCTCGCCAGCTCGCGGTGGTGGCCGGATCGAAGGGGGCGCCGTCGGGGGCGAGCCACGTCCGGCTCTCCGCATCCCAGCCCCGCCCGGCGTTGGGGTAGGCGATCCGGGGCAGGTCGGTGACGCCGGCGATCCGGGCCAGGAGGCTCGGCAGGTCGCCCGGCGCGGTGCAGTTGACGCCCACCGCCACGATCCGTGGGTGCCCCGCCGCGATGGCCACGGCCTCCTCGATGGGCTCGCCGCGGGCCGTCCGCTCGCCGTCCCGGCACTGGAACGACAGCCAGGCCCGCGCCCCGGGCAGCTCGTCGAGCAACCGGACCAGGGCCGCTCCCTCTGCCACGCTCGGGATGGTCTCGAAGGCCAGGAGGTCGGCCCCGGCTTCCAGCAGGGCCTCGGCCCGGGGACGGTGGAAGGCGACGAGCTCGGCCTCCGTCAGGTCGTAGCCGCCGGTGTACTCGGAGCCGTCGGCGAGCATCGCCCCGTAGGGTCCCACGGACCCGGCCACGAGGCGGGGCCGGAGGTCGCCGCCGGCGGCCGCCCTGGACGCGGCACGATCCCGGGCGCGGCGGGCGAGCTCGACGCTCCGGCGGACCAGGGCGAGGGCATCGTCCCTCCCGACGCCGACGGCCGCGAAGCCCTCGACCGTGGCCTGGTAGCTGGCCGTCGTGGCCACCCTTGCCCCGGCCCCGAAGTAGGCGGCATGGACCGCCTCGATCGCCGCCGGATCGTCGCGGAGCAGCCGGGCCGACCAGAGCCGGTCCGAGAGATCGTGGCCCCGGGCCTCCAGCTCGGTCGCCAGGCCGCCGTCGATGACGACGACCTCCCCGACGGCGGGGAGATCCGGGCCCGGCGGGGTCCCGGGCGGCATCGGAGCGCGGCCACTCACCGCCCGGGATCCGGCGCGCCGGTCAGGAGACGCGGACGTAGTCCGCCCGAGCCCGCTTGACGAACCGGCCGTGACCGGCCGGCCCGACCCAGTCGCCGTCCCGGACGACGACCGTGCCGCGGCTCATGACGACGTCCGAGCCGCCCTGGACCTCGCGCCCCTCGTAGCAGGAGTAGTCGACGTCCATGTGGTGGGTCCCGGCGCTGATCGTGTGCCGCCGATCCGGGTCGTAGATCACGATGTCGGCGTCGGAGCCGACCGCGATCGCGCCCTTCTGCGGGTACATCCCGAAGATCTTGGCTGGCGCCGTCGAGATGATCTCGACCCACCGCTCCCGGGGGATCCGGCCGCCGACGACGCCCCCGTCATGGAGCAGGTCGACACGGTCCTCCACGCCGGGCAGACCGTTGGGGATCTTCCGGAAGTCGCCCCGGCCGAGCTCCTTCTGGCCGTGGAAGTCGAAGGGGCAGTGGTCGGTCGCGACGAGCTGGAGATCGTCCTTGATGAGGCCGGTCCAGAGGTCCTCCTGGTGATCCTTGGGCCGGAGCGGCGGCGAGCAGACGAACTTGGCGCCCTCGAAGCCGTTGCCCATGTCATCGAGCGACAGGAAGAGGTACTGGGGGCACGTCTCGGCGAAGGCCTTGGCGCCCCGGTCGCGGGCGCTCTTGACCGCCTCGAGGGCGTCGCGGGCCGAGAGATGGACGATGTAGACGGGGACGCCGGCGGCCTCGGCCAGGCGGATCACCCGGTTCGTCGCCTCGCCCTCCAGGATCGGGTAGCGGGCCAGGCCGTGGCCGATCGGATCGGTCGTCCCGCCCTCGGCCACCTGGTTGGCGATGATGTCGATGGCCAGGCCGTTCTCGGCGTGCATCATGATCAGCCCGCCGTTGCTGGCGGTCTGCTGCATCGCCCGGAAGATCGCCCCGTCATCGCTGAAGAAGACGCCCGGATAGGCCGTGAAGAGCTTGAAGTCCGGGATGCCCTCGGCGACGAGGACGTCCATCTCGGCGAGCGAGTCGTCGCGCACGTCGCTCATGATCATGTGGAAGGCGTAGTCGACGACGGCGTTGCCCTCGGCCTTCGCCATCCAGGTGTCGAGGCCCTCCCGGAGCGAACCGCCGCGCGGCTGGACCGCGAAGTCGACGATGCTCGTGGTCCCGCCGAACGCGGCGGCGCGGGTGCCCGTCTCGAAGGTGTCCTTCGCGAAGGTGCCGCCGAAGGGCAGCTCCATGTGGGTGTGGGCATCGATCCCGCCGGGGATGACGTACTTGCCGGACGCGTCGATGGTCTCGTCCACCACGAGACCCGTCAGGGCCGTTTCGACGGCGCCGCCCGAGCAGCGCGTGACGGCGGCGATCCGCTCGTCCTCGACGAGGACGTCCGCCTCGTACGAGCCATCGGCAGTGACGACCGTCCCGTCCTTGATCAGGGTCCGCATTCCGATCCTCCGTGGGCGTCGCGGCCTTGGGCCGCGTCAGGAACCGCGAGTGACACGAGGATACGCCGCGGGTCCGCCAGTCGCGTCGCCCTGTGGCGCGCTGTGGCCCCGGACGAGCGACCTCACGAGCCCCGGTGGCCGCCGGCGTCGGCGACCCGGCGTCGCTCCACGACCGACTCGAGGGCGTCGAGGATGTCGGCCGGCAGGTCCGGCGGGCGGTGGTGCTCGATGAGCTCGATGGCGCGGGCGCGGGCCCGGTCGCGCAGGGACCCGGCCCCGGCGGCCTCCCAGCTTCGTCTCGAGTCCCAGCTGGTGAGGGTCGGCATCCAGAGCTCGCGCTGGTGGTCGGCCGTGTGCCGGCTGGCCAGGAAGTGGCCCCCGATGCCGACCTCGCGGATGACGTCCACGGCCAGCGCCTCGTCGTCGGTCGGCACGCCGCGGAGCAGGCCCCTGGCGACCTCGATCGCCTCGTCGGCCAGGACCACCTGGATCGCCGAGACCGCCAGCCCCATCTCGAGCGACCCGACGTCGAACGAGAGGTCGACCCCCTCCAGGGCGGAGGCGGTGATCTCGAGGGCCGCCTGGCGGGCGCTCTGCTCGTCGGACAGCTTGGCGTCCACGGCGCCCGCCGAGCCGACCTGCGGCAGTCCCCAGTGCCGGGCCATCTCGACGCCGGCGAGGTAGACCAGCAGGCCCGGTGCCCCACCGCCGGTCACGTCGCCGGTCCGCATGTCCATCGCCATCGGCATCGAGCCGCTGATGTACGGCGCGCCGGGTCGGCGGGCCTGGGCGATGACGAGGCCGGCCAGGGTCTCGGCGGCACAGAGGACCGCGGTGCCCGCCGGCGTCACGGGACCGGTGCCGCCCAGGGTGGGAGCTGCCTGGCAGACGACCGGCAGGCCGCGATCCACGGCGAGCAGCAGCTTGCCGAGCGTCCCCGGATCGAAGACCAGCGGGGTCACGGAGTTCAGGTACGGGACGACGAACGGGCGCGCGCGCAGGGCGTCCTCGCCGCCGGCCACGATCGCCGCCATCTCCGCGATGTCGGCGAGGGCGTCGGCGTCGGCCACGAGCGGCACGATGGGCTTGGTCGTGCCGGTCAGCATGGCCAGGAACTCGCGCTGATTGACGATCCGCTGTGGCAGATCGGGCCCGGCGCGGACCACGCCCGGCGTCGCGATGAAGTCCAGGTTGGGGAGGGCGTCCGTCAGCCTGGCCAGCGCCGCCACGTCGTCGAGCGTCACGTCGGCGACCGCACCGGTCCTCGGGTCCTCGTAGGCGAGGGCCGTCACGCCGGTCCCGAAGTAGGGCCGGCCCTCGCCCAGCCGCATCCGCTCCTGACCCTGGCGATCGAAGAGGACGAAGCGTCGGGGCGCTGTGGCCAGGGCTTCGTCCACGAGCCGGGACGGGATCCGGATCGTCTCGCCCCCGGCGGGGACCGCCCCCGCGCCGACGAGGACGTCACGGGCGTCGGCGGTGGTGATCCGGACCCCGGGGTCGTCGAGGATCGCCAGGGCGGCGTCATGGATGCGCTGCCGCTGGGCGTCGCTCAGGACGCGGAAGTCGGGTGCGTCGGGATCCCTGACGCTGGGTGGGTGGTCCGCGGGGCTCACGGCTGCCTCCGATCCGGACCGTCAGCATAGGCATGCCGCCGCCCGCGGAGGTGGACGAGCGCGCGAGGTGAGCCGGGCGGTCCGGCGGCCGGGCGCGAACGCGCCCGCGCTCGTCTAGCTCCCCAGCAGCCGGGTGACGCCGGGCTCCAGGAGCCGGATCCAGGTGGCCGCGGTCAGGCCGCAGGCGCCCACGGCGAGGAAGAAGGCAAGGCTCCCGACGACCCGGCGACGCGTCCGCTCACGGCGGACGCCCTGACCGTCGAGGTCCCAGAACGGGTCGGTGCGGCGAAGGGACAGGCGGGGCATCGGACCTCCGGCGTGCGGGTGATGGTCCGATGGTCGGGCACGATGGCCCGGCCGTCGAGCCTGACGGACGGGCTATCGACGCCGGGACGGTCGTGGGCGCGAGGGGCCTGACGTCGGTCCGCGCCCGCGCTCGTCAGGGGCTCGATCAGGCGTCGCCGGAGGCCGCCGCCACGGCCGCCCGGAAGCGGGGGATGACCTCGCTGCCGTAGCGCTCGAGCTGCGCCTCCTCGTCGCCGTTCATGAGGTAGAGGTTGAACTGGTCGACCCCGGCGGCCTGCAGCTCCAGCAGCTTGGCGACGTGGGCGTCGACGTCGCCGACGAGGGCGAAGCGATCGACGATGTCGTCGGTCACGAACTCGGCGTTGGAGCTGCCGACCTCGGCGTGATGGAGGTAGTCATAGCCCTGGCGCCCGCGGACGTAGTGGGTCAGGGCCTCGGGCAGCTCGCCCTCGTAGCGGCTCACGAGATCGACGACGTGGTTCCCGACGAGGGCCGGGAACCAGCGGGTCCGGTCGCGGGCCGTGGCGAGGTCGCCGACGTGGGCCGGGGCCGCCGCCATCACCTTGACCGAGGACGCCTCCCGGCCTGCCTCCCGGGCCGAATCGTGGACCTGGCCGGCGAACCAGTGGATCAGGTCCGGATCGGCGATCTGGAGCATCGCCCCGTCGGCGATCCGGCCCGTCAGCCGGAGCGCGACCGGGCCGTAGCCGGCGATCCACACCGGCAGCTGCCAGCCGGCCGTCCAGGGGAACTGGAGCAGGGCCCCCTCGTACTCGATCGGCCGACCTTCGACGAGCGCCCGGATGACGTGGACGGCCTCCTCCAGGTCCTTCATCGTCGTCGGCTGCTTGCCCAGCACGCGCCGGGCCGAGTCGCCCCGGCCGATCCCGAGATCCATCCGGCCCCCGCTGAGCTCCTCGAGCGTGGCGAGCGATGAGGCGGTGACGGACGGCTCCCGGGTCGCCGGGTTGGTGACGCACGTCCCCAGCCGCATCGTCGTCGTGGCCTCGGCCATGAGCGTCAGCAACGGGTAGGGGTCACGCCACAGCACGTGGCTGTCGAAGAGCCAGCCGTAGGTGAACCCCGCGGCCTCGGCGATTCGCGTCAGCCCGAGCGTGCGCTCGAGCGTGTGTTCGGGTTTGAGCGTGAATCCGAAGTCCATCGCTGCCTCCGATCGTGGCGGGTCGGTACCGGGACGCGGGCCTCGCGACTACGGGCGGACGAGGTCCTCGTACTGATCCGGGCGCCGATCGCGGTAGAACTGCCAGGTCTGGCGGACCTGGGTGATCAGGTCGAGGTCCATGTCCCGGACGATGAGCTCTTCCTCGTACGGGCTGCCGACGGAGCCGATGAACTGGCCCCGAGGGTCGCAGAAGTAGCTCTGGCCATAGAAGTCGTCGTCGCCGATCTCGGCCTCGATGCCGACCCGGTTGATGGTTCCCACGAAGTAGCCGTTCGCCACGGCGTGGCTGACCTGCTCGATCCGCCACAGGTACTCGGAGAGGCCGCGGGAGGTCGCGCTGGGGATGAACACCATCTCGGCGCCGTTGAGGCCGAGCGCCCGGGCGCCCTCGGGGAAGTGGCGGTCGTAGCAGATGTACACGCCGACCTTGCCGACAGCCGTCTCGAAGACCGGGTAGCCCAGGTTCCCCGGCCGGAAGTAGAACTTCTCCCAGAAGCCCTTGACGTGGGGGATGTGCGTCTTGCGGTACTTGCCGAGATACGTCCCGTCGGCGTCGATGACCGCGGCGGTGTTGTAGTAGATGCCGCTGGTGGCGTCCTCCTCGTACATGGGCACGATGAGGACCATCCCGGTCTGGCGCGCGAGATCACACATCCGGGCGGTCGTGGGGCCGTCGGGGATGTGCT
>DATHYZ010000135.1:0-3868 GCA_035458865.1 Candidatus Limnocylindrales bacterium
GGCTCCCGGGCGACGATGCTCACCGGGCTGATGCCCTCGCAACACGGCATCCACAGCTGGCTGCAGGACACCCAGCTCTCGGAGTGGCCGGACGGTTGGTACGCGGTGCAGGAGTTCCGCACGCTGCCCGTCACGCTGCACGACCGCGGCTACCGGACGGCCCACGTGGGGAAGTGGCACCTCGGGAACCCCCTCCGGGCGGCCCCGGGCTATGACGACTGGCTCACGTTCGCGCTGGGCGACACCCTCGACTTCTACGACAACGACATCATCGAGAACGGCCGGCAGTACAAGCTCACCGGCCGCCACATCGTCGACTTCTTCTCGGAGAAGGCGGTCGAGCGGATCGCCGGCCTGAAGGGCCGGGAGCCGTTCTTCCTCTCGCTGTGGTACGACGGTCCGTACGCCCTCCCGCCGACGAACTACGGGCCGGAGCCTCGCCTCCCCACCTATCAGCACTTCGCGAAGAAGGAGTTCCGGTCGGTCCCCCGTGTCCCGGTCGCCGAGAGCACGATCAAGATGCTGCAGCTCCCCGGCTGCCCCGAGGACCTGCGCGAGTACTACTGGATGCTCGTCCGGATGCAGAACGACGTCGAGTCGCTGGCGAACTTCGCCGCGCAGTGCGCGCTCGTCGACGAAGGTGTCGGGCGGGTGGATGCGGCTCTCAGGGACGCGGGGCTGGCGGACGACACGCTGGTCATCTTCACGACCGACCAGGGGAACTTCTTCGGCCACCACGGTATCTGGGGACATGCGCCGAGCAGTGTCCCGTGCGTCCTGTATGACGACATCATGAACGTGCCGCTCATCCTCAAGCAGCCCGACGCGATCCCCGCCGGCCTCGTGTCCGACCTGCTCGTCGGCCAATACGACCTCGCCCCCACGATCACCGAGTGGGCGGGAGCCTCCGGCGTGAGCTACGCGGGGAGTCCCGGCCGGAGCTTCGCGCCGACGCTGCGGGGGGAGGAACAGCCCGACCGGCATGAGGCTGTCTTCTTCGAGCAGGAGGAGTCTCGCGGCGTCCGCACCGATCGCTTCGCGTACTGGAAGCGACTGCAGGCGGCCGGCGACTGGTGGCGCTCGCTCGGCTATGACTGGGACGGCAGCCCGGTGCTCTACGACATGTCAGCCGACCCGGGCCAGCTCCGCGATCTCGCCGGCGACCCGGCCTACGGCGCCGTCGTCGCCGAGCTCGACGAGCGGCTGGAGGCCTTCTTCAGACGCCACTCCGATCCGAAGTACGACTTGTGGCAGGGCGGCGCTGCAAAGGGATCGGTCGACTTCCCCCAGGTCTACCGGCACATGCACGGCGACGCCTGGGAGCTCAAGGCCGAGCTGCTGCCGGCCTTCGAAGAGCGATGATGGGCCCCCGCTGCCCGGTCTGCGACGTGGCGGCGTTCCTCGAGGCGGGCCGGGCGTCCGGCTGGGTCGACGGGGCGTAGCGAGGCGAGGTCTCGGCGCCTCCCTCAGACGCGGACCGCGACCAGCTCTCCGCGGCCGATCGGTACGACGAGGCCGGTCAGGGACGGGTGATCGAGTGCAGCGTCGCGGAACGGGGCCAGGTCGGCCTCGTGGCTGAGGAGGTTGTCGGCCACCAGGACCCCGCCCGGCCGCAGGGCGGCGACGGCCGGGTCGAGCAGGCGCAGGTAGTCCTCCTTCTCGGCATCGATGAAGACGAGGTCGGCGCCCCCGTTCAGGCTCATCAGTCCGACCGCGCCGTCCTCCGCCCGGAGGTCCACCAGGTCGTCGACACCGGCGTCGGCGAACGTGGTCCGCGCCAGCTCGACCTTGGCAGGATCGACCTCGAACGTGATGACCCGGCCGCCCGCGCACCGCGCGGCCGCAGCGAACCAGAGCGTCGAGTATCCGGCGCTCGTCCCGACCTCGACGAGCGTCCGGGCATCCACCGCGAGCGCCACGGTCAGCAGGAACCGGCCGACCTCGGGGCTGACGGCGCGCAGGCGCTCCGACTTCGGGGTGCCGTCGATCCGGTCGGCGGCGTCGCGGGCCTCGAGCGAGGCCATCACCGCCCGGACGCGCTCGGGCACGGGATCCATGTCCGAAGCCTACTCGCCGGGGAGATCGGGCAGCGCCATCTGGTCGCCGGTGACCACGTTGAGGGCAAAGGGGCCGCCTGGACGACCCACGCTGGGGGCCCGGCATGCCCTTGCTCGACTGTCGGCCCGTCCGGGCGATCATGGCCACGCGCCGGGCTGCCATTGTGGGGATCACATCCTGTGTGGCCCGAGCGGCGAGAGCGGCCGGTGACGAGCGACGGACGGTCATGTCGCCCGGCGATCACAAAGGACTAGCATGCAGGGGTGGAGCGGCTTCTGGCCTGGTACCGGGTGACGTCCTCGACCCGGGCCGTCGTCGCGCTGGTGGGGGCCAACCTGATCCCGTTGGCCGGCGCCCTGTTCCTGGGCTGGAGCGTCTGGCTCATCCTCATCATCTACTGGCTCGAGAACGGCATCGTCGGGGTCGTCAACGTCCTCAAGATGCGCCGCGCCGAGGGACCGATCCGCGCCGCCGGCGGTGGTCTCGTCAACGAGACGTCGGCCAGCGCGCTGTCCTTGTGGTTCTCCTGGTTGCGGAGCCTGAGCACCGTGCGGCCCTCGAGCACCTCGGTCGGCTCCTTCGTCGTCTGCTACGGGGCGTTCTGGCTCATTCAGGGCGTGTTCGTGCTCACGCTGCCGCTCTTCGCCGCCGCGGACGTCGAACCGCTCTCCCGGTGGGTCAACGCCTTGGCGGCAGCCCTTGACCCGATCGCGATCGCACTCGGTGTCTTCGCCCTGGCGGTCAGCCACGGCCTGTCCTTCTGGCTCAACTACATCAAGGGTGGCGAGTACCTGCACACGTCCAAGGCAGCGCTGTGGTTCGCGCCGTACGGGCGGGTGTTCGTCCTCCACTTCACGATCATCCTCGGGGGGATGGCCATCGTGACGACCGAGCGCGAGATCCCGGACGCGGCAGCGGTCGCCATCCTCGTCGGGGTCAAGATCCTGCTCGACGTGGGCTTCCATCTGTCCGAGCACCGCAAGGCGGGTGCCCAGTCGCTCGCTTCGACGTCCATCGGCTCATGAGGTCGGCTCGACCTGGGTGCCGGTCCCCGATGGGCCGGCCGCCCTACCGGCCGACCAGGTCCGCCGGTCGGAAGCACAGCCCCGACCACATCGGGTCGAGGGCGATCTGCGCCACGGGACGGTCGCTGAGGCCGCGAGGCCGGAGTCGGATGGGAGCGACGCGCTGCTGCAGGCCCGCATCAAGCGCGAGCGCGAGCGAGTCGCCCTGCAGCTCGCCAAGGACCGCGACCTCGGCCGGCTGGAGGCGACGATGGCCCGTCTCGACGCCGAGGCCGAGGCGGTGGTGGTCCGCCCCTCGCGCGTCCCGACGGCGGCGGAGGCCCGCGCCTACCTCGACCACACGAGAGCGCGAGGCTGGGACGCGGCGTTTGACGCCGGACGCCACGCCATCGCCGAGGCCGCGATGAGCGGATCGACGTCCTGGGGGTGAACGACGTCACGTTCACGCTGACGGCCCATGCGAAGGCCCACGGGTGGGATGCAGCCTTCGGGGCTGGGGACCAGTCAATCTTGATTGGTCAGTCTGGTCGGGGCGAGAGGGATAGCGCCGACACTATCCAACTGTCGGTGAGGATCCTCGGCGGCGGCACACCGGCCTCTCGAGAGGGGCGCACCGCCTGGTTCGCGGGCGACACCCACGCGGCCGTGACGCTCCAGCCGTCGCTGCCCGTAAGCTGGCCGACGGCCACCAGCGTCCCATCCGGCAATGCCGCGGCGGCGCCCAGCGTGCCACCTGGCCGATCCTTGGGCGTCGACGGCGGACGACGCCGCCGGTCCCGGTCACA
>DATHYZ010000136.1:0-45851 GCA_035458865.1 Candidatus Limnocylindrales bacterium
GGGGTTCGTTGGTGGCAGGTTCCGCGACGTCGGCACGGGCGCCGCGATCCCGGTGGGACGCCTGTCCACTCCGGGAGCATGGCGGCCATCAGGGTCGGCCCGTCCGAGCCGCCCGGACTAGGGTCGGAGGTCACGCCCGGCCGTGCGGCGCGGCACTGCGCTGGCGGCGGCGAGGGCCCGGTGGGATTCGAACCCACGACACGAGGATTAAAAGTCCCCTGCTCTGCCCCTGAGCTACGGGCCCGCGAAGGCCGACTCTACCCGACCGAGCCGCTGCCGGGCGGCCGGGGGAGCATCGGTCCCGGCCGCCGACCGGCGGGTGGTCCAGGCGCGGATCCCCGACCCGGACCGGGCCGCAGGAAGCCGGGGCGAGGGCCTCCCGGTGCCGAGGCCCTACAATCGGTGGGTGACGCGCTACTACACGATCGACGAGGCCAACGGGCGGATCGCCGAGCTCCGCGAGGTCCTGGAGCGCCTGCGCGACGAGCGCGAGGCCCTCGTGGAGCTGCGCGACCTCGCGGTCCAGCGACTGGCCCGGGTCCAGGCGGCCACGGGCTCGTCGGGCGGTCCCACCGTGGACGACGAGGCGCTCGCCGACCTCGCGGCGGGCGACCCGGAGCTGCGCCGGATCCGGCTCCGGATGCAGGGCCTCATCGACCAGATGCAGGCCGACGTCGGGCGGCTCGACGAGGAGAACATCGTCCTCCGGGACATCCCGACGGGGCTGATCGACCTTCCGGCGCTCGTGTCCGGGCGTCCGGTCTGGCTCTGCTGGCGCCTCGGCGAGGACGACCTCGCCTGGTGGCACGGCCATGACGACGGCTACGCCGGTCGTCGCCCGCTCGCCGAGCTCGAGTGACCCGTCTCGCCGCGATGCGCCGGGGTGCCGGCTGATGGATCCCTGGTCGCTCCCAGCGGTCAGCGTCCAGGACGCCAGCGCCCAGGCCGAGGACGATGCGCTCATCGTGGACGTCCGCGAGCCTGACGAGTTCGCCCAGGTCCGGGTCGCCGGGTCGGTGCTGCTCCCGCTCTCGGAGTTCGTGGCTCGCTGCAACGAGCTGCCGGCCGACCGACCGCTGCTGATGCTCTGCCGGACCGGCAACCGCTCGGCATCGGCGACGCAGTACCTGCTCCGCCAGGGCTACCCGCGGGTGGCCAACGTGACCGGGGGGATCGTGGCCTGGTACCAGGCCGGCCTGCCCGTGACGACGACGGCGCCGGAGGCGGGCGAGGGCGAGGTCCCCACCTGACGGGCCGGGTCCGCCGGGGTACGACCCCGTCCGGCTAGCGGAAGACCCGGAGGATGCGCCGACCGATGCCCTTGGCCCGCTCGGGATGGGCGAACGCGAGGCCCACCAGGATCAGCAGCACGAAGTTGACGGTGCCGACGCCGGCCGCGTTCAGGTAGCCGATCTGCTGCCCGATCTCGCCCTGGATCCCGAGGGCCGGGATGGTGACGCCCAGGAGCCCGATCTGGAGGTACGGACTGCCGGGGGCCAGGCTCGCCCGAGCCGACGAGGCGAGGACGCCGCCGGAGGTCTCGCCACCGATGACGAAGGCCGTGGATCCGGACACCGCCCCGGCCGCACCCTCCAGCCCCTGGTCGGGGAGATCCGTCGCCTCGAGGTTGGTCCAGGCGATGTCGCCATCGCCGTCCGGGACGCCCCAGTAGACCTCGCCCTTGGGGCCCGAGCCGTCGTTGCCGCCGACGAGGTACACGATGCCGTTGGCCGTGAACGTCGCCGGGTTCGCGCGGGCGACCGGGAGGTTGGCGTCGGCGTTCGTGGCCCAGTCGTTGACGAACGACGGGTCGGCGGGCGTGCCCGGGACGGCGCCCTCCGGGACCTCGGGGACGGTCACCGTGCCGCGCAGGACGGTCGTGGTCGGCGCGCCGTCGGCTCCCGTGCCGCCGTAGACCCAGAGGTAGTCGCCGACGAGGGCCGCCCCGTGGTCGGCGCGCGGCTCGGGCAGCTCCGCGTTCGCGGCCCAGGCCCCGAGCTTGCCGTTCTCGAGGTCGCTCTTCCAGACGGAGGTGACCGGCCCATCGGCGGTCCGGCCGCCGACGAGGATGAGGCCATCTGGGGCCACGGCGACGGCCGCGCCCGCCCGGGCCTCGGGCAGGGCCAGATCGTCGACCAGCTCCCAGGTCCCGAGCTCGCCGCTGTCGAGGTCGATCGTCAGGCGGTACACGGTCGTCGTCGGCTGGCCATCGGCGTCCAGGCCGCCGATGACGTAGGCCACACCGCCGAAGGCCACGACCCCAGCGTCGGAGCGAGGCGCCGGCAGGGCCGGGCCGGGCTCCCACGCGTCGAACGAGCTGCCCTCCACGAGGCGGGCCACCGACGTGTCGGCGACCGCTGCCGCCCCGTCGGACCCGCCGACGTAGACGAGCAGGCTGCCCAGCTGGACGATGCCGCCGTCCGTTCGCGCGCTCGGGAGCGCGACCTCGGCCGGCGAGGGCTCCCAGGCGATCATCGACCCGGTGGGCGCCGGGCAGGGCAGGTCGCCGTTCTCGGGCGGGCACAGGTTGATCGGGGTGACCGCGCTGGCCGGCGGCTGGGCCGGGTCCAGGCCGATGCTGATGGCGCTGAAGACGGTGAAGTAGTAGGCACGGTCGGGGATGTAGCCGAGCAGCATGATCAGGACGATGAGCCAGAAGACGGCCTTGACCGCCGCCCACGACCAGCCGTCGGCGTCGAGCAGGCCGAAGAAGACCCGCTTTCGCGTCGCCCCGCTCTCGAGTGCCTGCTGGGCCATCGTCCTCCATCCCCACCGAGCCGCCCCGGCGGCCCGGAGCTACTTGACCGTGAGGGTCCCCGCCATGTTCGGGTGGACCGTGCAGATGAACGTGTAGGTGCCCGCCGGCAGCGCCGGGACGTCGTAGGTCCGGGTCTCGACCCCATTGAAGATGTCACCGAGGTAGACGGTGGCCCCCGAGGCGTCCTTGATCTCGACGTTGTGGGGGATGCCGGCGTCGTTGTTGGCGAACCGGATCTGGAACGCCGTGTCCGCGGGCGCCTCGAGCGCGTCCGTGTCGAAGGCGATGTTCTGGGCGCTGATGTCGAGCACGGTGCCGGACGGCGCCTCCGACGGCGCAGCCGACGCACCTGGATCGGGGCTCGCCCCCGGCGAGGCCGGCGGCGGGGCCAGGAACTCGTCCTGCCAGCAGGCCGGATACGGCGTCGCACCGGGCTCGGGCTTGTACTCCGGGTCGACCCAGCCCGTGAAGGTCCTCGGCTCGCCCGTCGCCGGGTCGATGACCGGCTCGAAGAGCTCGGGATCGCGGACGACGAAGGTCTCGTCCGAAGTCGACCGGATGAACTCGATCAGCTCGTTGACCTGCTCGTAGGTGAGCGGACCGGGCGGCGAGCCCTCGTTCGACCAGAGCGGCATGAGGCTGTTCGGGTCGCCGCAGGCGTATCGGCCACCCACCAGCAGGATCGTGTGGAGGTAGGCCTCGTCGAGGTGCTGGAAGAGCTTGTCCTGGCGATTCAGGACCGGCCCGATCCCTCCCTCGCCGTTGACGCCGTGACAGCGGGCGCAGTTGGCCTGGTAGATGTTGTAGCCGCGCTCGACCGCGGTGACCTGCTGCGCGGCGGCTTCGCTCGTCAGCCGGCTCTCGGTGAGCCCGAACGGCGCGAGCTCGTAGAAGTAGTAGCCGATCACGAAGATCCCGACGAAGAGCACGGCCAGGAAGCCGATCAGGCGCGAATCGCCGGACGCGCGGACGATCCGCGAGGCACGCTCGGGCGTCAGCTCGAAGCTGTGCGCCTGCGGCGGTGCGGTGAAGCGGTCGGCACTCGGGGGCTGCGGCTCCGGCCGCGGCTCGGGCAGGCGCTCCTCGGGCTCGCGGCCGGGCTGGTCGGTCATCGATCTCCTCGCACGTCGGCGGTCGATGGCTCGCGGGCGGTCAGATGCATCCGGTCGGCGCCTTTGGCGGGATGACGCCGGGCTGCCCGAGGGCGACCGGCAGCGGCCCGAGGGTGATCTTGCCGGTGTCGAGCGTCAGGACGCCCGCCCCGTCGACCTCGGCTGCGAAGCGGTCCATGCTCCGGGGCGCCGGGCCGTACTGCTCGCCGGCGACCTTCGTCCCCAGGCGGTCGAAGCGCGAGCCGTGGCAGGGGCATTCCATCCAGAAGTTCCGTTCGCAGGGATTGGGGCGGCAGCCCAGGTGCGGGCAGCGCTGGTAGAGGCCGCGCACGTTCATCTGCGTGCCGTCGCCATCGGCGCTGGCGCCCGGCAGGAACTGCTGGACGGCCGGGTCGATCAGGACCACGTACGCCCGGGCATCCGGGTAGTAGCCGGGGAAGCCTTCCTCGATCGGCACGTCCGAGTTGGCCAGCTTCACGTCCTCGAGAGTGCCGATCCGGACCTGGCCGCCGAAGCCACCCGAGAGGTTCGGCCACAGGAAGCCGAGCGAGCCGGCCGCGACCTCGGTGATCCAGAGCAGCATCGCCCCGGCGATCGACCCGCGGAGGATCTGGCGCCGCGAGAGACCCTGGACCTGCTCGTGGCGGAGCGCCTTGATGGCCTCCTTCGAGAGAGCCTGGGGCTTGCTGGCGGGCTCGACCTGGTAGTTGCTCATGGGACGTCTCGCGCGCTCACAGGGCGAAGTGGAAGCCGGCCGTCGTCACGTACGGGATCGCGAAGGCATAGCCGGGACCCCGGAAGAAGACGCCGACGAAGGTCAGGGTCAGCCCGAGGATGCAGAGCAGGGTGAACAGTACGACCGCGGTCTTGCGATCGGACGGCCGTGTGGCCAGGACGTTGCCCCGGTCGACGAAGGGCATGACCGCCGCCCCCACGAGGACGAACGCCGGGACCATGACGCCCGAGACGGTCGGGTGGAAGTAGGCCAGGAGCTCCTGGAGGCCCAGGAAGTACCACGGCGCCTTGGCGACGGCCGGGGTCACGTTGGGGTTGGCCAGCTCCTCGAGCGGAGCGTTCATGAAGAGCCCCATGAGGAGCATGAAGATGCTGATCATCGCGGCCGCCAGGAACTCGATGACGAGCAGGTGCGGCCAGGTCATGACCGTGTCGTCGGGCTCCTTCTGGACCCGGACGACGGCATCCTGCTTGACGAGGGCCAGCAGCCGGTACGGCCGCGCGGCCATGGGCACGCGCTGCTTGTCGATCTCCGTCCGTCGGGTCGGATCGACGGGGAGGACGACGCGGCGCTCTGGCGGGGACTTGGTGTCGGTCATCGGATCCGTCCGCTACCTGGCCGGGCTCACAGCGGGCCGCTGATGCCACCGTCCTTGCGGATCCGCCAGAAGTGGACCGCCAGGAAGATGGCCGCGACGAGCGGGAAGACCATGATGTGGAGCACGTAGAACCGCAGGAGCGTGTTCTGGCTCACCTCGAGGCTGCCGAGCAGGAGGAGCTTGCCGGGCGTGTTGAAGAGCGGGGCGTAGCCGGCCATGTTGCCGCCGATCGTGATCGCCCAATAGGCGATCTGGTCCCATGGCAGCAGGTAGCCGGTGAAGCTCAGCATGATCGTCAGGAACAGCAGGACCACGCCGACGACCCAGTTGAACTCTCGCGGCGGCTTGTAGGCCCCGTGGTAGAAGACCCGCATCATGTGCAGGAAGACGAAGAAGACCATGAGGTGAGCGGCCCAGCGGTGGATGTTGCGGGTCAGCAGCCCGAAGGTCACCTGGCTCTGGATGTCGAGGATGTCCGCGTAGGCCTGGGTCGCCGAGGGGACGTAGTAGAACATCAGGTAGACGCCGGTCACGGTCAGGACCAGGAACAGGAAGAACGACAGCCCGCCCAGGCAGAAGGTGTAGGCGAACTTCACCGCGTGCTGCCGCACCCGGACCGGGTGGATGTGCAGGAAGACGTTGTTCATGACCGCGTACGCCCGCGACCGCTCGTCGTTGGGGTACGGCTGACGGAACAACGAGCGCCACACGGCGCTCCGGCGGATGCCCTGGTCCACCCGCTCGAGGAAACTCACCTGGCCCCTCCTGCGATCCCGGCCCAGCCGGCCAGCTGGGCGTCACGGTACGACTCCTTGTAGAGCCGGCCGTCGTTCGAGACCTCCCGCAGCTCGAACCGCTCCATCGTAATGGCGTCGAAGGGGCACCGCTTGACGCACAGCGCGCAGCGGATGCAGCGCTCCTCGTCGAGGATCATCGCGGCCCCGTCGTCCCAGCCGTAGGCCTCCTCGATCTCCGGGAGCAGCCCCTCGGTCTTGAGCTGGTTGATGTCGGCCATGTGGATGACCCCCTCCGGACAGACGTCGGCGCAGGCGCCGCAGAGGACGCAGCGGAAGGGGTCGAACCAGATGTTGTAGTTGCACATCAGGCAGCGCGTCGATTCGGCGACGGCCTGGGTGGCCGTGTAGCCGAGCTCGACCGGCGTCGCGAAGTTCACCGTCGGATCGGTCGACGGCATCCGCTCCTGGAGCGGGACCATCGGGATGTGCTGGCGCGGCAGGACGTCGTAGAACTCCGGCATGTCGTGGCGCCACGAGCTCGTGATGCGGACCTCGGCAGCCACGGCCACCTCGGCCTGGCCGCCGAGATAGCGGTCGATCGCGTAGGCGCACTTCTTGCCGTGACCGGCCGCCTCGATGAGGGTCGTCGGCCCGGTCACGAAGTCGCCGCAGGCGAAGACGCCGCGGACGTTCGTCGCGTAGGTCGCCGGGTCGACCTTGAGCCGGCCGCGGTTCACCTCGAAGTCCGATTGGACGGGCAGGAACGTCAGGTCGGCTGCCTGGGAGACCGCCGGGATGACCGTGTCGGCCGGGACGATGAACTCGGAGCCCTCGATCGGGACCGGCGAGCGCCGACCCGAGGCGTCCGGCTCGCCGAGCCGGTTGCGGATGAACTTGACCCCGGCGACCCTGCCGTCCTCGCCGAGGATCTCGACCGGGCTGGCGAGGAACTCCATGCCCACGCCCTCGCGCTCGGTCTCGCCCAGCTCCTCCTCGTCGACGACCAGCTCGGAACGGGTCCGCCGGTAGGCGATCGTGACCCGCTCGGCGCCGTGGCGGAGGCTCGTCCGCGAGCAGTCCATCGCGGTGTAGCCGCCGCCGATGACGACGACGTCCTTGCCGACGGTGAGCTCCTGGCCGAGGTTCGCCTTCTTCATGAAGTCGACGCCGTACTGGACGCCGTCGAGCTCCGCTCCCGGGAGATCGAGGACGACCGCGTTCATGGCGCCGGCGGTGATGGCGATCGCGTCGAAATCGCGCTGGAGGTCCTCGAACGGCACGTCGCTGCCGATCGTCGTGTTGTAGCGGAAGGTGACACCCAGGCGCTCCACGAGCCGGACGTCCATCTCGATGGCCTCGCGCGGCAGCCGGAAGGCCGGGACGCCGACGAGCATCGTGCCGCCGCCGTACGGCAGCGAGTCGAAGACCGTGACCTGGTAGCCCTTGACGGCGAGCTCGCGGGAGACGGCCAGGCCGGCAGGACCGGCGCCGATGACCGCGACGTGCTCGTCGCGCGGGGTGATCTCCGGCAGGACGTCGGGGATGCCCGAGGCCTCGTGCCACTCGACGAGGAAGCGCTTCATCGCCCGGATCGCCAGCGGCCGGTCGATGTCGCCGCGGCGGCAGGCCCGCTCGCAGGGTGCCGAGCAGACGTACGAGCACATCGCCGCGACCGGGTTCGGCTCCCGGGAGAGGATGTAGCCCTCCTCGAAGCGGCCCTCGGCGGCCAGGTTCAGGTAGCCGCGGCAGTTCGTCCCCACCGGGCAGGCTTCCTGGCACTCGATGTTGCACTGCAACCAGGAGGCGTCGACCGGCTGGACGAGGAACTCCTGGTTCGGGTCGATGGCCAACGGGCGTGCCTTTCCTTCGTCGAAGGTCGGAACGTGGACGGGCTCGGGGCAGGCGGGAACGTCGGCGGGACGCGGGGGCGAATCTACCACCCGCCTCAGGCGTGGCGCAAAAGCGCAGCGCAGCGGTGCGCGTTCGCACCTCCCCCCATCGGATGGGGGGAGTCGACCGTCGTCCGGGTTGATTCTCCCGCCATGCGCAGCTACGCTCCGTCGCAGGTCGTGGATGCACGGTGGCCGGCCCCTGGCTGCTGTCCGCGACGAGAGGAGGACGACGGCAGTGACCGCGGGCGAGTTCGCCTTCCTGGCGCTGGGCCTGCTCCTCGGCGTCGCCTCCGGCGCCGCCTTCGTCGCGGTCTACCGGACACGACCGCTGCCGCCCCGCGAGGTGCGCGTCACCGTCGCCCCCGACAGCGTCCCGCGGCGTGGGGCCACGCTCGCGACGGATCCGTTCGCCGCGCCCGTGGACGGACCTGCCCGGGGCGGTCCGGCCGACCGTCGGGCGCTGGACCGACCGGAGCCGATGGACGCCGCGTTCGTGGCCGTGGCGGCCGGCACCATCGGGACGGTCTCGGAGGCTGTCGGACAGGGGCTCCCGATGCCCGCGGCCGAGCCGCCCAGCGTTGCGGGACAGCGAACGGACGTTCCAACGCTCCAGGGGCGGCCCTGGGTCGCGGTGCCGGTCGTGGCCGACCCCGCGGCCCCGCCCGGCATGCCGGTCCCGGCGGCGCGCGATGCCGGCCCGTCGCTGGCGGATGCGAGCGGCGGAGGCGGCGCGACGGCCGTGGCGGTCGCCCCACCGATCGTGACCGCCGCCTGGTCCGGATCCGAGGACGACCGGGCCGCCGGCTTGGTCCGGGGCTCCGGGCAGGACGTCCCCCGCTCCGATGATCCCTGCGCCCACCTGGTCGCCGTGGCCGAGGATCGCTGCGCGGTCGCCGAGCGGGCGCAGGCCACGGCGAACGCGGCCGCAGCCGCGCTCCACGAGACGCGACGAGCCTACGACGAGCACCTCGTCCGGGCCGAGGAGGCCGAGCGGCGGAGCGATCCTCGCGCCATCCGGACGGCCAAGGAGGAGGCTCACGTCCGCTTCCGGGCGAGCCGCGACACGGCGGCGAGCCGTGAAGAGCTCGACGCAGCCGCCGCGACGTGGCTGGAGGAGGTCAACCGCATCAACGCCGAGGCCCGCCGGGCCGCCGTGGACGTCGAGCGCGAGCGAGGCCGGGCATCGGGGCTGATCGTGACCGTCGAGCAGCGCACGATCGAGGCGGACGCCGCCCGGATCGCGGCCGAGTCCGCGGCCGAGGCCTGCCTGGCAGCTCGCCAGGCGCTGGCCGATTGCCGCGAGGCCGTGACCCGTCGGGCGGCGGAAGTGCCGGTCGAGGTGCCCCGCCTGGACCCCTATCCGGAGGACCGCCCGGAGCTCGAATGGGCCGTCGAGGGGGCGGGCTCGCCCCGCATCCTCCGGCTGCTCCGGGGCGACGACCGGGCGATGGTCGAGCTCGTCGCCGAGCTCGCGGGAAGCGACGCCGAGGCGCGCCGGGAGTGGCAGCTCGCCATGTCGGGGCTGGTCGACGCGATCGTGGCGACGGCGATCGACGCGTCCCAGCTGGATCTGCCGGACGACCAGCCGTTCTGGGGCCTCTTCAGCGGACCCGAGCGGCGCGAGATCGTGGCGGCCCTCGCGTCGCTGGGCTTCCGCTTCGACGGGCTCGCCGGGTTCGCCGACGGCCGGGTCCCGAGCCAGCGGGATCTCTCGCTCGCCGTCGGCTATGCGGGGCAGGACCCGATGCGCATCCGGATCTGGCCCGACGAGACCGAGATGCCGAGGCTGTTCGCCGGGACCCGCGTCGCCGCGGACGACTACCTGGCGGAGGCGGCGGGCGACCTGGGCCTGGGCGAGATGGTCGACCTGCTCGGCCGGCGGGCCGACGGTCTCACGATGGTCTGGAACGACTGGGGGCGGGTCCGACCCGCCCTGTTGGCCACCACCTGACGACCCGGTCGGCTGGGTCGGCTCAGGCCCCCTTCCTGTCCTCCGGGTCCTTCTGGCCCGTCGGGCCCTCGTCCTCATCGTCCTCGATGACGATGACCCGGAACGCCTCGCCCGCGTCCACTCCGATCACCTCGCCCTCCTCGCGCGCCCACTCGCCGATCCACGCGGTGAGGCGGGCCGGGTCGTGGATCTGGCTGGCATGCGCGCGGAGGGCATCGAGCTTGCGGTCGATCGTCGCGGTGACGTCCACCCAGGCCGTGGGATGCTCGGACCAGAAGAGGTAGAGCCGACGGACGACATGGGCGGCCAGCCCGGAACGAGCCAGGCCGGGGAAGGCCATGGGGTTGCGGGCGGCCGGGTAGACGGCGTCGACGGCCGCCATGCCCGCCGCCCGATGGTCGGCGTGATTGACGCCCCCGCCCCGATAGAAGATGACCTCCGGGTCCGTGCAGAGGACCGCGTCCGGCCGGAAGCTCCGGATCTCACGGACCAGCTGCTCGCGCAGCGCGAGGTCGTTGGCCAGGGCGCCGTCGGGCTGGTGGAGGAACGCGACCCCCTGGTAGCCGACGATGGCGGCAGCGGCCTCCTGCTCGGCCTCGCGGAGCGCGGCCAGCTCGAGCGGGTCCTGGTCGGGGTCGGTCCCGCCGGCATCGCCGCTCGTGCAGCAGACGAGCCGGCCGACCGAGCCGGCGTCGATCCACCGTGCAGCCGTGGCGGCCGGGCCGAAGTCGGCGTCGTCCGGATGGGCCACGATGACCATGAAACGCTCGGGGCGCCACGCGTGATCCACGTGATCGCGGCGACCCTCGGCTTCACTCACCGGAGCGGCCTCTAGTAGGATGACCGACGTGGCCTCGCCCGTCTCCCCCCACGGGCGAGGCCGCCCTTTGGCCCGGCACCTGCGCGCGATCAGCCGGCGGCATGGGCCCCGCCCGCGAGCTCCCGGAGCGCCTCGAGCACGCGCTCGGCATGGCCATCGGCCCTGACTCGGGGCCAGGCCCTGGCGATCCGGCCATCCGGGTCGACGAGGAACGTCGAGCGGATCAGCCCCTCGTACTCCCGGCCGTAGTTCTTCTTCATGCCCCAGGCCCCGTAGCGCTCGGCCACCGCATGGTCCTCGTCGCTGAGGAGGAGGAACGGCAGCCCGAACTTCGTTCGAAAGGCGGCATGGCTGGCGGCATCGTCCGGGCTGATGCCCCAGACGTCCGCATCGAGCCCGGCGATGTCGGCTGCGAGGTCGCGGAACTGGCACGCTTCGGTCGTGCAGCCGGGCGTGTCGTCCTGCGGGTAGAAGTAGACGATCGTCCAGCGGCCCCGACGCTCGGCCAGCCGATGGACGGTGCCGGCGTCATCGCGAAGCTCGATCTCGGGCGCAGGGTCGCCGGTCCGCAGCTCGGTCATGTCGCGAGCGTAGCAGGCGACTCCACGACCAGGAGCAGGCCCCGTCGGACCGAGACCCCGGCCCGCGCCTCCGTTCGGACGTTCGACAGCCCTCGCGCCGGCCCGAACGGCAGCGGCTCGTCGCGCAGCGGATAGCGCAGCCCGGTCGTCGTCACGCCGTCGACCCCGGGCCCCGCGGGCAGGAGCGAGACGAGGGCGCCGACCGGGCCGGGCAGCTCACGGCGGACCGGTCCGCCATCCGGCGCGGGCGCCCGGACGAGCGAGAGGCGACCCCGCGGGTCCAGGAGGACGACCGAGACGCGCTCGAGCAGCGGATGGGCGAGCAGGGCGATGTTGGCCAGCTCGTGATCGACCCGGGCTCCCCCGAAGGCCCCGACGACGGTGATCCGGTCGGCGCCGCGGCGCACCGCGGCCGCGAGGGCGAGCTCAAGGTCGGATTCGTCCTTGTCGACGCGGGCGAGCTCGACCGGGACGCCCGCCCGAACGAGCCGGTCGAGTCCGTCGGGCCCCAGCGAATCGCCGTCGCCGACGACGAGATCCGGCGCCAACCCCAACCCCGGGCAGGCGTCGGCCCCACCGTCCGCGGCGACGACCAGGGCGACGTCGTCGGCCCAGCCCGGCCAGGCGGCGTCGAGCGCCGTCCGGACCGGCGCATCGCCGTCGGCGACGACGACGGCATGCACCGTCAGCCCTCGAGCGCCGACCGCCCGAGCAGGTCGGCGGTCCAGGCGGCGACCGACGGGACGACCGTCTCGGCGCCCGCGCTCCGGAGCTCGTCGGGATCGCCGAGGATGGAGCGGACGCCCACGGCCCTCGTTCCGACCGCCCGGGCCATCTGCATGTCCGGCACGGCGTCGCCGACGTAGATCACGTCCCCCGGTGGCCCGTCGTGACCGAGCCGCTCCAGGGCCAGCCGGAGGGGCGCCGGGTCAGGCTTGTGGACCGGCAGGTCGTCGCCGAAGACCCGTGCCTCGAGGACCCGGTCGAGTCGAAGCCGGGCGATGAGCGGCTCCGCCGAGTCGCGCTCGGTCGCGGTCACCAGGCCCAGCCGGTAGCCGGCCCCGGCGAGCGCGGGGAGCGCGACGTCCACGCCGGGGAGCAGCCGGGCGTCGCGGAGCGAGAAGCGGGTGCGCCACAGCTCCTGCGCCTCCGGCAGGCGCTCCTCCGGCACGCCGAGGGCCCGGTACTGGAGGCGCCAGTCCGGGGCGTAGTGACGCCGATAGAGACCCTCGTCGAACGGCAGCCCGAAGTGGTCCATGACCCAGCGGTTGGCCTCGAAGTAGGCCCCCAGCGAGTCGACGAGCGTGCCGTCCCAGTCGAACAGGATCGCCTTCATGGACCGATGCTACCGCGATGTCGGCCGGGGGCATCGCCGGTGCTAGACTCCGCCCGTGCCCCAGGATCCCCCGCATCCAGCCACCCAGCGGGTGCTCGAGGCGGCCGCGCGCAAGGGCGTGACCCTCGAAGTGACCACCTTCGACGCGTCGACCCACACGGCAGAGCAGGCCGCCGCGGCCCTCGGGGTCGAGCTGGGCCAGATCGTCAAGTCGCTCGTCTTCGTCGTCCCCGACGGCGACGAGCTGGAGCCGATCCTCTGCCTCGTCTCGGGCGTCGATCGGGTCGACGTCGGCCGGCTCGGGGCGGTCGTCGGCCGGTCCGACGTGCGCCGAGCCACGGCCCGCGAGGCGAGCGACCTCACCGGCTTCACGATCGGCGGGATCCCGCCGGTCGGTCACCCCCGCCCACCCCGGGCCTTCATGGACCCGGACCTGGGCCGCTACGCGACGGTCTGGGCGGCGGCCGGCACGTCGACCGCCGTCTTCCCGGTCCCGCCAGCTGCCCTCCGCATGCTCGCGAACGCGACCGTGGCGCCGATCGCCGAGTCCAGGCGCCCGGCGGACGTCGCGGCCGAGGCGCTCCTCGGCGACCCGGTCAGCACCACCTCCGACCCGGAGACCGGGGGCGCGCTCGCTGGCAGCGATCCGGCGACCCAGGGCGCCGGAGCCTGAGCCGGGAGCTGCGATGGCGGAGCCGCTCGATGCGGTCGTGCGGTTCCCCGGCGGGCTCCGGGCGCGCCTCCGGTGGGGCGGGAGCGGCCAGGCCGACGCCGTCTTCGCGCTGACGGAGGCCGGCGGCGTCCTCCAGGACCACGGGCCGCTCGTCGGCGCCGATCCCGACCGCCTCTGCCGAGCCGAGCTCCGGATCGACGCACCGGGCGCGACCTGGACCGCCCGGCTGGCGAGCGCCATCCACGATCGACCCAGGGCCGTCTACTGGGACACCGCCGGGCTGCTCGTCGTCGGCTACGGCTTCCACACCTACGGGTTCGCCGCGAGATCCGGTGAGCTCCACTGGTCGCATCGGTCCCGCAGCCCCATCGTCGAGGTCCTCGGATCGGCTCGCCTCGATCACGTGATCGTGCAGGCGGAGGTCGAGACGTTCGCGATCGAGGCGGACGGGACGGTGGCGTGGCGGGCAGCCCATTCCGACGTGGTGGCGGGAGCCGAGCTCGTCGGGGGTCGCCTGATCCTCACCAGCTACGGCGGCCTGCTCTCCGCGCTCGATCCGGCGACCGGGCGGACGGCGGGCTGACCGACGCCCGGGGTCGGGCCGGTGCGCGGGCGCACCTGTGGACAGACGGTGGATAACTCGGAGCCCCGCCCGTCGTTTCGTGGATGCAACCCGTTGACCGAGCCGCGCCCCGGGCCTACCGTACGTCGCAGCCCGGAGGGGCCCAAGGACGCTAACGGCGGCGATCGCATCAACGCCCACGCGTCGGAGCGGTTCCTTCGGGCGTTTCGTTGCCCTGCGAACGCCCCGATCCCTTGGGGCGACGAGGCGGACCCGGTCGAGCGAGGTGACTCCCGGCCGCCCGGCACGAACGCGAGCGCGGCTATCATCCGTCCGTGGATCCCCAGCTCCTCATCGTCGCCGGCTTCGTCGCGCTCGCGGCCGGCGTCCTCGCCCTCCTGAGCTTCGGATCCGGCTACCGACTGGGCCGCCTGCTCGCGGCCACCCCCGTCGTCCCGATCGCCGCGGCCGTCGCGGCAGCAAGGACCGGGCGAGCGGGCTACGTGGGGGTCGAGGGGCGGGTCGACAGCGCGACGACCTTCGCGGACGCGGCCGATCGCCCCCTCGTCTTCCGTCGCACCCGGATCGAGCTCCGACGTCGTGGGCGGTGGCTCAGCGTCGAGGACAGCCGGGAGGCCGTGCCCTTCACCCTCCGCGAGGGACTCGACGAGATCGCCGTGGACGCGGACGTCCTCGGCCCGGGCGTCGTCGTGCTGCCCCGGGAATCGACCGGGGTCGCCGGGGACCTCCCCGATCGCGTTCCCGCGGGCACGGCTCCGGACACGCCGACCCGGGCCGTCATCCAGCAGGTGTCCGCGGTGGAGCACGCGCTCGCCCTGGGCGTCCCGACGCTTCGCCCCGACGGCTCGGTGGTGCTCACTGCGGGCACCGGCCGGCCGCTCGTCATCTCGACCCTCGAGCGCGACGAGGCCATGCGCGTCCTGGCGGGGGGAGGGCGCTGGCGGGCCGTGGCGGTCGCAGTCCTGCTCGGCCTCGGGGTGGTCCTTCTCGTCGTCGGACTGGTCTGGGCGTCGATCGAGGCGCTGGTCGGGTGAGCCCGGTCGCTGCGCCGCGGTCGAGGCCCACCCGGGGCGCCACCTCCGTCGGTCGGCTCGCAACGGTCCTCGCGACCGCCGTGATCGCGCTGGCCATCCTCGGCGTTGCGCCCGTCACGGCGGCCGACCCCTCGCCGGGAGGGTCCGTGGATCCGGCCGGCGATCCCAGGGTCCCATCCGGTGGGCCGAGCCTCATCGGCGAGCCTGGGCTCGCGATCGCGCTGGTCATCGCGGTCGGCGGGGGCGCTGCTGCGGCGACCCTCCTGTACGTGCGCCTGACCGCCGGCAGGCACGACCGCCGCTGAGCGGGGACCCGGTACGAGGGTCCTATTGGCAGGAACTGTGAGCCTTCCTACGCTCGCCGGGCGGACTTCACATTTCCTCCAGCGAGCGAGCCTTCGAGCGACCATGCGACCCCCCGACGCGACCCTGTCCGTGACCCGCGCGGCTCGGTTCCTGGGCGTCCACCCGAACACGGTGCGCGCCTGGAGCGACCAGGGCAGAGTCCGCTGCTACCGCATCAACGCGCGGGGCGATCGGCGCTTCCGACTGGGGGACCTCGAGCGCTTCATCGCCAACGGCCCTGCCGCCGTCGATCCGTCGCCCTCCGGCTCGACGGACGGGGCGAGGACTGGCGGCCGATCCTCGGCCATGTCCGATGCCCGCGCATGGTCCGACCTCCGTGAGGCTCCTCATCCCGATCTCGGACTGATGTCGCTCCTGGCCGATACGGTCGCGGTCGACAGGCCGCTGGACGCCGGCCTTGCCAGCGCCGTCCGGATCCTCCGCGACGCCTGGGGGCTCGGCACGGTCGGGCTCTGGGAGCGACGCGCCGGTCGCCTCGTCCCTCGCGCCATGGCCGGACCGGGACGCGCCGTCGAGCTGCCCGAGGGGTTCGGCATCGCCGGGCGCTGCCTTGAGGCCCGGGCGGCCGTCGTGCTCGACGAGCGCGACCAGGACGGTGCCGCCCTCATGCCCGGGCACGGCTCGGAGCTGGCCACGCCGGTCCCGGGCGCGGAGGAGCCCTGGGGGGTGCTCTGGATGTCGGCGGGCAGTGACGGCCTCCTGGGCGACCGTGACCTCGTGGCTGCCGAGGCCGCGGCCCGAGTCCTGGCGGCCGCCATCCGATCGGGGCGCCGGGCCGAGGAGGTCGCCCATCGACTCCACAGGGCAGAGGCACTCCGGAGGGTCGCCGAGGACCTCGGCAGCCGCACCGACCTCGACCGCATCCTCTCAGGCCTCGCCGACCACCTGCTGGTCCTGTTCGAGGCCGACCGAGCGGCGCTCTACCTGCGGGGGTCGGACGGCGGGGTCACCGCCGAGGTCACCCGCGGGCTCTCGGCCGCATACGCCGCCGCCGCCCGCGATCTCCGTGTCCCGTCGCTCGTCAGCCAGGTGCTCGAGACGCGTCGGATCGCCTACTCGGTCGGCTACCGCGACGACCCCCGCGGGGCCGCCATGCGGGCGGCCGTGGTCCAGGAAGGCTTCGACACCATCTGCGTCGCGCCGCTGCTCTCGGGCGGCGACGTCCTCGGCGTGCTCGCCGCCTACCACGACGAACCGCGCCCCTGGAGCCGGGAGGAGCTGGAGACCATGCAGGCCTTCAGCGCCCAGGCCAGCGCCGCCATCACGGCAGCGGCCGACTACGAGCAGATGGCAACCTGGGCCGCGCAGCTCCAGTCGATCCAGGAGCTCGGATCGCGACTCAATCACCTGACGACGGTCCAGGGCATCGGCGAGGCGATCGCGAGCGAGCTCCGCGAGCTCATCGACAACCACAACGCCCGCGTCTACCGCGTGTACGGCGACGACCTCGTCCCGGTCGCCATCCGCGGCCAGGTCGGCGAGTACGAGGACGAGACCCCCGACCAGCTGCGGCTCCACGTCGGCGAGGGCATCACCGGCTGGGTCGCGCGCCACGGTGTGGCCCAGTACCTGCCCGACGCGGCAGCCGACCCGCGGTCCCAGACCATCCCGGGCACCAAGGACGACCTGCCCGAGTCGATGCTGTTGGCCCCGATGATCCACGAGGGCCGGGTCCTGGGCGTGCTCGTCCTGTCGAAGCTGGGCATCGCCCGGTTCACTGCCGACGACCTGCGCCTGCTCGAGATCTACGCGAGCCTTGCCGCCGGCGCCATGGCGAATGCCGATGCGACCGAGCGACTCCGGGCGCAGTCGGCGAGACTCGAGCACCAGCTCCACGGCCAGCGTGAGCTCCTGCGCCTGACCGAGTCGCTGCTGACCACCCTCGACCCGAGCGCGGTGCTCGAGCAGGTCGCCAGTCGCCTGGACGGCCTCGTCCGGCACGACAACCTGTGGCTCGAGCACTGGGACCGGTCGGCCGGGATCATCCAGCCGCTGGCGGCACGGGGCGTGGACGCGCCCGCCTATCTGGCCGACGCGCAGCCGGCCGACGAGGGGATCGCCGGCTGGGTCCTCGCCAACGATTCCCCGGTGCTCGTGCCGGACGTCGGCCTCGAGCCCCGGATCCGGGCGGTGCCCGGCCTGGAGCTCCGGGACGCGAGCCTGATCGTCGTCCCGCTCCGAGATCGCTCGGGCGCCTCGGGGCTCCTGCTCGTCGAGCGCCTGGGGCGGGAGCGACCGTTCGAGCCCGACGAGTTCGAGCTGGTCCAGCTCTTCGCCGCCCAGGTCTCGATCGCCCTCCAGAACGCCACGGTCCACGCAGCCGTCGAGGCGCGGGCGGCGACCGACGACCGGACCGGCCTCATGAACCACGGGGCCTTCGTCGAGCACCTGGCCCGGGCCGTCGCGGAGGGGGCGCCATTCGGCCTGATCATGCTGGACCTCGACGGCTTCCGGTCGGTCAACAACCGCCACGGCCACCTCGCGGGGGATCGCTTCCTGGGCGTCGTGGGGACCGCCATCCAGGAGGTGGGGCGAGGCTCGGACATGGCGTTCCGCTACGGCGGTGACGAGTTCACGTTGATCCTGCCCGAAGCCGATCAGGCCGGCGCTCGACTCGTTGCCGAGCGTGTTCGTGATGCGATCCGGCGGGCGAGCGCCTCCCTGGCCGGCGTCGGCGACGCGGACATCGACTGCTCGATCGGCCTGTCAGCCTTCCCCGACGACGGTGCGACGGCCGACGAGATCCTCCTGGCCGCCGACCGGGCCTGCTACGTGGCAAAGCGCACCGGGCGCGGCCGGATCGCGGGCGCCGCAGAGGGGCTCGAGCTGGCAGCGGAGTTCGCACTGTCGGAGCCGACGCCCATCGACCCTGCCCCGGCGACCCCCGGCTGACCGCGCCCACGCCCGTCGTCGTCAGGCGCGACGACCCTGCAAGCTCCGGGTCGCCGATGACGGGTCGAGCGGCCGAGGAAGGGGGCCTTCGAGTCGTCACCCCGGGCGAAGCGACGGCGTCCCATCCTGGGATGAGGATCCGATCGTTCCGATCGAGGATGTGCGCTCACGAGGCCGTTCTCGTGGGGTTCATCCTGGCACTCGCGGCATGCGCCCCCGGGTCGCTCGCCAGCCCCTCAGCGGCGGCCCCCACCAGCGCCCCCTCACCCTCTGTCCCGAGCCCCGGCGGGTCCGTCGATCCATCCCCGAGCCCCTCTTCGCCGACGGCTCCGACCGGCTCGGACGAGCCATCCGACGCACCGGCGCCGACGCCCTCGCCATCGGGCTCCCAGGGCATGACGACGGTCATCCACGTCATCGCCCCCGGCGACACGCTGTCCTCGATCGCGCGTCGGTACGCCACGACGGTGGGGAGCATCGCCTTCTGGAACCGGGCGACCTATCCGAGCCTTGATGCCGCGTCGCCCACCTACGACCCGGACCGCATCCAGGTCGGCTGGCAGCTCGTCGTCCACCCGGGCGTCGTCGTCGGAAGCGACGACCTCCCTTCGGCCTGGACGCCGGTCCCGATCCCGTCGGCCACGGCGCGGCCATCGACGTCCGCCTCCCCTGTGCCGAGCCCGGGCCGGGGTGAGCCCAGCATCGTCGTCACGGCGGGTCCACGGGACGGATCCTCGGTGGCCCTGACCTTCGACATGGGCGGGCGCCTCGACCCCGCGCTCGCGATCATCGACTGGCTCATCGCCGAGCAGATCCCGGCGACGATCTTCCCGACCGGCAGCACCGCGTCGGGGACCGTCACCGGACGTGCGGTCATGGAACGGATCGCCGCGCACCCGGAGCTGTTCTCGCAGGGCAATCACACCTGGGACCATCCCGACCTGACCGCGCTCGACGCCACCGGGATCGAGGCCCAGCTGACCCGGACCGAGCAGGCGATCCTCGGCCTGACCGGGCGGTCGACGCGGCCGTTCTTCCGGCCGCCATATGGCTCCCACGATGCCGACGTCCGGGCCGTGGTCGGTGACCTTGGCTGGGCCTACACCGTGATGTGGGACGTCGACACGATCGACTGGAAGGCCGTCGCGGACGGAGGGCCGACCGCGGACGACATCGTGGCGCGCGTCCTGTCGCGGTCGCGCGCCGGATCGATCGTCCTGATGCACCTCGGCGGCTACCACACCTTCGAGGCGCTGCCGCGGATCGTCGCCGGCCTCCGCGACCGCGGTCTGGACCCGGTCACGCTCGACAGGCTGCTCGGCGACTGACGCCTCGGTATGCTGCGCGCATGACGCGGCCACGGATCCTGGTGACCGTCACGATCGCCACGCGCCACCCGGACGCCGAGCTGGCCGAGCGGAAGAACCGCCTGTACGCGGACGGGATCCGGCACGCGGGCGGTGAGCCGGTCCTCCTCGACGGGACGGCCAGCCCCTCGCTCCGGGCGGCCGTCTTCGAGAGCATGGATGGGCTCGTCCTGACCGGGGGCGCCGACATCGACCCTGAGCGCTACAGCCAGCCGGTCTCCGGCGCCGTCGACGTCGAGCCCGAGCGTGATGCGCTCGAGGCCGAGGCCTGGGCGGCCGCGGCCGCTCGCGGCCTGCCGGTCCTGGGGCTCTGCCGCGGGATGCAGCTCATCAACGTGCTCATGGGCGGAACCCTGGCCCAGCACGTCGACGGCCACCAGGGGCCGGCCTACGGTCGAGGCGCCGCGATGACCCACGCGATCGAGCTCGTCCCCGGGACGCGCCTCGCGGCGATCCTTCGACCGGAGGGCGACGCCGGGCCTCTCGAGGTCAACTCCTACCACCACCAGGCCGTCGAGCCGTCGGGGCTCGCTCCCGGCCTCCGGATCGCCGCCCTTGCCGCAGGTCCCGTGCCGGCGGTGGTGGAGGGCCTGGAGGCCGACGACGACCGCCTCGTGCTCGGGGTCCAGTGCCACCCCGAGCGGATCGAGTCGACGCCGCCCGAGTTCGAGGGACTCTGGCGCGCCTTCGTCGAGGCCTGTCGGCGGCCGGAGGGGGCGGATCCCGGCTGACGCCGGTCCCCGGCCGCCGTTCGCCAGGCGGCTGCCCTCGCGGCTAGAGTCGGCCGGCGGCGATGATGCGCTGGAGGAAGCGCTGCGTGCGCTCCTCGCGGGGATCGCTGAAGATCCGGTCCGGCGGGCCCTCCTCCAGGATCCGACCGCCGTCGAGGAAGCACACGCGATTCGCGATGTCGCGGGCGAAGCCCATCTCGTGGGTCGCGATGACCATGGTCATGCCCCCGGCCGCGAGCTCGCGGATGACGTCGAGGACCTCGGCCACGAGCTCCGGGTCCAGGGCGCTGGTGATCTCGTCGAGCAGGAGCAGGTCCGGCTGCATCGCCAGGGCCCGCACGATGGCGACCCGCTGCTGCTGCCCGCCCGACAGCCGATCCGGGAACTCGGCCCGCTTGTCGGCCAGCCCGAACCGCTCCAGCAGGGCCAGGGCATCGGCGTCGGCCTCCCGCCGCGGCTTGTGCAGCACCCGTCGCGGGGCCAGGGCGACGTTGTCGAGGACGCTCATGTGGGGGAAGAGGTTGAAGGCCTGGAAGACGATCCCGATGCGCCGGCGGATCCGGTCCACGTCGACCTTGGGCGCGGTGATCTCCTCGCTTGCGACGACGATCCGCCCCGCGTCGATCTCCTCGAGCAGGTTGACGCAGCGCAGGAGGGTCGACTTGCCGGAGCCGGACGCGCCGATCAGGCAGACCACCTCGTGCTCCGCGATGACCAGGTCGATGCCCCGGAGGACCTCGAGGTCGCCGAAGGACTTGTGGAGACCCTCGATCCGGAGGGCCTCGCCGGTCCGGTCGGTCGCACCCGTCGTGGCCATCAGCGCGCTCCCGCTGCCGCCCTCGCCCGGTCCCGGGCGACGAGCCAGTCGGTGAACCGGGCGAGCGGGATCGTCACCACGACGAAGACCAGCGCCACGGCCATGTAGGGGGTGAAGTTGAAGTTGGCGGCCTGCTCGATCTGGGCCGTCCGGAAGATCTCGACGACGCCGATGAACGAGACCAGGACGGTGTCCTTCTGGAGCCCGATGAAGTCGTTGAGCAGCGGCGGGATGACCCGCCGGACCGCCTGTGGCAGGACGACGTAGCGGAGCGCCTGGGGACGACTCAGCCCGAGCGACCTGGCGGCGGCCTCCTGGCTCGGGTGGACCGACTCGATGCCCGCCCGGTACACCTCGGAGACGTAGGCCGAGTAGAGGAGGGACAGGGCGACGATCGCCCAGAAGAACGGGTCGATCGGCACGCCCTCGATCCGCAGGCCGGGGATGCCGAAGCCGAGCATGAAGATCACGAGGACGCCGGGCAGGGCCCGGAAGACGTCGACGTAGACGGTCGCGAGCAGGCGGACCGGGAAGAAGACCGGCCCTGGCAGGCCGCGCATGACGGCCAGCAGGAGGCCCAGGCCGAGGATCACCACCTCGGCGATCAGGAAGAGCCGGACGTTGATCCAGAACGCCTCGATCACCTTGGGCAGGGCCCGCCAGAAGTACTCCGAGTTGAGGAACGACTCCTGGAAGCGAGCCCACCCGGGTGCGTTGGTCAGGATCGCGACCAGGATCCCGAAGAACACGACGGTGCTGACGGCGGCGACCGTCAGCGAGCGCCAGGTGAACCGCTGGCGGCGGCGGCGGACAGGCCGAGGCCCGCCGCCGCCACCGACGTCGAGGTCGATGATGGACGGCGGGCCTCCGGCCACGCTCATCGGGGGTCCGGTCGACTCAGGCTACGGCCCGAAGACCGGAGCATCCGCCTTGTCGGAGAGCCACTCCTTGGTGATGGCCTCGAGCTCGCCGCTGTCCCCGAGTGCCGCGATGGCCTCGTTGACGCACGGCGTCAGCGCGCTGCCCTTCTCCAGCACGAGGCTGAAGTACTCGGCGTCGTCCCCGGACGGCGCCTCGAACTGGCCGACGATCGTGCCGTTGTCGAGCTGGACGGCCGTCATGAAGAAGGCCGTCGGCAGGTCGACCACGATCGCGTCGATCTGACCGATGTTGAGCGCCTCGATGGCCGCGTCGTTGGTGTCGTAGACCCTCGGGTCCTGGTCGGGATCGATCACGTCCTGGATGGTCCGGAGGCTGGTCGTGCCGACCTGGGCGCCGAAGCGGTACGGCTTGAGCTCGGCGACGGTCGTCGCCCCCGCGACGGCGCTGTCGGCGTTGGCCACAACGGCCTGGTTCACGAAGTAGTACCCGTCGGTCATGTCGACCTGCCCGGCCCGCTCCGGCGTGTACGAGATCTGGTTGATGTCGAAGTCGAAGGACTTCGGCCCGGGAGCGTACGAGTTGGCGAACGGCACGACGACCCATTCGACCTGGTCGGCGGTGAAGCCGAGCTCCTCGGCGATCGCGTAGGCGACCGCGCTCTCGAAGCCCTCGCCGGTCGTCGGATCGCCGACGAAGTCGCCCTCCCAGGGCGGGGTGTTGCCGCCCTCGCGCGGCTCGAAGTACGGCGGGTAGGCCGGGTTGTCGGTACCGATGGTCAGCTGGCCGGCGTTCACCAGCGCCAGGTTCTCGATCGCGCAGGCGTCGAGGCTCGGCTCCGGCGACGGCGACGGCTCTTCGGACGGGCTGGCCTCCGGCGACGGGCTGGTCTCGGCGCTGGCCGAGGCCGAGGGCTCGGGCGTGGCCCCGCCATCGCCGTTGCCCTGGTTCATGAGCAGGAGCGCGGCGATCACGGCGACCACGATGACGGCCAGCCCCACGAGCAGCAGGGTCCGGTTGTCGCCACCGGTCGGACCGGAGGTGGTGGTGGTGGACGTGGGTGGGGTGGCGGGTGGGCCGCCCGGGGCCGCACCACCGGCGGCGGCTGCGCCACCAGCAGCTGCGGCGGGGGCGGCGGCGCCTGCCTCGGCCGCAGGCTCGGCCGGGGTCGTGGCTGCGGGGGCCTGGTCGGCGGGGGCCGGCTCGGGAGCCGGGCCAGCCTCGCCCGAGGCCTCCGGCGCCGCTCCCGGGTCGACGGGTTCGCGTTCGCTCATCGCTTCCTCACTCCTTGGTCGATCCGTCCTCTCGGAGCGGAGGCGCGATTCTAGCCCACTCGAACGATGGGGCCACATCGGAGGCCGGCAGACGACGTGCCGGGGCCCGGACACGCCGAAGCGGCGCGGGAGGAGGGATCGCGCCGCTTCGGGACGGGACCGCCGTCGCGGGGAGGGAACCGCGGCGACGGGAGATCTTCGATCCAGGGGTCCGGGGCCGTACGCCCCGGTCCGGTGTGGTGCGGTGACGATCGCAGGTGCCGGGACGTCGGACCATGACCCATCCGTCCCGGTGAGGGGAGTACCGGAGGGAGCGGTCGCTAGACTGGCGTCGATGCGCGTCCGACGGTTCGAGCTCCGTCTCCTGGCCGGCACCTTGACGGTCGCCTGGGCGGTGGCGGCCGCGCTCGTCCTGTTCGGCTACCGGCCGGGCGGACCGGCGGACCTGCTCGTCGGCCTGGCCGCGGTCCCGGCGGTGGCCGTGGCCGCGATGGCGCTCACCTGGCCGCCGGTCGCCCGAGGCGATCGGGCCTTCGCGAGCATGTTCTGGCTGGGGGTCGGGGCGACCCTGGTCCTCGTCCCGTCGATCCTGGCGTTGGTCGACCAGCTCACCGGGGGCGGACCGCAGACCCTGCTGCCGTCGGTGGAGGCCGCCTACCCGTGGCTGCTGGCGATGACGGGGACGGCCCTGTTCGCCGGGCTGGGCATCGCGCGACGCGTCCTCGGGGAATCGAGCCTTCGCCGCCCGCGCCTGGCCCTCGGATCCGCCATCGGCGGAGGCCTGCTCCTGGTCGCGGCAGTCCCCTTCGCGACGGCCGCGATCGCCAACGACCGGGCGGTCCGAGAACAGCCGGCAGCGAGATCGCCGTATGGCCCGACCGATCCCGGCCTGGAGCTGCCGACCTGCGACGGACCGCTCGCGGCCGGGACGACGGCTCGCGTCCGGGTCGCGCTCGAGTCCAAAGTGGACCAGCGGGCCGCCGGCTGGGCGGAGGTCGATGGCGTACGCGATGGCTCGGACGTGCGCTGGACCGCGTTCGTCGCCTCCGGTGTCGACCTGGGACCCCACGGGCTGGTCCGCCGCGGCGACGAGGGCTGGGTCCTGGAGCCCGGGCAGGACTGGGTCATCGCCGACGCGGCCTCCCTGGACCCGGGCCTGCTCGACCTCCAGGTCGTGGCGACCGCCCTCACCGCCGGCAACCGAGTGGCCGCCGAGGACCGCGGGACGGGCCTGATCGAGGGCGCCCCGGCGCGACGCTGTCGGATCGCGATCGACGGCCCCACGTTCCGGGCGGCGTTCCCGCAGATCTCCTGGCTCATCGACCCCGCGGCCGTGGAACGCTGGAGGGGCGAGGTCGAATACTGGGTCTTCGCGGACGGCCAGCTCGGTCGGCTCGACGGCCACCTCAACGGCGAGGGCGCGGCCATGGTGCCGACCGGCGTCCTCGGCACGATCCAGGTGACGCTCGACGCCACCCACCGGGGCGGGCCGGTCTCGATCCCGCGACCGATCTAGAGGGGGACCACATGATCGACGAGGAACGCGGCGGCAAGCGCGACCGGCTGGCCCGCTTCTACCGGGTGGTCCAGGTCCTGGAGGCTCACGGCGAGCACGGGGTGGCCATCGAGGAGATCGCCCGCCGCGTCGGCGTCAGCCGTCGGACCGTCTACCGGGACCTGCACGCGCTCGAGGACGAGATCGGGGTCCCGGTCTGGAACGACGGGGCCGGTCGCTGGGGCGTCGAGGGGGGCGGCTTCCTCCCGCCGCTCAAGCTGACCCTGCCCGAGGCGATGGCCGTCGTGCTCTCGGCCCGGCTCATGGCCCGCTACGCCGACACGTACGACCCCGACCTGGCGGCCGCCTTCCAGAAGCTTCGCGAGGTCCTGCCGTCCGCCCTGGGCGCCCACGTCGAGCGGACCCTCCAGGGGATGGCCGAGCGCCCGCGCGACGAGCGCTTCGACCAGCATGTCCACCAGCTGACCCGGGCGTGGGCGGACCGACGCCTCGTCGACCTGACCTATGCACCGGCCCGCTACGAAGGGCGCGAGGCGGCCCCGCGCCGGGCCAGGGTCCGGCCGTACCTGATCGAGCCATCGCTGGTCACCCACGCGCTCTACCTCATCGGCTTCGACGAGTCGCGCGAGGCCGTCCGGACCTTCAAGATCGAGCGGATCGTGGAGCTCACCGTGACGGCCGAGACGTTCGACCTGCCCGAGGAGGGCATCGAGGACCGGCTCCCGCTGGCCTGGGACATCATCGCCGACCAGCCGCCGACCGAGATCGTCCTGCGCTTCCGGCCGTCGGTCGCGGCCCGGGTCCAGGAAGCGACCTGGCACCCCAGCCAACGGGTCGAGGACCAGGCCGATGGGTCGATCGTCTGGCGAGCCGTCGTCAGCGGGACGATCGAGATCAAGCTCTGGATCCTCTCCTGGGGCGACGACGTGGAGGTGCTCGAGCCGTCCGAGCTGCGCGACGACGTGGCCGCGACGGCCGCCCGAACGGCCGCCCTCTACGGGAGCGGGGCGGGCTGATGCGTCGCCACCCGTTCAGCGCCGTCAACCTCATCTCGGACCCGGTCCACGGCTACATCGAGCTGTCCAAGCGGCTGTCGCCCGACGAGTCGGCCGCGGCCGGCCTGCCGAACGAGGAGCTGGCCGAGGAGGATCTCCTCGACACGACCTGGCTCCAGCGGCTCCGCCGGATCAGCCAGCTGCAGAGCGGGCGCTGGGTCTTCCCGACCGCCGAGCACTCCCGGTTCACCCACGGGCTCGGGGTCATGCACGAGGCCGGGCTGTGGGGCCGGTCGCTGTACCCGTCGCTCCGGCAGGCCCTCGCGGCCACGGCCCCCGCCGAGCCCGTCCCGTCCGAGGGGCTCGTCGTCGAGACCCTGCGGATCGCCGGGCTCCTCCACGACGTGGGCCACGGTCCGTTCGCGCACTTCTTCGACGAGCAGGTCCTGGCCGCCTACCCTGCCCCGCCCGATCCGCGCCGGTCGGCCGGCAAGCGCCTGTCGCACGAGGACCTCTCACAGCGGATCATCGAGGACGAGCTGGGCAGCATCATCCGGGCCCTGCGCCGCGCCCCTGGGGGTCGGCCGGAGCTGGACGCCTTCGCCGACGACGAGTCGATCGACCCGCGCTGGGTGGCCTTCCTGGTCTCCAAGCCCGCCCTCTCCGACCCCGAGATGCCGCGCTGGATCCGCTGGCTCCAGCCCCTCCTCTCCGGCGTCTTCACCGTCGACAACCTGGACTTCGTCCGCCGCGACGCCTACCTGACCGGGGTCGCGATCGGGCCGGTCGACGTCGAGCGGCTGCGCCGCTACACGTTCGTCTCGGATCGCGGGCTGACGCTCTACGAGCCGGGGCTCGGGGCGCTCGAGATGTTCCTGACGGCCCGCCTGTTCATGTACCGGAACGTCTACTTCCACCGCACCGTCCGGGCTATCGATCTCGACCTGGCCGAGGTGTTCGGCCCGAGCATCCGGGCGATCTTCGGTGAGGGCTCGCCGGCCGAGCGCCTGTCCGACTTCGCCGACCTCGACGAGTACGCGCTGCTCCACCAGGCCGCCCTGTGGGCCCGCGGCGAGCACCTCTCGGCCGGCCCGCGACCTGGTGACGGGACCGTCGAGCCGACGGTCGCCGACGCCTGGCGAGCCATCCTGCTCCGTCGACCGACGTGGCGCGCCGAGGTCGAGCTGCGGCTCCAGTACGAGGCCGGGCAGCGGCCCGACGCCCGGATCGCCGAGCTGGGTCAGCCGGTCCCGGGGCAGGTGGCCATCGACCTTGCCGAGGTCGACGCCCGTCCGGCCGACGCGACGGCGACGGATCCGCTGCTCGCCGTCGAGGGCCGCGACGGCCGCCCCGCGCCCCCGGTCAGCGAGGCCCTGGCCGCCCGGCTGCCGGCCTATGCGCTCATCGCGAGGCGGTACCGGCGCGTGCGCTGAGCCCGATCAGCCGAGGCGCAGCCCGGGCAGGACCTCCGCCCCGAACACCTCGATGAACTCGGCCTGGTTGCGGCCGACGTTGTGGACGTGGATCTCGTCGAAGCCCATGTCGATGTAGTGCTGGATGTGGGCTCGATGGGCGTCGAGGTCGCTGGTCATCAGGACCCGGTTCTTGAAGTCCTCCGGTCGGACGAGCTTCGCCATCGCCGCGAAGTCCTCGGGGTTCTTGATGTCCTGCTTGGGGAAGGCCATCCCGCCGTTGGGCCACTCGCGGACGGCCTGGTCGACCGCCTCCTCGTCGGTCCGGGCCCAGGACACGTGGATCTGGAGCAGCTTGGGGGTGCCGAGCGGCTTGTTGGCCTCGGCGCAGCCCTCGTCGCACTTCTGCCAGAGCATCTTGATCTTCTCGTCGGCCGCCCCGACGGTGATCATCCCGTCGGCGTAGCGCCCCGTCCGCTTGGCGTTGAGGGGCCCGGCGGTCGCGACGTAGATACGGACCCGCTGCCCCTCCGGCGGGATCGTGTACAGCCGGGCGCTCTCCAGCTTGAAGTGCTGGCCCCGGTGGCGGACGACCTTGCCGGTGAAGAGCTTGTCGATGACCTCGATCGCCTCGAACAGCATCGAGCTGCGGACGCCGATCTCCGGCCACTCTCCGCCGAGGATGTGCTCGTTGAGCGCTTCACCCGCCCCGAGCCCGAGCCAGAACCGGCCGGGGTACATGGCTCCCAGGGTGGCCGCGGCATGGGCGATCACCGCCGGGTGGTAGCGGAAGCCGGGGCAGGTCACGGCGACGCCGAACGGCACGCTGGTCCGTTGGCCCAACGCTCCCATGAACGACCAGGCGAAGGCGCTCTGGCCCTGCTCGGGCGTCCACGGATGGAAGTGCTCGGAGACCATGAAGCCGGCCGAGAAGCCGGCCCCCTCGGCCGCCTCGCACCAGTCGAGCAGGTCGGTCGGGTGGAACTGCTCGAGCATCGCGGCGTAGCCGATCTTCGTCATCGTCGTCCCTCGGTCGTTCGCGGGCGGTCTCTGTCGAGGGTACCCTGCCGACGGGATGGAGGCGCTGTGGATGACGCTCCCCGGCCGGGTCGGCTCGCCACCCCGGTGAGCGAGAGGTTCGACGTCGCCATCGTCGGGGGAGGGATCCTCGGGCTGGCGACCGCCCGCGAGATGCTCGACCGGGCGCCGGGCAGTCGGCTCATCGTCCTCGAGAAGGAGGCCGAGCTGGCGACCCACCAGAGCGGTCGCAACAGCGGGGTCGTCCACGCGGGCCTGTACTACGCCCCGGGCTCGCTGAAGGCGCGGCTCTGTCGCGAGGGCAAGGGCGACCTCGAGCGGTACGCGACCGCGCGCGGCATCCCGCTGGAGCGCTGCGGCAAGCTCGTCGTCGCCGTGACCGAGGCCGAGGTGCCCGGGCTCGAGGCCCTCCGCGCCCGGGCCGAGCAGAACGGCGTACCCGAGCTCGAGCTCGTCGGCCCCGAGCGGATGCGCGAGCTCGAGCCACACGTCGTCGGCGTCCGCGGGCTGTGGAGCCCGACGACGGGCATCGTCGACTTCCGGAGGATCGCCCTGGCCTTCGCCGAGGATGTCCGGTCCGGCGGCGGCGAGATCCGGACGTCGACGGAGGTCGTGGCCATCGAGGACGGCGGCAACGAGTCGGTCGTCCGGACCGGGGACGGCGAGATCCGGGCCCGCGGCGTCGTCGCCTGCGCCGGCCTGTGGGCCGACCGGGTCGCCGCCCTGACCGGCGATGTCGGCCCGGAGCGGATCGTCCCGTTCCGCGGCGACTACTACACGCTGACGCCCGAGGCCCGTCACCTCGTCCGCGGCCTCGTCTACCCCGTGCCCGACCCGCGCTTCCCGTTCCTGGGGGTCCACTTCACGAAGCGCGTCGACGGCGAGGTCTGGGCCGGGCCCAACGCGGTCCTGGCCTTCGCCCGGGAGGGCTACCGGCGACGCGACCTCGCCCCGCGTGAGCTGGCCGGGATCCTGACCGACCGCGGGTTCCTGCGGCTGGCCCGCCGGTTCTGGAGGACGGGCGCGAGCGAGCTCTGGCGCGACTGGCGCAAGGCGGCCTTCCTGGCCGAGCTCCGCCGGTTCATCCCCGAGCTTCGCTCGGAGCACCTGGCCTTCGGGCCGTCCGGCGTGCGGGCCCAGGCGGTCGACCCCGACGGCTCGCTGGTCGACGACTTCCGCCTCGGCGGCTCGGGCCGGGTCCTCCACGTCCGCAACGCCCCCTCGCCGGCCGCGACGGCCTCCCTTGCCATCGCGCGGGAGCTGGCCGACCGGGCGCGGGAGCGGTTCACGCTGCCGCTCCGGACCTGACCCGCGCACGTCGCCGCGCCGCCCGGGGCGGTCCGCGGTGCACGGCGCGCGACGGCCCCCGGCCCCGGGACCGCCGCATCGCTACGCTGCCCGACGTGCGCGACTACCGAGATGTGTCCTTCTGGCTCGAGACCGCGGGCGACCTGACGCCGCGCCCACCGCTCGACGGCTCCACCGACGTGGACGTCGCCATCCTCGGCGCCGGCTACTCGGGACTCTGGACGGCCTACTACCTCCTCCGCCGCGAGCCGTCGCTGCGGGTGCTCGTCGTGGAGCGGGAGATCGCCGGGTTCGGGGCCTCCGGCCGCAACGGCGCCTGGTGCGCGCCGGACCTGAACATCTCGATGTCGCGACTCGAGCGGCTCCACGGCTTCGAGGCCGCGCAGCGGACCCAGCAGGCCACCTACGACGCGGTCGACGAGGTCGGCCGGGTCGCCGCCGAGGAGGGACTCGACGTCGGCTTCCACAAGAGCGGCAGCCTGATCGTCGCCCGCGGCGCCTACGGGGTCCCGTCGCTCGAGGAGAGCTACCGCGAGTACGAGCGCTTCGGCTTCGGCGATCGCTACGAGCTGCTGGACCCGGCCGGGGTCGCCGAGCGGGTCCGCATCGAGGGCGTCGTCCGTGGCCTCGCCTCACCGACCGCGGCCGTCGTCCATCCGGGCCGCCTGGTCCGGGGCCTGGCGACGCTCGTCGAGCGGCGCGGCGGGCGGATCGTCGAGCAGACGGAGGTCACCGACTGGCGCGGCCGCGACGGGTCCGGACGGGCGACGCTCGTCACGCCGCGCGGCGAGGTCCGGGCCGAGCGGGTCCTGCTCACCGGCGAGGCCTACCTCACCGGCCTGCCGCGGCTCCACCGCTCGCTCATCCCGGTCTGGTCGCTCATCGTCCTCACGGAGCCGCTGACCGACGCGCAATGGGAGCGGATCGGCTGGGCGGACCGCGAGGTCCTCGCCTCGACCCGCCTCACCGTGGACTACCTCTCGCGGACGGAGGACGGGCGGATCCTCTTCGGCGGCCGGGGCGCGCCGTACCGCTACGGCTCGCCCATCCGGGACGCCTACGACCTCCATCCGGAGACCCATGAGCGGCTCCGCCGGATGGCCCGCTCGTGGTTCCCGGTCCTGCGCGAGGTCGGCTTCAGCCACGCCTGGGGCGGACCGCTCGGGATGCCCCGCGACTGGCACCCGTCGATCGCCTACGACCCGCGCACCGGCGTGGGAACGGCCCGCGGCTACATCGGCCACGGTGTCTCGACGGCCAACCTTGCCGGCCGGACGCTGACCGACCTGGTCCTGGGGACGCCGTCCGAGCTCACCGAGCTGCCGCTCGCCAACCACCGTTCGCGCGATTGGGAGCCCGAGCCGTTGCGCTGGATCGGCGTCCGCTACGCCCAGGGCGCCTTCGTCCGGCTCGACGAGCGGGCCGAGCGCACGGACCGACCGCCGACCGGGCGGTCCCTGGCGGAGCGCATCGCCAGCCACTGAGGCGATCGTGGCCGCGGGATGAGCCGACGAGACCCACCGGCGCCGGGCGGCGCTACGATCGATCGACGGACCGCCCCGAAGGAGCACCCATGACCCAGGTCACCGACCCCGTCCACGCCGTCCTCGCCGCCACCGACGAGCTCTTCGCCGAGCTCGAGCCCACCGGCCCGCGCGCCGGGGCCGACCGGGGTCATCCCGAGACGTGGACCCGCGTCCTCTTCTCCTCGCCCGACGGCCGGACCCAGGTCGGCATCTGGCAGTGCACGCCCGGCGGCTGGGCCATCGTGGATCGCCCCGACACCGAGACCATCCACGTCCTGGAGGGACGCGCCCGCATCACCGATGCCGACGGCACCGCGCACGACCTCGGCGAGGGGGATGCCATCGTCCTGCCCCGCGGCTGGTCCGGCCGCTGGGACATCATCGAGACCGTCCGGAAGCTCTACGTCACCGTCGCCGGCTGACGTGCCGGCGGGCCGGGCTCAGGGAACGAGGACCAGGCCTTCCGCGTAGGCGCGGGCCCCGTCCTCGCCGACCCCGATGGCCTCGAGCACGTAGGCCAGTCGGTCGCGCACCTCCACGACCACCGCGTAGCCGCCGTCGGTGGCGAGGAGCCGGCCGTCGAGGTCGCCGAAGCGGGCCGGGCCCAGGTCGGTGCCCTCCGGAAGGCAGACCGGCTCGTCCAGGCAGAAGTTGCCCTCCCGGAGGATCAGCGACGCCCCGCCGGCTCGCTGGTAGGCGACGAGCAACCGCCCGCCATCGGTGCCGCGGTACGAGCCGCTGGTGAGCGTCCAGCCCGGGACCGATCCGCAGTAGACGCCGAACGGGAGCTGCGCGGCAGCGCTCCTGAAGAACTCGCGGTTCTCGTCGGAGCCGGTGCAGAGCGAGACGGGATCGACGTCCGGCGAGGGGCTGCCGGAGGATCCCGGGGACGGGCTGGCCGGCGTGCTCGGCTGGGCGGACGGGCCGGGGCTGGCGTCGGGGGAGGGGCTGGCCGGGGAGGACGAGGCAGGCGCGACCGGGGAGGGCGAGGCACTGGAGACCGCGCCGTCGGTCGGCGACGCTGCCGGCGACGGGGTCGGGGCTCCGTCGTCCGACCCGCCGCCGAGGAGCGTCAGGGCGGCGAGCCCCAGGAGGGCCACGAGCACGGCCCCGAGCACGATGGCGACGACGGGCCAGGGATCGGAGCGCTGCTGGCGTCGGCGGGACGAGCGGGTCATGGGAGGCGGACTCTACACGGCATTCGCCCATCCCGACGGGCGAGGGCCGGCCGCGGTGACGTCGGCGGCGCGATCCAGGGTGTCATCGCCACCGCTCCCGAACCGGTCGGGCACCGGCTCCCTCAGTCGTTGGCGACGCTCTCGAGGGCCTCCTCGATCGCCGCGGCGAGTCGATCACCGCTCGGAGCGCCAACGAGGGGAGTCACGCCGTGGACGCCCGCGGTCTCGATCCAGGACGGCTCCATGCCGGAGGCGAGGAGGACCACCGGCGTGTCCGGGTGGATGTCCCGAAGCCCCTCGATGAGCGCCTGGGCTCCGCCCGGCTCCCCGCTCGCCCAGGCGTCGTAGACCAGCACGTCGGCGCTTTCCGCCAGGTCGCAGGTCTGGCCGAAGAGGACCGGGCAGCCGGCCGAGGCGCCGATCGGGCCGGCGCACTGGGTCACTTCGTAGCCACGCCGCCGCAGGGAGTCGACCTCCTGGTCGGCGAGATCGATGTCGTGGTGCACGACGAGGACGCGGGTCATGGACGCCTCCTTCGATGCCTAGGCCGGCAGTGTCGGCACGTGCCGGGAGGGACCGACAGGGCCGGCCAGCACCGATCCCATGGTGCGGACGGCCCTCGGCGGGCGGCGGTGGCCGTCATCTCGATGCGGGCGACGCGTGGGTCGGTGCCGGCACGCGCGTGCCTGCCGAGACGACGCTCGGCAGGTGCGGCGCCGATCGCGCCAGACCGTCGAGCAGCGTGGCCATGGCGGCCGCCGGCTCGAGGGGGAGCGAGCCGTCCCGCCCGTCGTCCGGGGGTGCCCCGACCGGCACCAGCGAGACCGGGTCGAGTTGCAGCTCACCCGCCGGGGCGGTGTAGACCAGCCGACCGTCCTCGGCCGCCAGGCGGTGCGTCGCGCCGTCGAAGCGACCCTCGATGACGCTCCCTCCGAGGAGCAGGAACGCGTTGTCGGCCTGGGCCTCGAAGTCGGCCCGGTCGAGGTAGAGCCGGGGCTTGTCGCGGTACGGCGCACCGGCGGTCGGGCAGACCGTCACGCAATCGCCGCACTCGTTGCAGAGGTCGGTCAGCACGGCCACCTGGTAGCCCTGGTCCACCACGAACGGCGTCGCGACCGCCGCGGCCCCGCCCGCCGCCCCAGCCGCGGGCGGCACGATGCGACGCGGCACCACCTCGTACGTCAGCAGGGCCAGGTTCGGGCAGACCCCGACGCACAGGCTGCAGAGACGGTCGCAGTCGAGGCAGCGGGCAGCCTCGCGGGCGGCCTCCTCGGCCGTGTAGCCCAGGGTCGTCTCGGCGAAGCCCTCGCGCTCGTCGAGCGGGGTCGTCGGGGCCGGCGTCCGGTACTCGCGGTGGGCACGGCGCAGGAGCAGCTCATGGAGCTCGCGCTGCTCCAGGGGCATCGGGGCCGCGGCCGGCTCGGCGGGCCCGTCGGCTCCCGCCGAGGCGACCCCGAGCGAGGCGGCGATGGCCGCGGCCGCCCGCCTCCCGTCGGCGGCGGCCCGAACGATCGAGGCCGGCCCGTGGGCGGCCACGTCGCCCGCGGCCCAGACGCCCGGGATCGACGTCGCCAGCGTCGCCGGGTCGGTCGCGATGGCCCCGCCCGGGGTCAGCTCCGGCGGGCGACCGCCGAACAGGTCGAGGACGCTGTCCTGGCTGATGGCGAGGATGAGCGTGTCGATCCCGAGCGCGAGCTCGGAGCCCGGCACGTCGTGCGGCACCTTCCGGCCCGCGGCGTCGCGGTCGCCCCGGTACTCGGTGCGGCGGCAGACGAGCCCGATGAGCCGCCCGTCCTCGACCCGGAGGGCCGTCGGGCGGGCCAGCTCGAGGATCCGGATCCCCTCGGCCTCGAGGGCCTCGATCTCCTCCCGGTCGGCCGGCATCTGGTCGATCGTCCGGCGGTAGACGAGCACGACCTCGGTGCCGAGACGCCGGGCGGTCCGGGCGCAGTCCATCGCGGTGTCGCCCGCCCCGACGACGGCCACCCGCGGCCCGACCGCCGTCGGTCGACCCTCGCGGACGCCTCGCAGGAACGTGACCCCGTCGAGGACCCCGGTGGCGTCCTCGCCGGGCAGCCCGAGGGTCCGGGCCCGCTGGGCGCCGACCGCGGCGAGGATCGCCCCGAAGCCCTCCGCCCGCAGGTCATCGAGGCTCGGATCCACGCCGACGCGCCGGCCGGCGCGGATCTCCACCCCGAGGCGCTCGAGACGGGCGAGGTCCCGGACGATGCGGGCCTCCGGCAGCCGGTACTCGGGGATCGCCCCGCCGACCATCCCGCCCGGATACGGCTGGGCCTCGAACAGCGTGACGCCGAGGCGGGCGCGGACGAGCCACTCGGCGGCCGCAAGGCCTGCCGGGCCGGCCCCGACGATCGCGACCCGGGCCGCCGGCGGACGTGTCCGGCGTCGGCGTGGCGGCGATCCGGCGTCCGGCGGCTCGTGCTCCATGACGAACCGCTTGATGTGGCGGATCGCCAGCGGCTCATCGAGGTGGGTCCGGACGCAGGTCCGCTCGCAGAGGTGGTCGCAGACGGTCCCCAGCACCGACGCCAGCGGGTTGTCGAGCCGGGTCACCCGGACGGCCTCCTCGAGGTCGCCCTCCCGGACGGCGCGCATGTAGTGCGGGACCTGCTGGTCGATCGGGCACTCGTCGACGCAGGGCGCCGCGATGCAGTCGAAGAGCCCCAGTGGGCGGGTCGTCTTGGAGCGGTCGGTCCGGAGCGTCGCCTTGCGGTAGCGACGGTCGCTCCGGGTCTGGGCCGCGTATCGACGGAGGTTGAAGCGCGCACAGGCGCCGAGGTCGGCGTGCTCGGCGAAGCCGTGCGCCCGGGCCGTCCCCCGGACGAGGTCGGCCAGGTCCTCCGCCCCGGTCGCGTCGAGGGCGGCGCCGATCCCCTCCGTGTACTGCCGGAGCCGCAGGTAGCCGCCGGTCTTGAGCAGGTCCGAGCAGACCGTGACGGTGGCGATGCCGCCCGCCAGGAGGTCGGCGACGTTGAGGGCGTCGGCGCCGCCGGCGAACGAGAGCGGGATCGCGGCCGCCTCGCCGCCCATGGCCGCGAGGTCGTCGGCCAGGGTCGCCGCCAGGTTCGCGGTCACCGGGTGGAGCGCCCGGCCCGACAGGTACATCGTGTCGTCGCGGTCGAAGACGCCGCGCCAGTTGCGGACCTCGAGCGTGTTCGAGAGCTTGAGCCCGAAGCGCCGCCCGTGGGTCGCCGCCAGGTCGGCCAGCCGGCCGAACATCGGCAGGGCGTCCTCGTACCGGAGGTCGTGGCCGAACGCCTCGTCGGGGATGGGCACATCGAGGTAGCCGAGCTCGTCGTTGACGATGCCCCGGACCCGCTCCGCGCCGAGCAGCGTCGGGTTGCACTTCACCGCCGTGTGGAGCCCGCGCTCCTCGAGCAGGTAGCCGGCGATCCGCTCGATCTCGTCCGGCGGACAGCCGTGCATCGTCGAGAGGGTGACCGTCGAGGCGATCCGGGCCGGCACCACGAGGTCCCCCAGGGCCGCCCAGCGGTCGGCGACGACCGCCAGGTACGCGGGCAGCCACGCCGACGCGTCGGCCATGGCGTCGAGGTACCACTGGACGTTCTGCCGGCGGATGCCGGCGAGGTCGTAGCCGACGCTCATGTCGAAGACGACACCCGGCCGCTCGCCGGGGAACCCCAGCAGCCGGTGGAGCGCATGGACCAGGACCCAGGCCCGCAGGTACTCGTCGAACGACTCGTGGACCCGCAGCTCCTGGCTCCACTCGACGTTGTAGCCCTCGTCGGTCATGTCGATGCAGGGCTTGTGGACCTCGAGCTCGTCGAGCGTCTGGATGGTCTTGAGCTCGATGACCCGGGCGCCGCAGAGCCAGGCCGCGACGATGTTCTGGGCCAGCTGGGTGTGCGGCCCGGCCGCGACGCCGAACGGGGTCTCCAGCTCGCCGCCGGCGCTGCGGGTCCGGAAGCGGTGGGCAGGATCGGGGACGAAGATGCCCTCGCGGGGCACGCCGAAGACCGAGCCGCGCCGCTCCAGCTCGACGGCCGCCCAGTCGACGAGCTGCTCGAAGGTCAGCGGATGGAAGCGGTCGGACATCGTCGGCCTCCGGGCGCCCGCCTGGCCGGCCTCACAGCCGGGCATGCAGGCGGGCCGCCTGCTCGCGTGCCTTCGCCCGCACCTCGACCGGGTCGACGCGCGTCGGGCGACCATCGTCGAGGACGATCTCGTCGCCGACGACGACCCGCAGCGGCCGGACCCCCGGGGTGAAGGCGACGTGCCATGGATCCATCGGGTCGTAGGACCAGGTCACCTCGTCGTCGCGGGCCTCCGGGACGAGATCCCGACCGGCCGCCAGCCACGACCAGGCGGCCTCCGGGCTGGCCGTGACGTCGACCGAGCGGTGGAGGACGTAGGCCAGGCGGAAGGCCTCGAGCACGTTCCCACCGATCCCGTCGGTGCCGAGGGCGACCGGGTTCGCGAAGCGGGCCGGCGCCGCGTAGCCCACCGCGTTGTTGAGGTTCGACATCGGGTTGTGGAGGATCGTCCCCCGCAGGGCGTGGTCGGTCGGCAGGTGGACGGCATGGGCGAGGAGCCAGTCGTCGCGGGTCAGGCCGGCCAGCCGCCCCGGCGCCCCGGCATCCTTCGGACCCTCGCAGACGTGGACGTGGACCCCGACGCCCAGGTCGCGGGCCAGCCCGGCGGCCGCCTCGAGCGACGCGTCCGAGCAGGTGAAGGCGGCGTGGATGCCGACGAGGCCCCGCCCGCCGGCGCGCAGGAAGCGCTCGTTCTCCTCGAGGCCGCGTCGCGCCCCGTCGGCACCGTGGCGGTCGGTGATGCCGTAGGCGACGACCGAGCGGACGCCGACCTCGGCGCAGGCCGCGGCGATGACGTCGAGGCTGCCCTCGATGGCGTTCGGCGATTCGTGATGGTCCACGATCGCCGTCGTCCCGCTCTCGAGCGCCTCGAGCGCGCCGAGCATCGCCGACCAGCGGATCATCTCGAGGTCGAGCGCCGTGTCGAGCCGCCACCAGACGAGCTCCAGGATCTCCTGGAACGAGGTCGGGGTCCGGGGCGGGGCCGGCATCCCGCGGGCCAGCGCCGAGTAGAGGTGGTGGTGGGCGCAGACGAGGCCCGGCGTGACGGCGCTCATGACGTTCCCTCCCGGTGACGGAGCCGCGGCACCATGGCCCGCGCGGCAGCCGAGTCGCGCATCGGCAGCTCGGTCCGCCAGCGACCGTCGAAGGCCCGCAGAGCGCCAGCGACCGCCGCGGCCGTCGGGACCAGGACCGCCTCGCCCATCCCCTTGGCCCCGTACGGACCCTCGGGCTGGGGTTCCTCGACCAGGATCGTCTCGACCGGCGGCATGCCGGCGGCCGGGATGATGCCGATCGACTTGAGCGTCGTCGTCACGGGCACGCCGTCGTCCACGAGGTAGTCCTCGGTGAGCGCCTGGCCGAGCCCCATGTGGACGCCGCCCTCGACCTGGCCCACGAGGAGGGTGGGGTTGATCGCCCGGCCGACGTCGTGGGCGGCGACGACCCGCTCGACCCGGCCCTCCTCGTCGAGGACCACGACCTGGGTCGCCCAGCCGTAGCCGAAGTGGGTGACGGGCTCCTCGACGTCGGCGTCCACCCGGGTGGTGCGGTCCTCGACCACCTCGCCCCGGAACTCCTGGCCGGCGAGGGCCTCGAGCGCCTCGGGCGGCCGGTCCCCCAGCGCCTCGCGGACGGCTCGCGCGGCCTCGATGACCGCCCGACCGCCGAGCATCGTCGCTCGCGACGCCGTCGTCTCCCCCGTGTCGAGCTCACGGGCCGTGTCGACCATGACGTGGACGAGGCCGGGATCGATCCCGAGCTCCGCGGCGGCGATCTGGCCGAGCGCCGTGTGGACGCCCTGGCCCATCTCGGTCCAGGAGTGGAACAGGGTGACCGAGCCGTCGAGCTCCGGGCGGAGGATCGCCCGGCCGCGCTCGGTCAATCCGTTGCCGATGCCGGTGTTCTTGGCCCCGCAGGCGATCCCCGCGCACCGGGCCTCGCGATAGGCGTCGCGGACCGCCAGGAGCGTCTGCTTGAGCCCGACCCCGGGCCCCAGCCGCTGGCCCGTCCCGAAGCGGTCGCCCGTCTCCAGGGCGTTCCGCCAGCGCATCTCCCAGCCGTCGAGCCCCACCCGCTCGGCCAGCCGGTCGAGGCAGCCCTCGATGGCGAAGTTCGCCTGGTTCGCCCCGAAGCCGCGCATCGCCCCCGACGGCGGCCCGTTCGTGTAGACCGCGGTCGCCTCCACGTCCACGTTCGGGACCCGGTAGGCGCCGCAGGCATGCCCGGCTGCCCGCTCCAGGACCTTGCCGCCGACGCTGGCGTAGGCGCCGTTGTCGCCGACCATCCGGGCGCGGACGGCGACGAGCCGACCGTCGGCGTCGCACCCCACGGTGTAGGTGAGCCAGAAGGGGTGACGCTTCACGTGGAAGCGGAGGCTCTCGGCGCGGCTGAGCGCCAGCAGCACCGGTCGGTCGGTGGCGAGGGCCAGCAGCGCCGCCTGGCCCTGGACGTTGAGGTCCTCCTTGCCGCCGAACGCCCCGCCGGTCGAGACCTGGGTGACCCGGACGTCGCCGTCCTCGAGACCCAGGAACGAGGCAAGCTGGCGGCGATCCTCCCAGGAGCCCTGGCCCTGCGAGAAGACGTGGACCCGCGGCGGCGTGGTCGGGCTGACGGCGGCGACCGCCTCGACGCCCTCGGGCAGCGGCGAGCCGGCGGGGACGGCGAGGCACGACTCGGGCTCCAGGAAGGCGTGCTCGATGCGCTGGGTCCGGAAGCTCTCGGTGACGACGTGGGCGGCGGCGGCCAGCGCCTCGTCGACGTCCCCCCGCCGGACCCGCGAGACCGACACCACGTTGCCACCCTCGTGGATCCGGGGCGCATCGTCGCGGAGGGCCTCGAACGGGTCGGCGACCGGCTCGAGGACCTCGTACTCGACCTCGACGAGGGCGGCGGCGGCGAGGGCCTGGGCGCGGGTCCCGGCGGCCACCGCGGCCAGGACGTCACCGAGGTAGCGGGTCGTCTCGCCCTCGGCCACGAAGAGCGGCCAGTCGGCGACGATGAGGCCCTGGCTCCGGCGGCCCGGGACGTCGCTCCAGGTCACGACCGCGACGACCCCGGGGGCCGCCCGGGCCCGCGAGGTGTCGATCCGGACGACCCGCGCCCGCGGGTGGTCGCTGAAGCGGAGGGCGCCGTGGAGCATCCCCGGGACGGCGAGGTCGGCCACGAACGGCTTCTCGCCGAGGGCGAGCGCCCGGCCGTCGTAGCGTGGGACGCTGGCCCCGATCGGGCCGGCGGTCGACGCCAGGGGCGTCCCGGGACCGGGCTCGCCCCGCCGCCGCGCCGACACCGCCTCGACCGCGTCGACGATGACCCGGTAGCCGGTGCAGCGGCAGAGGTTGCCGGCCAGGGACCGGGCGATCGCCTCCCGGTCGGGCGCCGGGTCGCGACGAAGGAGCGCCTCCATCTTCATCACGACGCCGGGCGAGCAGTAGCCGCACTGCGACGCGCCGGTCGCCACGAACGCGTCCGCCCACGCCTCGCGCGCCTCGGTCGGCAGCCCCTCGAGCGTCTCGATCGACCGTCCCGCGAAGCGTGCCGCGGGCTGGGCACAGGACACGACGGCCCGGCCGTCGACGATGACCGTGCAGGCCCCGCAGGACCCTTCGGGGGCGCAGCCGTCCTTCATCGACCGCAGCCCGCAGGGGCCACGGAGGACCTCGAGGAGCGAGCTGTCCGGCGCCGCCTCCACGGTGACCGGGCGGCCGTTGAGGGTGAGCTCCATCGGACCTACCGGGCGGGCCGTCCCGGGGCCGTCTGGCCCTAGCGGGCGACCTCGCGGACCCTAATCGTAGGGAGCCGGTCGACGAGGCGACCGTGCCGTGTGACCCGACGGGACGACCCCATCGGGCCCGGCCGAGGCCGCCGCCGGCAGCGGAGCCGCGCCCTCGTCCCACGGCAAGGAGATCGGTTCGATGCAGGACCTGGGGCTGGCGCGCGAGATGGTCGACCCGGCCGTCTACGAACGGACCGCCGAGCGGTTCCGGCGCGACCGGATCGCCCTGCCGACCTTCGCCCAGCTGGCCGAGCCCGAGCGCATCCCGGAGCGGGTCCGGACGGCGCTCGACGGCATCGACCCGGACGCTCCCCACCCGCTCAACCTGTTCCGGGCCCACTGGTTCAACGACGCGGAGCGGAGCGGCCTGACCGACGTCCCGGGCCACCTCGTCCTGCCGCCCGAGCTGACCGGCGTGGACGCGCCGATCGTGACCCTGCTGGGCGATCGCTTCCCGATGATCCACTCCCACAAGGTCATCGCCGCCTACGGGGTCCTGGCACCGCGGATCGTCACCGGCAGCTTCGACCCGACGACCCAGCGGGCCGTCTGGCCGTCGACCGGCAACTACTGCCGGGGCGGGGTGGCGATCTCCCGGATCATGGACAGCCGCGGCGTGGCAGTCCTGCCGGAGGGCATGAGCCGCGAGCGCTTCGAGTGGCTGGAGCGGTGGGTGGCCGACCCGGCGGACATCATCCGGACGCCCGGCACCGAGAGCAACGTCAAGGAGATCTACGACCGCTGCGCCGAGCTCGCCCGCGAGCCCGACACGGTGATCCTCAACCAGTTCGCCGAGTTCGGGAACCACGTCGCCCACTACGAGCTGACCGGGCGGGCCCTGGAGCGCACCTGGGAGGCGCTGCGGGAGGCGCGTCCAACGTTGCGCCCGCGAGCCTTCGTCTCGGCGACGGGCTCCGCGGGGACGATCGGCGCGGGCGACTACCTCAAGGACCGCCACGGGTCGCTGACCGTCGCGGCCGAGGCGCTCGAATGCCCCACCCTGCTCCTCAACGGCTACGGCGAGCACAACATCCAGGGGATCGGCGACAAGCACGTCCCGCTCATCCACGACGTCATGGCCACCGACGTCGTCGTCGACGTCTCCGACCGGGCGACCGACGCCCTCTTCGTCGTCTTCAACACGCAGGCGGGTCGCGACTTCCTGGAGCGTCGGCTGGGCGTCGATCCGGCGGTCGTTGGACAGCTCGGCTCGCTGGGCTTCTCGTCGATCTGCAACGTCCTGGCGGCGATCAAGACGGCGAAGCAGCAGCGGCTCGGGCCCGACGACCTCGTCCTCACGGTGGCGACCGACGGGGCGGAGCTGTACGCGACCGAGCTGGCCCGGCTGGCCGCCCGGGACTTCCCCGGTGGGGTCGACGAGGCCGGCGTCGCGGAGGCGGTGGGGCGCCATCTGCTGGGCGCCGACACGCAGCACATGCTCGAGTGCACCCGGGCGGATCGCGACCGGATCTTCAACCTCGGCTACTACACCTGGGTCGAGCAGCAGGGCGTCCCGCTCGAGGCGTTCGAGGCCCGCCGCTCACCCGACTTCTGGGCCGGCCTCCGCGACCTGCCCACGGCCTGGGATGCCCGGATCGACGCGTTCAACGCCCGGACCGGAGCCCTGGAGGCCCTGTGATCCCGACCGGCGACCGCGGGGTCGCCGCCCCGCAACGGGCCGGGCCGGTCCAGGTCGACCTGGTCTGCGCCGGATGCGGCGCCCGACCAGCCGCCGACGACCCGTTCCCGGTACGTTGTCCGGCCCGCCGGCCCGGCGACGACATCGACCACGTCATGGTCCGGACCCTGGACCTGGCCGCGCTCGATCCGCGCTTCGGCGACGACCCGGATCCGTTCGTCCGCTACCGGACGCTGTTCCGGGCCTACCACCTCGCCCGCGCGGGCGGCTGGACCGACCAGCGCTACGTCGACCTGGTCCGCGAGCTCCAGGAGGCCATCGCGCGGGTCGACGGCCGGCCACTCCGGGTCACGCCATTCGGGCGGGCCGACCGGCTGAGCGACCGGCTCGGCTTCGCAGCTCGCGGCGGGGTCTGGGTCAAGGACGAGACCCGCAACCCGGGCGGGTCCCACAAGGTCCGCCACCTGCTGGGCGTGATGCTGGAGCTCCGGGTCGCGGAGGCGCTGGCCGGGCAGGACCCGGATCGCCCGCTGGCCATCGCCAGCTGCGGCAACGCCGCGCTCGCCGCGGCCGTGGTCGCGCGCGCCGCGGACCGCCGCCTGCTCGTGTTCGTGCCCCGGTCCGCCGACCCGTGGGTCGTCGGTCGGCTCCGCGATCTCGGCGCGGAGATCCGCGTCTGCCCTCGCCGGGCCGGCGAGGCCGGCGACCCCAGCTACCTGCGGGCGCAGGAGGCCATCGCGGACGGCGCGGTCCCGTTCACCTGCCAGGGCCCGGACGACGGCCTGGTCATCGAGGGCGGGGCGACCCTGGGCTGGGAGATCCTCGACGCCCTGGCCGTTGCCGGCCGGACCCTCGACCGCGTCGTGGTCCAGGTCGGCGGGGGCGCCTTCGCCTCCGCCATCGCGCTCGCCATGTCGGAGGCGCTCGCGCTGGGCCGCCTGGATCGGCTGCCCCGCCTGGACACGGTCCAGACCGAAGGCGGCTGGCCGCTGGCACGGGCGTTCGAGCGGCTGCTCGACGACCTCGACCTGCGCGAGGGCGTGCCCGCCGCGCTCGAGACGGTCGGCACGGGCCTGGCCGAGGCCGCCCGGAGGCGCTCCCGCTACATGTGGGCCTGGGAGACCGAGCCCCGGAGCATCGCCCACGGGATCCTGGACGACGAGACCTACGACTGGCTCGCGGTCGCCGGGGCCATGCTCGAGAGCGGCGGTCGTCCGGTCGTCGTCGGCGAAGCGACCCTGGAGGCCGCGAACCGACTCGCCCGCGAGACCACTCGGATCGACGCCGACCACACCGGGACGGCGGGACTGGCCGGCCTCGTCCGGCTCATCGAGGACGGCGTCGTCGCCCCCACCGAGACGGTGGCCGTCGTGTTCAGCGGCGTCCGAAGGCCGGTCGCCGATCCCATCGAGACCCATCCATGACCAGCAGCAACGAGGAGAGGACCAGGGCATGAGGAGCTTCATCGGCCGCGACATCCTGTCGCTCAAGGACTTCAGCCGCGACGAGTTCTTCCGGGTCTTCCAGGTCGCCGACGACCTGCGGCCGATCGCCCGCGACCGCCGCAACAGCGACCTGCTGAAGAACAAGACGCTGCTGACCGCGTTCTACCAGCCGTCCACCCGGACGCGGCTCTCCCACGAGGCCGCCATGCACCGGCTGGGCGGGGCGGTCCTTGGCTTCTCCGACGCCAAGATGACCCGGGCCGGCGACTTCTACCAGGAGTCGATCAAGGACACCTTCCACATGCTGGAGTACTACGCGGACGTCATCGCCATCCGCCACTTCCAGCAGGGCGCCCCGCACGAGGCGGCGAAGTGGTCGTCCGTGCCGATCATCAACTGCGGCGATGGCTGGGGCGAGCACCCGACCCAGGTCCTGACCGACCTGTACACGGTGCTCCACGAGAAGGGCACCCTCGACGGCCTGACCTACGTCCTCGTCGGCGACATGCGGATGCGGACGATGCACTCGATCCTGTACGCCCTCTCGCAGTTCGACGCCAAGGCCTATGTCGTGGGACCGCCAGAGATGAGCCTCCTGCCGGAGTTCAAGGCGGAGATCGACGAGCTCAACGTCGACTACGAGGAGGCCGGCGACGTCCGGGACGTCATCGGCGAGGCCGACGTCATCTACATGGAGCCGGTCGTCCAGGCCGACTACACGGCGTCGCGAGTGGAGCGGGACAGCGACCAGCTCGGGCTCACGCCCCCGGAGTACTGCGTCACCCGTGAGCTGCTGCGCGACCAGGCCAAGCGCAGCTCGATGATCCTGCACTCGCTGCCCAGGATGGACGAGCTCCTGCCCGACGTGGACGGTACCCGCCACCAGCGCTACTGGGCGGAGGCCTTCAACGGCGTCGTGCTGAAGATGGCGCTCCTGGCCCTGATCCTGGGCGCCGCGGAATAGGGGGCCGACGATGCAGACCGACCTGCGCGGCCGCGACCTCATCAGCCTCTCCGACTGGAGCACGGAGGAGATCGAGACCGCGCTCGACGTGGCCTTCGACCTCAAGCGCAAGCGGGCGCTCGGCGAGCCGCACCCGTACCTCCGGGACAAGGTCCTGGCGATGCTCTTCTTCTACTCGAGCACGAGGACCCGGGCCTCGTTCGAGGCGGGTATGGCCCAGCTCGGCGGTCACGCCCAGTTCATCGAGAGCAAGACGACCCAGATCGCCCACGGCGACACGGCCAAGGAGATCGGCGAGATCCTGGGCCGCTACAACGACGGCATCGCCATCCGCAACGTGGACTGGGGGGTGGGCAACGGCTACATCCGAGAGGTCGCGGAGGCCAGCCGCGTCCCGGTCCTCAACATGCAGTGCGACATCTACCACCCGTTCCAGATCCTGGCCGACCTCATGACGATGCGGGAGAAGCTGGGGCAGCTTCGCGGTCGGCGGATCACCATCAGCTGGGCCTACGCCAAGAGCTACCAGAAGCCCATCAGCGTGCCCCAGGATCTGCTTCTCGCGGCGACCCGCTTCGGGATGGAGGTCCGGCTGGTCCACCCGCCCGAGTTCGAGCTGATGCCCGCGGTCATGGACGAGGCCCGCGCGAACGCCCGCCGGTCCGGCGGCAGCATCGAATCGCTCGACGACTTCGAGGCCGGCTTCCGCCACGCCGAGGTCGTCTACGCCAAGAGCTGGGGTGCCCTGCTGCGCGCCAGGGACGATGCCGAGGGCGCCGAGATCGCGAGCCGCTACACCGACTGGATCACCGACGAGCGGCGGATGGCGATGGCCGCCGACCACGCCATCTACATGCACCCGCTCCCGGCGGACCGGAACATCGAGGTGACCGACGGGGTCATCGACGGGCCGCACTCGGTCGTCTACGACGAGGCGGAGAACCGGCTCCACGCGCAGAAGGCGGTGATGGCGCTCACGATGCGCTGAGAGGTCCGGTGCCGGGGCGCGCCGGATCGACCCGGAGCGATCGGATTCCCGCCGAGGCAAGAGGCATCCGGCCCTTGCCGCGGACGGACGACGAACCGAGGCTTGAGCGTCGCCGCATCGGGCAACGACAAGGGGGATCGTGTCATGGCTCCAGAGCTCGTGTGGCGGCGACTCGCGCCGGTCGCCGCACTCGTCTTCGTCTGCGCGACGCTCGCATCCGGAGCGCCACCCGCCTCGGCGGCGGACCCGCCCGGCACGCTGGCAGCGAAGGTCATCCTCGAGGGAGCCCCGATCCACGGAGCCAACGGCCTGGCCGTCGACCACGACGGACGCCTGCTCGTCGCCAGCGTGTGGGGACGCGAGATCGTGGCCCTCGACCCGACGACCGGCAAGGTCCTCCAGCGCATCGGGGTCGACGACGGGATCCCCGTCGACGGACCTGACGATGTGGCCGTCGCTCCCGACGGCTCGATCTGCTGGACGGATCTCCTCAGCGGCATGGTCAGGTGCCTGCGCACCGACGGTGGCGTGGACGAGCAGTTCGTCGCCCAGGGCGTCAACCCGATCGCCTTCACCTCCGACGGTCGAATGTTCGTCGCGCTGGCCTTCTTCGGCGATGCGCTCTACGAGCTCGACCCCGATCTCGTCGATCCGCCGACGCTCATCATGGCCGGCTCCGGGATCCCGCCCTGGCCGGACCAGCTGAACGGCTTCGACTTCGGGCCGGATGGACGGCTGTGGTCGCCGCGACCATTCGGGGGCGCCGATCATTCAGGCGAGGTCGGCTGGATCGACGTCGATGCGCCGACGCCCACGTTCAACCCGGTCTTCACCGGTCAGCCGACGTCGTCGGTCGA
>DATHYZ010000137.1:0-7683 GCA_035458865.1 Candidatus Limnocylindrales bacterium
GAAGCGCCCGCTCCAGCCGATGCGGAGCCCGAGACCGCGGTGCCGAACGAGCGCGACGAAGCGCCCGCTGATGCCGCTCCCGAAGGCGTGCCCGAGCCCGGGCCCGACGAGGAGGAAGTCTCCGACGACGGCCCGGCCTCACCAGCGGATGTGTCGAGCGAGTCGTCCGATGCGCCGTCCCCTGAGGCCGATACCGCGAGTGCAGGCGACGAGGGGGTCAGGTCCGAGGAGCCGAGGCCGGCGGCTGACATCCCGGCCGACGGACTGAGCGGATCCTCGGCGGGCGCCGGCGGCCCGGATGCCGCCCCGGCGACGGTCGGCCAGGCGGTCGCCTCGTCCCTCAGGGCTGCCGGGGTCCGCTGGGCTTTCACCGTGGCCGGTGAGAGCTTCCTGGGGCTTCTCGAGGGCCTCGTCGAGAGCGGCGTCCAGGTCGTGGCCACGCGCCACGAAGGTGGCGCGGCCTTCATGGCGGAGGCCGTGGCCCAGCTGACCGGTCGCCCCGCGGTCGTCCTCGGGACCCGCGCCGTCGGAGCCGCGAACCTGTCGATCGGGGTCCATACCGCCCGGGCCGATTCGGCGCCGCTCGTCGCGGTCGTGGGCCAGGTGGATCGTGGCGTGCGTGGTCGGGAGGCCTTCCAGGAGGCCGACATCGCGGGGTCCATCGGTGCCCTGGCCAAGTACGCTGCCGAGGCCACGACGCCTGCCGAGGCCCGGCTCTTGACGGCCGAGGGCATCCAGGCGGCACTCGGTGGGCGTCCCGGCCCGGTCGTCCTGTCCTTCGCCGAGGACCTCCTCGACGAGAGCGCCGGCGACTGGGACGAGCCGGCCGGTGTCGCGGGCGCTAGTGCCGCGCGTCCCGACCCCGAGACCGTCCGGTCGATCCTCCACCTCCTGGCGGCCGCCGAGCGCCCGGTCATCCTCGCGGGGGCCGGCGTGCTTCGAGCCCGCTGTTCGACCGACCTGATGCGCCTGGCGGAGACGCTGCGGGTGCCCGTGATCGCGTCGTGGCGGCGCGGCGACGTCATCCCGAATGAGCACCCGCTCTATCTCGGGATGACCGGCTATGGCGCCCCTGCCACCGTTCTGCAGCGCCTGGAGGCGGCAGATGCCGTCCTGGTGCTGGGGTCCAGGCTGAACGAGGTCACGACCTTCGGCTACCACGTGCCGCGACCCGGAGTCCGCTGGGCCCACGTCGATCTTGAGCCTCGTGGCGGTTCGGACCTGCCGACACCGGACATCGCGCTCGGGTCCGACGCACGCGCCTTCCTGCGGGCTGCGCTGCGACGGCTCGACGGAGCCGTCCTCGACGTGGCCATCGCGGACCGGCGGGCCGCCGGCAACGCGACCGATCGCGCGGCGTACGAGTCGGCGTCGGTCGTGGATGCCGTCGCCTGGGATGGGCCGGGGGTCCATCCCGGTCGGATCGTCGCCACGCTCGGGCGGGTCCTGCCGGAGGAGACCATCCTCACCACCGATGCCGGGAGCTTCGCCGGCTGGCTGGCTCGAGGTTTCCGGTTCCGTCGGCCGGGTACCTTCCTCGGGCCGACGTCCGGCGCGATGGGCTATGGCCTCCCGGCGGCGATCGCGGCGGCGCTGGTCCACCGGGATCGGCCCGTGGTCGCCTGGACCGGCGACGGTGGCTTCGCGATGACGATGGCCGAGCTCGAGACGGCCGTTCGCGAACGGGTCCGGGTCATCGCCCTCGTGCTCGACAACGAGCGCTACGGGATGATCCACTCGCACCAGGAGCTGCGGCCCGGGAGGCGAACGGTCGCGACCGACCTCGGACCCATCGACTTCGCGGCCGTGGCCCGAGGACTCGGCGCGCACGGCGTCCGGGTCGAGAAGGACGAGGCGTTCGAGCCTGCGCTTCGGACGGCGCTGGTCGCCACCGGACCCACGGTCATCCACCTCCCCATCGACCGAGCCTGGACGAGCGTCGACGCGAACCCGGGCTGAGCGGCGGGGCCGCATGGGTCGGCGCGTAGTGGTTGCAGCCGCAATCATCTTCTGGCATCCTGACGGACCGTACGGAGACCTTAGATGCCCGCGATCACCGTTCCCGACATCACCGTCCTGCCCAGGGTGACGAGCCCCGATCCCATGGCCGCCCACCATCGCGCGGTCCGAAGCGTGACGAGCGCGCCGAGCGGCTTCGAGGGCGAGGGCTTCCCCGTCCGCAGGGCGTTCGCCGGGGTCGATCTCGCCGACCTCGACCCGTTCATCCACCTCGACCAGATGGGCGAGGTGGAGTACGCGCCGGGGGAGCCGAAGGGCACGCCGTGGCATCCGCATCGCGGGTTCGAGACGGTCACCTACATGATGGACGGCACGTTCGAGCACAGCGACTCGAACGGTGGGGGAGGGGTGATCACCAACGGCGACACCCAGTGGATGACCGCCGGGGCCGGGATCCTCCACATCGAGAAGCCGCCCGAGGCTCTCGTGATGAGCGGGGGCCTCTTCCACGGGCTGCAGCTGTGGGTGAACCTGCCCAGCGCCCAGAAATGGGCGGCCCCGCGCTACCAGGACCTCCGCGCGAGCGAGGTCGCCCTGGTGGCCTCCGAGGACGGCGGGGCGTTGCTGCGGGTCATCGCCGGGGACCTCGCGGGCCAGCGGGGCCCGGGCTCCACGTACACCCCGATGACCATGGTCCACGCCAGCGTCAGCCCCGGTGCCCGCGTCACCATCCCTTGGCGGCCCGACCACAATGCCCTCCTGTACGTCCTCGCCGGCCACGGGACCGTCGGGACCGAGCAGCGGCCGGTCGGCACCGGGCAGCTCGCCGTCTTCGGCCCCGGCAACGCGCTGACTTTCGCCGCGGACGCGACGCAGGAGCAGCGCAGCCCCGAGCTCGAGGTGGTGCTCCTCGGCGGTCGGCCGATCCACGAGCCGGTCGCCTGGTACGGTCCGTTCGTGATGAACACCCGCGACGAGATCATCCAGGCCATCGAGGACTACCAGGCAGGTCGTCTGGGCTCGATCCCTGCCGTCCACAACGCCCCGACGGAGCTCGTCGAGTCGCGACAGGCCGACGAGGCCTGACGGAGCCGCCGTGGCCTACGACGAGGCGCTCGCCCAGCGCGTCCGCATGACCCTCGGGAGCCGGCCCGACGTCGTCGAGATGAAGATGTTCGGCGGGGTCGCCTTCATGGTCAGGGATCACATGGCCTGCGGGATCGTGGGCGAGGACCTGATGGTCCGCGTGGGCCCCGAGGCTCACCCGGGAGCCCTCGCCGAGCCACACGTCCGCCCGATGGACTTCAGTGGGCGTCCCATGCGCGGCTACGTGTACGTCGGCCCCGATGCGCTCGCGGCGGATGCCGACCTCGCTCGCTGGGTCGAGCGAGGCGTCGACTTCGCCCTCGCCCTTCCCCCGAAGTAGCCGTCCGCCGTGAGGTCGCCGCGGGGTGGGGGACCGCTCGATCCGGGACCGAGCGTCACGATCGAGGTCGAAGCGGCCGATTCACCTGTGTCAGCCGTCCTCGTGCAGGAGCTCGAGGCGCACCTCGAGGCGCGGTACCCCTCGTCGAGCCGCCACGGGCCGACGGTGGTGCGGCTCGTTGCCGAGGGCGTGGACTTCTTCGTCGTCCGTGTCGACGGCGACGCTGTCGGCTGCGGGGGCATCCTCTTCGTGGACGACGCCGACGGCCGCTACGGGGAGCTCAAGCGGATGTTCGTGCGGCCCGAGTCACGCGGCCTCGGGCTCGGGCGAGCTCTGCTCGAGCGGCTCGTCGAGCAGGCTCGGTCCCGGGATATCTCGATCGTGCGGCTCGAGACCGGCATCCACCAGAGCGCGGCGATCGGGCTGTACGAGGCGGAGGGGTTCCGCCCGATCGCACCGTTCGGACCGTACCGCGACGACCCGCTCACCCGCTGCTACGAGCTGCGCCTTCGATGACGGATCCCCTCGCGCGAGCGGGGGCCGACCGCGCCATCCGCGCCGGCCGACCCGCCGAAGTGCCGGCCCGACCCGTACGATGAGGCCGATGGAACACCTCCGGTATCCGCCAGCACCCACGACCGACCAGGTCGACGACTATCACGGCACCCTCGTCGCCGACCCGTACCGTCCGCTCGAGGATGCCGACAGCGAGGTCACCCGCGCCTGGGTGGAGGCCCAGAACGAGTTGACCGAGCTCGTCCTGTCGGGTTCGGCCGATCGCGATGCCATCCGCACCCGCCTGGGCGAGCTGTGGGACTTCCCCCGGGCCGGGGCGCCGTGGCGCCGTGGCGACCGCTGGTTCCAGCTCCGCAACTCCGGCCTGCAGGACCAGGACGTGCTCTGGACCGCGGAAGGGCCAGAGGCGGAGGGTCGGATCCTGCTCGACCCCAACGGCTTCAGTGATCAGGGCACGACGACCCTGGCCGCCGTGGCCGTCGCTGAGAGCGGCGAGCTCGTGGCCACCGCGACGAGCGAGGCCGGCTCCGACTGGCGGACCTGGACGGTGATCCGGGCCGCGACAGGCGAGCGTCTGACCGATCGGATCGAGTGGAGCAAGTTCGCCTCGGCCGCCTGGACCCACGACGATGCCGGCTTCTTCTACGGCCGCTACCCGGAGCCGCCCCCGGGGGCCGCGTTCGACGCGCCCAACCTGGACATGGAGCTTCGCTACCACCGCGTCGGGGGCGATCCGGCGGACGACCTGCTGGTGCTCGCGACGCCCGGCGAGCCGGAGTGGGCCTTCGAGCCCGAGGTGCTCGACGAGGGTCGGCTGCTGGTGGTCAGCATCGGGCGTGGGACCGATCCGGAGAACCGGGTCTGGGTCGCCGACCTGACCGCGGGCGTCGAGGCCGCGGAGGTCCGTCCGCTCATCCCCGATGCCGATGCCCGCTACGATCCCATCTCGGCGATCGACGGGATTCTCTACCTGCGGACCGACCAGGGGGCCCCTCGTGGTCGGGTCGTCGCGATCGACGTCGCCGAGCCCGACACCTGGCGCGAGATCCTGCCAGAGACGGACGAGACACTGCTGGAGGTGCGCCTGGTCGGCGGTCGGCTGGCGGCCGTCTACCTCCACCATGCCCACGACCGGCTCGCGATCCACGAGCTGGACGGCCGGCACGTCCACGACGTCGTCCTGCCGGGGATCGGCACCATCGCTGCTCTCTCCGGGCGCCGCTCCGACGAGGAGCTCTTCCTGACGTTCCAGACGTTCGCTGCTCCGGCCGTCGTCCTGGGGGTCGGGATGGCCGACGGGTCGGTCCGCGAGCTTCGGCGCCCCGACCTGGCCTGGGATCCCGCCGACTTCGTGAGCGAGCAGACCTTCGTCATGTCGGACGACGGGACGGCCGTTCCGCTGTTCCTGACGCGGCATCGAGACGTCCAGCCGACCGGCGAGGTGCCGACCCTGCTGTACGGGTACGGGGGGTTCCAGATCCCGGTCGGGCCGATGTTCAAGCCGGAGTGGGTGGCCTGGATGGAGCGCGGGGGCCTGCTGGCGGTCGCCTCACTGCGTGGGGGAGGGGAGTACGGCAAGGCCTGGCACGACGATGGACGCCTCGGCCGCAAGCAGAACGTCTTCGACGACTTCGCTGCCTGCGCACGCTGGCTCGCGACCTCCGGGTGGACGCGCGGCGAGCGCATCGGGATCCTGGGACGATCGAACGGCGGACTGCTGGTGGGCGCTACGATCACCCAGCATCCCGAGTCGGTCGGGGCGGCCGTCACCGAGGTGGGTGTCATGGACATGCTCCGCTTCCATCGCTTCACGATCGGTTGGGGCTGGACGAGCGATTACGGGTCGGCCGACGACCCGGAGGGCTTCCGCACCCTGGTGGCCTACTCGCCCTTGCACAACATCCGGCCCGGCACGGCGTACCCGCCGACCCTCGTCACCACGGGTGACCACGACGACCGGGTGGTGCCTGGTCACTCGTTCAAGTTCGCAGCCGCCCTCCAGGCTGCCCAGGGGGTGCCCGCGCCCATCCTGATCCGGGTCGACACCGATGCCGGACACGGGCTGGGCAAGCCGATCGGCAAGCTGATCGACGAGCGAGCCGACGTGCTTGCCTTCCTGGAGCTGGCGCTGACATGAGGGCGGCCTGGCACGATCGCTACGGACCGCCCGAGATCGTCGAGCTCCGCGAGGTGGACCGACCCACGCCGTCGGGCGACGAGGTCCTCATCCGGGTCGAGGTGGCGGCGGTCAATCGTGCGGACCTGGACGACCTCTACGCTCGCTACTGGTTCGTCAGGATCTTCACCGGGCTCCGAAGCCCACGCCTGAGGACGCTCGGTCTGGATGTGGCCGGGGTCGTCGAGGAGGTCGGTCCCGGGGTCACGCGCTTCCGGCCCGGCGATCGAGTCTTCGGCGACCTCTACGGGTTCGGGCACCGAGCCTTCGCTGACTTCGCCTGCGCTCCGGAGCGCGCCTTCGCGGGGATCCCCGACGGGATCGCGTCCGACGTGGCCGCGACGCTTCCGCACTCGGCCGTCCTGGCGCTCCAGGGGCTCCGCTGGCGCGACGGTTCAACGATCGGGCCCGGGGATCGCGTCCTCGTCGACGGCGCTTCCGGGAATGTCGGGCCCTTCGCCGTCCAGATCGCCAAGGCAAGGGGTGCCGAAGTGACGGCGACGTGCAGTGCCGCAAAGATGGGATTCGTCGAAGCCCTGGGCGCCGACCGGGTGCTGGACTATCGGCTGACGGACTACACGGCGATGGGGGAGCGATTCGACTGGATCCTCGACGTGGACGGCCACCACCCGGTGACACGAGCCCGACGAGCCCTTCGCGCGGGAGGGACATACGTCACGCTCGGCGGGGCCACGTCCAGGATCTTCGGGTCGCTCGCCATCGGCCCGCTCATCGGACGCGCCACCGGAAAGCGGCTGTCCCTGATGACGTGGTGGCGTCCCTTCCCGGCGGATGACGTCGCCGTGCTCCTCGAGATGCTCGAGGCTGGCACGCTCACGGCCCCGATCGATCGTCGCTACCCGCTCGACGAGGTCGTCTCGGCGCTGCGATATGTCGATGAGGGCCGGGCCATGGGCAAGGTCCTGGTGATCCCGTAGCCGGCCAGGGCGGTAGGTCGGAGCCACCGGATACGATAGGGCCCATGCGACATCTTCCGACCGTCCTCGCGGTGCTGTCTCTGCCGGCTGGCGTCGTCGGCTACTCGCTGGGCGTCCAGCTGATGGCCTCCCTCGACCTTCCGGAGCCTGCCGGCAGCCTGCTCGGCCTCTTCGTGCCGCTGCTCGTGGGCGCCATCCTGATGATCCCGTTCCTGGCGCCGTTCTTCGACCGGATGGCCAAGCGGGATCTCGCGGCTCGTCCGGGTGGGCGAGCGGAGCCCCGGCCGCAGTCCAAGGCGAAGCGACGGCGCCGTCGCTAGCCGAACGAGGCGCCGCTCCGCCTAGCAGACATAACTCACCTTATCGGTAGTAGCTGCAACCCTAGCGAGGGCCCTTTCTCCCGTCGAGCCCGGTGCTAGGTCGTCGCAGTGATCAGGCCCTCGCGCCTCGGCTCCCTGACCTGCGTCAGCAGCGCCGAGCCGATCACGAAGAGGACTGGACCGGCGAGCATCGCCGCGCGGGCGCCTACGGCCTGGCTGGCAGCAGCACCGATCGTGAACATGATCATCCCGCCGATGGCGGTCGCAAAGGGACCGTTTGTGGCCTCCACAATGTTGCTCATGCCCATGTAGCGGCCCGCCGACGCTTTCGGGATGATCTCCGTCATG
>DATHYZ010000138.1:0-6850 GCA_035458865.1 Candidatus Limnocylindrales bacterium
ACGGCGGGGGAGAGGCCAGGTCGGCGGGGCGATGTCATCGACGATCCTCGACTGGTCGGAGGGTGTCGAACAACGCCCGGGTAAGGCCGTTGTCGACGGCGAACATGGATGAGCCCGTCCGGGACGCGAGGCGGACGCGGCGCATGATAGCCGAACAACGGGTCGTTTCGCCTATCGGACCGGTCAGTATTCGGTGCAGGCGCCCGTTCCGTGGGACGATTGACTTCGTGAGCGCCGCCGCCGCCGGCTCGTCGGCCCCCCGGATCCACCAGTACGTCGCGGCGCTGCTGGCCGCCGCCGTCGCCGGCCTCGTCGTCGCAGCTCCCGCGCTCGCCCACGGGGGACCCACCCCCGACGAGCCGGGGCCGTTCTTCGTCCTGACCGACTGGTCGTTCGACCCGCTGACGCAGCTCCTGCTCCTGGGCCCGGCGGCCCTCTACCTGCTGGCGGTGCGGGCCGTCGACCGGGCGCACCCGGGCAATCGGGTGCCGCGCGCCCGCACCGCGGCCTGGCTGGGCGGCATCCTGGCGCTCGAGCTGGCCCTGGCCTCGGGGATCGAGCGCTACGACACGACGCTCTTCTCGGTCCACATGGTCCAGCACATCCTGCTCACGCTCGTGGCCGCCCCGCTGCTCGTCCTGGGGGCTCCGATCACCCTGGTGCTCCGGGTCGCCAGCCCGTCCGTCCGGCGACGCTGGATCCTGCCCGTGCTCCACAGTCGCCCGGTCCGCATCCTCGGCCACCCCATCGTGGCCTGGATCCTGTTCACGGTCGTGATGTGGGGCAGCCACCTGACCCCGATGTTCGACGCGGCCCTCGAGGACGAGCTCCTCCACCGCCTCGAGCACGCCCTCTATCTCTCCACGGCCCTGCTCTTCTGGTGGCCGGTCGTCGGCGTCGACCCGAGCCCCTACCGGATGTCGTACCCGGCCCGGATCCTCTATCTCCTCCTGCAGATGCCGACCAACACCTTCCTGGCCGTGCTCGTCTACTCGGCCGTCGAGCCCTGGTACCCGCACTACGTGACGACCGGCCGCACCTGGGGGCCGAGCCCGCTCCTGGACCAGCAGGCCGCCGGGGCGATCATGTGGGTCTGGGGTGACCTGGCCTTCCTCGTGGCCGGGCTCCTGATGGTCGCGGCGTGGTGGAGGGACGAGGAGCGCCGCGCGGCGAGGACCGAGGGGCGTCCGGACCCGGCCCTGCAGGCGATCCGAGAGCGGGAGGTGGCCCTCGCGGCCCGGCTCGCGGCCGAGCGCGAGGCCGCCGGGCAGGCTCCGAGCCCTGCCCCGTCCCCGGATGCGCCCCCGGGCTCCTCAGGTCAGGCGGAGGGCAGCGGCGCCTCGAGGTAGGCCCGGTAGCGATCCGGATCGACGTTGCCGCCGCTCACGACGGCCACGACGGGGCCGGTCACGCCGTCCAGCCCGGCCTCGCCTGCCCGGAACCGGAGCGCCGCCACGGTCAGGGCGCCGGACGGCTCGACGACCAGCCGGCTCTCCTCGGCCGCCAGGCGCACGCCGGCCGCGATCTCGACCTCGCTGACCGTGACGATCGCGTCGAGCAGGACCGACAGGTGAGCGAAGGTGCGCCGCCCGAGCGACTGGGTGCGCGTCCCGTCGGCGATCGTGCGCGAGACGAGCTCGGCTGGCCACTCGATGATCCGGCCGGCCTCGAGCGACTCGCGCGCGTCGGCGGCCAGCTCCGGCTCCACCCCCACGATGCGGGCGCGCGGGTGGAGGGCCCGCACGGCCGCCGCGACGCCGCTCGCCAGCCCGCCGCCCCCGATCGGGACGAGCACCGCGGCGAGGTCGGGCATCGCCTCGGCGATCTCCAGACCGCAGGTCCCCTGGCCGGCGATGATGCGGTCGTCGTCGTAGGGCGGCACGATGGCCAGGCCCCGCTCGGCTGCGATCCGCTCCGCGACGATGCGACGCTCCTCGCTCGCCGGGCCAACGGTCACGATCTCGGCTCCGTCGGCCGCCACCCGGGCCCGCTTGATGGCCGGCGCGTCGTCGGGCATGACGACGACCCCGGGCACCCCCAGCAGGCGGGCTGCCCTGGCCACGCCCTGGGCGTGGTTTCCCGACGAGTAGGTGATGAGCCCCAGTGCCCGGGCGTGCGGGTCGAGGGAGGCGGCCAGGTTGTAGGCGCCGCGGATCTTGAACGCCCCGATCGGCTGGAGCGACTCAGCCTTGAGGTAGTGCCGCATCTCGGGTGGGCCGAATGGGACGAGCGGGGTGACCACGGCGACGCCGGCGAGGGTGGCGGCTGCCGTCCGGATGGCCTCCAGCCCGACCAGCGGCTCCGTTCCGGCCGGGTCGCTGGAGGGCGTCGTCAACGCCCCGGGCCCAGCCGCAGCTGGCAGTCGATGCAGTGGGCCGCCCAGGGGAGCGCCTCGAGGCGATCGGTGGCGACGGGCTCGCCGCACTCGGTGCAGGTGCCGTACGTCCCGGCCTCGATCCGCTCGAGCGCGGCCCGGATGTCGGCCAGGTGGTGCTCGGCCTTCTCCCGCAGCGCGAGGTCGCGCTGCTGCTCGAAGACATGGGTGGCCGCCGCCGCCTGGGACCCGTAGGTCATCTGGCCGGGCGACTCGACCTCCTCGCTGAGCTCGGAGATCAGGCGGTCACGCTCGGCCTCGAGCGCGGCGCGCGCAGCGGCGACGGTCGCATCATCCATGGAGGAATGCTAGCGCGCCCGGGCGCCCGCCGGAAGCGTCGTCGCTATCCTTGGGCCGATCGGACCCTCACTGGACGGAAGGCCATGGCCATCGAGAAGGATCCCGTCTGTGGGATGGACGTCGACACGAGCACCTCGGAGCTCTCCTACGAGTACGAGGGCAAGACCTACTGGTTCTGCGGGAAGGGCTGCCTGCTCGAGTTCAAGGACGACCCCGATACGTACCTCGATCCGGAGTACGTCCCCTCGATGTGACGGCCTCGCGGGGGTCCGTCGGGTCCCCGGCGACCTGGCCCAGCCCCGTCGAGCAGGTCCCGTCCCGCTCGCGGGTACGTGACCGATAAGAGCGGACGAACCTGCCGGCAAGCGCTGACGAAGGGGGCATCCGTAGCGTCGTCGACGGCGATCGCGACCCGGAGGTCCCGGGTTGCGTGATCGCCGACTGGTCGGCACGCGCCGACGGGAGGCGACCATGAAGGGATCCGACCGCTGGTCCCGGCTGCAGGCCCTGGTGACGCTGCTGGCGCTCGCCGCGACCGCCCTGGTGCTCGAGGCCGGTCGACGCTGGGTCTGAGCCCCGTCCCTAGCCCCGGGCCCCGGCCACCGCCCCCGAGTCGGCGGACAGCCGGGTGGCCAGGTAGACCGGGATCACCGAGAGCAGGATGGCGACGACACCGGCCACGTTGACGAGCGGGACCTGGTTCGCCAGCCGGAAGCTCTGGAAGATCCAGATCGGCAGTGTCTTGACGCCCCCGGCCGTGAAGATCGTCACGATGACCTCGTCGAACGACAGCGCGAAGGCCAGGAGCGCGCCGGCCAGCATCGCCGAGCGGAGCGCCGGGAAGCTGATCCGCCGGAACGTCGTCCAGCTGTCGGCACCCAGGTCGGCCGACGCTTCCTCGAAGGACCGCGAGGTCCGTCGCAGGCGGGCGACCGCGTTGTTGTAGACCAGCACGATGCAGAAGGTGGCGTGGCCGACGACGATCGTGAACCAGCCCAGCGGGAAGCCGATCTGGGCGAAGGTCGAGGCGAGCGCCATCCCGGTCACGATGCCCGGCAGGGCGATCGGGAAGATGACGACGAACGAGATCGTCTCGCGGCCGAAGAAGCGGTAGCGGGCGATCGCCAGGGCGGCCAGCGAGCCGAGCAGGAGGGCGATCAGCGTCGCGCCGAGGGCGACCGAGAGCGAGGTCAGGAACGCCTGCTGGAGGCCGGTGTTGCGGATCGCATTCGCGAAGTTGTCGAGCGTGAAGCCAGCCGGCGGCCAGGACGCCGTCACGGACGGGTTGAAGGCGTACACGAAGATCAGGGCGATCGGGAAGTAGATGAAGAAGAGGATCGCCCCGGTCGCGATCCGGAGGGCGATGCGGGTGCTGCGTCCGGTCGTCATCAGAGCGCCTCGAACGCGCCCAGGCGGCGCGCGATCAGCAGGTAGGCGAGCACGATGACCAGCGGGACCAGCGACAACGCCGCCGCCAGCGGGAAGTTGCCCGCGCCGAAGTTCGCGTAGATCGAGTTGCCGATGAAGATCGTCGTCGAGACCGTCGTCGGCACGATGTAGTCGCCGAGGGTCAGGGAGAAGGTGAAGATCGATCCCGCCACGATCGCCGGGAAGGTCAGCGGCAGGATGACGCGACGGAAGGTGATCCCCGAGCGTCCGCCCAGGTCGGCCGACGCCTCCAGCAGCGAGCTCGGGATCCGCTCCAGGCCGGCGTAGATCGGCAGGATCATGTACGGCAGCCAGATGTACGTGAAGACGAGCCAGACGGCCACGTCGCCCAGCCCGGGACCCCTGAGGCCGAGCGGCTCGAGGACCCAGTTGAGGATGCCGTCCTCCGACAGGATCAGCCGCCACGAGTAGACCTTGATGAGGTAGCTGGCCCAGAGGGGCACGATGACGGCCACGACCATCGCGTTCCGGACCCTGGGCGAGGCCACCCTGGCCATGTAGTAGGCGATGGGCATCGCCAGGACCGCGCAGGTCACGGTCACCGCGGCGGCCATGAGCAGCGTCCGGGCGGTGATCCCCGGATACGGGCCCTCGATCAGCGCGACGAAGTTCTTGAGCGTGGGCTCGTAGATCGTCTGGCCCGTGAAGGCGTCACGGGTCCAGAACGCGTTGAGGAACAGGACGAAGAGCGAGCCCAGGTAGACGACGACGAGCCAGCCCATCGGCGGCGCCAGCAGCCCCGCAAGCTGGACCCGGGAATGGCGGTACAGCCAGCTCGCCAGGCGGCGAGCCGGGGTCGGTCGTGGGGCGTGGAGCCTGGTCGCGTCGCTCGTCATCGATCCGCTCGGGGACGTTCGATGGCCGGGACCCGGGAGGGGGCCCCGGCCATCGAGATGTCCTGTCCGTCCGGGTGGCGGCTCAGCCGGCCCGGATCTCCTGCCAGGCCTGGACCCAGTCGTCGAACGTCGTGCACTCGACGTCGGTCCGGCCATCCAGACACTCGGCCACGGGCGTCGTCCAGTACCAGACGTCCGTCCAGTACTCGGTCTCGGCCGCGTGGTAGATGTCGCAGTGGTCGGGGTTCTGGGCGAGCGCGCAGGACTTGGAGTTGCCCGGCGCCTCGCCGAAGTACTCGGCGATCTGGATGTTGACCTCCGCCGAGGTGATGTGGTTCAGGAAGAGGTAGGCGCAGTTGATGTTCTCGGTCTTCGAGTTGATCATCCAGGTGTCGGACCAGCCCGTCGCGCCCTCCTCGGGCTTGACGACCTCGACCGGCACGTCGGTCGCCTGGAGGACGTTGGCGATGACCTGCCAGGTCGTCCCCAGGACCGTGTTGCCGTTGGTGAACGAGTCGATCTGCTTGGTGTAGTCGGACCAGTACTCGCCGACGGCCGGCTTCTGCTGCTTGAGCAGGTCCACGGCAGCCTGGAGCTGGGTCTCGTCAAGGGAGTAGGGGTTCTTGATCCCGAGCTCGGGGTTCGTCTTCATCAGGACGACCGCGGCGTCGGCGATGTAGATCGGCGCGTCGTAGACGGAGAACTTGCCGGCGTACGGCGAGTTCGGGTCGAACATCTCGGCCCACTTCGTCGGGGCCGGGCTGACCTCGTCGGTCCGCCACATCAGGACGTTGGCGCCACGGCCGTGCGGCACGCCGTAGTGGACGCCGTCGACCGTGTTGTAGTCCTTGTTCTTGAGGTCGTCGAAGACCTCGGCGTAGCTGGGGATGATGTCGACGTTGACCGGCTGGACGAAGCCGCCGGCGACCAGCCGAAGGCTGGCGTCGCCCGAGGCAGAGAGGACGTCGAACTGCTCCGGGTTCTGCTGGAAGAGGGTGAAGGCCTCGTCCGAGGTCCCGAAGACCTGGACCGTCGTCTCACAGCCCGTTTCCTGTTCGAAGGGCGTGATCCAGTCGACGGCCGGGTCGGTGGAGCCGTCCTCCGCGTAGCCCGGCCAGGCAAGGACGGTGAGCTGGCCCTCGCCCTCGCCGATCTCGGTCGGCAGATCCGACCCCGGCGACGGCGTGGACCCTCCCGAGCACGCGGCGACGACGAGCGCTGCCGCAGCGGCGGCCGTCAGGATCCTGCGAGTCTGCATCCGGTCGGTTCCTCCTCCGTGACTACTCCCCGTCCGCGACGGGGAGGCAGTGCTGGCGCTCCCAGATGAGCCGGACCGTCCGGCCCTGGGCCGCGAGCGCCTCGGTCGACGACGTGCTGAGGTTCTGCTGGGTCACTACCAGCTCCCCGCCGGCGTCGAGCTCGACGATGTAGCGGGTGTCGGGGCCGACGTAGACGACGTCCCGGATGTGCCCGGGGGCACCGACGTCGTCCGGTCCCGGCACCTGGTCGGGATCGGCGAGGTGGATCTTCTCCGGCCGGACGGTGAACGTCCCGCGCCGGCCGACGATCGACTCCGCGACCTCGCCCGTGAGCAGGTTGGAGGTCCCCACGAAGCCGGCCACGAACCGCGTGCGTGGCCGCTCGTAGACCTCCGCTGGCGCGCCGATCTGCTCGATCCGGCCGCGGTTGAAGACGGCCAGGTGGTCGCTCATCGTGAGCGCCTCCTCCTGGTCGTGGGTCACGTAGATGAAGGTGATCCCGACCTCCTGCTGGATCCGCTTGAGCTCGATCTGCATCTCCTCGCGGAGCTTCAGGTCGAGGGCGCCCAGCGGATCGTCCAGGAGGAGCACCATCGGGCGGTTCACGAGCGCGCGCGCGAGGGCGACCCGCT
>DATHYZ010000139.1:0-2615 GCA_035458865.1 Candidatus Limnocylindrales bacterium
AAGATCGGGTTCGTGATGTAGGTCTCGGACAGTCCCGAGACGAAGAGCCGCGCGACCGCGACACGGTCGCGCCCCGTCGCTCGCCAGGTCGCCTCGATGCCGATGGTGACGTTGCAGTAGCACTCCTCGTCCCACACCTGCAGCTCGGTATCCAGGGTCGCGTACCGCAGCCCGGGCGTGATCAGGAGATCGCTGTCCGGGATGGCGACCGCCCCGAACGTGGTCAGGTCGTAGTACCAGAGCCCCGCGTTGCCTCCACAGAGCCCGAAGAGGCTGTACGTGAAGTCGAGCGTCGCGACCCCGGCCGACGTCTCGGTCACGGCGAGGCTGGCCTCGGTCTCGCGACAATTGCCGTCACGTTCCTCGTAGGCGTAGAACTGCGCGCCCGCCACGAGGGTTCGGAGCGGCGCTCCGGCCAGCGCAGGGGTGGCGACGAGGAAGGCGAGCAGTGCCCCTACCGCGATCGTCAGGAGCGGAGACGTCCGACGTCGCGCCGATCGGCCTCCGACGTCCACCGGGCGAGATCCCATGGGGGCACCTCCTGTGAGCCTGGGACGCCACGTCGCGAGGAGCACTGGACGGGAGCGCCGCCAGAGCCCCCGCGCTCCAGCGATCAGGGTGCCGATCGTCGACCGTGCGGGTCTAGAGGCCGAGGGCCTGAACGGTCGTCGCGGGCCGGCGGCGGGCTGGTCGCCCGGCCGTGGGCTGGTCGCTTCCCCCCGGGGCTGCGAGATCGCCCCGACCGCCCGGACCGGGGCTTCGGGGGTGGGGGGCAACACGGAACACACGCCCCACTAGCCGCTGCGCATCCGGCCTGGGCTCGCGCATACACAACCGGGTGTCATGGCGTCACCCCGCGCTCGCGGAGCTGCTTCTCGATCGACTCGGCGAAGCGCCGGTGCCGATCCCACCAGGTCGGCGCGTAGTGGGTCTTGGCGAGCTTCCGGTGCTCGGCCAGCTCGGCCCACAGGTCGCGGATCTCGCGGTCCTCGATGCCGTAGGCGTCCCGGCAGCGCCGGGTGCAGTAGAGGCGTCGCTGGCCCCCGCGGTAGGGGGGAGCGGGGTGCCGCAGGTGTCAACGACCCCCGGGGGAAGCCCTCCGGGGGTCGTTTCGTGCGTGGATGCTGGTCGGGGCGACTGGATTCGAACCAGCGACCTCCTGAACCCCATTCAGGTGCGCTACCAGGCTGCGCCACGCCCCGACGGCGGCGAGTCTACCACCGGGGCCGTGCGGCCACCGTAGGTCGTTCTCGGTGACGTCCCGGGCACGGCCAAGGATCCGGGAGCCCCGGGGTCGTCAACTGCTGGGCCCGGCGCCGCCAACGCTTCGGACCCAGGCGCGGAAGTCGACGAGCTCGTCCTTCTGCTCCCGCGACAGCAGGTCGACGAGGCAACGCATGACGCCCTTGCCCTCGAACAGCGCCCGATGGACCTCGCGGGCGATCGGCATCTCGACGCCGAGGCGATCGGCCAGCGCCAGGGCTGCATCGACCGTGTAGGCACCCTCGGCGACACCCGGCAGCGAGTCCTCGATCTCCTCCCACGAGCGGCCCCGGGCGAGCTCGACGCCGAGCCGGTGGTTCCGCGAGAGGCTCGAGCCGCAGGTCGCGATGACGTCGCCGATCCCGGCCAGGCCGGCGAACGTCAGCGGGTTGGCGCCCGCGGCGATGCCGAGCCGCATCATCTCGGCGAGGCCGCGGGTCATGAGCCCGGCCTTGCCGTTGTCGCCGAAGCCCACCTCGTCCATCGCTCCTGCGGCGATCGCCACGATGTTCTTCAGCGCGCCGCAGAGCTCGACCCCGACGACGTCCTCGTTCACGTAGATCCGGAACCGGCGCCGACCCAGGCGCTGCTGGATCCGGGCCGCCAGCTCCTGGTCGGTCGATGCGACCACCGCAGACGCCGGCAGCCCGCGGGCCACCTCCAGGGCGAGGTTGGGGCCGGACAGGGCCGCCACCCGGCGCTCCTCGACGCCCAGGGCCTCGGCGACCACCTGGCTCATCCGGGCCAGGCTGCCGATCTCGAGCCCCTTCACGACGGACAGCAGGTCGGCCGATGCGACCAGGTGCGGCCGCAGCCGCTCCACCGTCTCGCGCAGGTGCGCGGAGGGCACGGCGAAGACCACGAGGTCGCTGGCCGAGGCGAGCTCCCGGGGGTCCGCCGTCGGCCGGACCGTGGCCGGCAGGTCTACGCCGGGCAGGCGCGCCTCGTTGCGCCGTTCCGCCGCGATCCGGCCGGCCGTCTCCTCCGAGTGGCACCACAGCACGACCGGCTCCCGGCGCGCCAGCAGCAGGGCCAGGGTGGTCCCCCAGGCGCCAGCCCCGATGACCGCGACCCGCGGCGTCCGCGCAGGAGTGCCGGTACCGGAGCCGCCGGGCGCAGCGGCCTCGCCGGAGGTCATCGGCTGCCTCGGCCGCCCCGTCCCGACCCGCCGCCGGTCGTGCGCCGCCGCTTCCTGGGCAGCCGGATCTTGGCCCGGTCGCGGAAGACCAGCCGGACGGGCGTCCCGTCGAAGCCGTACGCGTCGCGCAGGCGGTTCTCCAGGTACCTGCGGTAGCTGAAGTGCAGCTCCGCGGCGTTCGAGCAGAAGAACACGAAGGTGGGCGGCGCGACAC
>DATHYZ010000140.1:0-19964 GCA_035458865.1 Candidatus Limnocylindrales bacterium
GTAGTGGCTCCTGGTGGCGGTGGCTGGTGGAAAGCTCCGGCACCGGGGCCGCGGATCCGAGGAATCGGACGAGCCGCGGGCCCGATGCGACGTCTCGCGGATGGGCCGGCGGCTCGTGCGCCCGCAGTTCACGGGCAAACAAGAAGCCGTGGGCCCGATCGTGCCCACGGCTCGTGGTCTGCTGGGAGGGCGGCCTTGCCGCCCGGTCCTAGCTCGAGGTGGGCACAGATCTCCCGCGGAAGCGGGCCACCCAAACGGTGGCCGGCATCACGCCGTGAGAGATGAGCTGCCTCATTCGGAGTACGCCTCCTCTGAGCTGGACGTGGTGCGAGGTCCGCACCGGTCGGGGAGTCTAGGCCCGTCGACCGGGAGCGTCAACCCCGAACCCCGAGGTAGGGGATCCAACGGTCTCAACCTCCCGGGCTCGAGCTCGGCAGGAGCTCGAGCTGGTCCCCCGGGACGGCGTCGAGCGTCCCGGCAGGGACCTCGACGACCCAGCGGTACGGCGCGTCGGGAGCGTACCGAGGACACGGGTCGGAGGCGCAGACCGACATGGTGACGGTCTCGATGAGCCGACCGTCGGCGTCGAAGAACAGGGCGTCGAGGGGGAAGCTGACGCCGGTCATGTGGAAGCGGCGCTGGGCGGGATCCTGGGAGCCCGGGTAGGCGAAGAGCATCCCGTCGAGCGGGCCGAGGTCGTCGACCCCGACCAGGCCTCGGCTCGTGTCCACGGCCTCGACCACGGTCAGCTCGGCGGCGCCGATCCGGACCGTCACCACCGGCCAGCCTTCGAGCTCCCCGGGGACGACCGGACCTGTCGACGGCCCGGAGACGATCAGCGCGAGGACGACCGTGATCGCGAACCCCGCCGCCAGCACGGCCAGGGTCGTGGCCGGACCTCGCAGTGGCGTGCGATCCGGTCGTCCGAGCGTGCCGTCGTCGTTCAGCGCTCGACGTCCAGCTCGCGGCGGACCACCACCCGTGGCGCGCCGCCGGTCCGGCTGGTCGTGTCGGCGACCTTGGTGAACCCGGCCGCCTCGAACATCGGCAGCATCCCGGTGTACGCGGCGGTCGCCGGCAGCCTGGCGTCGCCGGGGTCGGCCGGGTACGCCTCGAGGGTGGGGGCGCCGTTCGCCCGGGCATGGCCGATCGCGGCGTCGAGCAGGGCGCGGGCGACGCCGCGCCCGCGGGCCCTGCGGCCGACGACGAAGCAGACGACCGACCAGACCGGGCGGTCGTCGAGCCGCGGGATCGTCCGGGAGCGCTCCAGGCGCTCGAAGTCGGTCCTGGGTCCTAGCGACACCCAGCCGACCATCTTGCCGTCCTCGTCGATCGCCACCAGCCCCGGCGCGGGACCGCTCGTCGCGGCCCGCTCGGTCAGCTCCCGCAGGCCATCGCGGTTGCCTTCGGCCGTCGTGTTCGAGAAGTCCATGCCCCGTTGCCGCCAGAACAGGCACCAGCACCATCGGCAATCCGTCGACGTGTCGCGGCTGCCGAACCACTCGGAGAAGGCGGGCCAGAGCTCGGGCGTCAGGGGAACGACGCGCATGGTGGACATGGTACGGCCAGGGGCGAAGCTCCCCGTCGCCGTGGCTCCGTCGATCGAACGGGACGCGTCGGTCGAGATCGCGGCCCAACGCTCCACCGCGGTGACGCGCCCGCGTCGACGGTGCGGGTCGGGTCCAGCCTAGGACCTCCTGCGCCGCAGGCTCGCCGACAGGGCGATGAGGCCGATGCCGATGATGCCGATCAGCGCGGCTGGCCCCGATTCGATGATGCCCAGCACCGGCATCGCACCTGCGATGAGCGCAACCACGATCCCGGCGACGAACACGTAGGGCTCGAGCGGCCTGCCGGCAAAGTGGAAGTCGCCGACCCGGCGGAAGACGATGGGGTTCGGCGCCCAGTGGTATCCGTTCCCCTGGTGATGTTCACGGGGGAAGGCGGGGCTCCCCGACGGACCCGCCCATGGCGTCGTTGCCGCTGCCTAGCTGACGCCGGCGGTGGCCGCTTCCTTGCACCGAGCCACGAGGAGCGCGCACGGCAAAGAGGCGCTCGGCCGCATCGCGGACGCGGGGGCGGCCTTGCCGCGGGGACTACTCTGGAGGACGGGAGGCGCGATGAGGGCCCGTCCCGGCTCTCGCTCCAGGCCTCCGGGAAGGGACCCGACCGTGTCCAGCAAGTCGAATGCCGAGGCCATCCGCGGGGCCCTCGAGGCGATGAACGCCGGGGATTTCGAGGCCGCCGCGGAGTTCATCGACGACGACGTCATCTGGCACTACATCGGGGGCGCTGAGCCCATCCGCGGCAAGGCCGCCATGGTCGCCATGACCGGGGATCGGGAGTTCACGATCACCACCAAGGTGCACGACGTGCTGGTGAGCGACGATCACGCCGTCGCCCTCGTGGAGGCGACCGCCACCCGCGGGGGTCGCACCTTCCAGTACCGGACGGCAGAGGTCTGCCACATGCGTGACGGCAAGCTCGTCGAGCGGTGGGCCTTCTCCGACGACACCGCCGCGATCGTCGACTTCTTCGCCTGAGGCCGGTCTCCCGTCAGCCGCCTCGATCGTGGATGGGGGCATCCAGTGACCCGGTACCGAGTCCGGTGACCAGGCACTGGGAGGCCCGATCGCCCGAGGCCCAGGTCTCCACCGTCGGGATGTAGTAGTAGGCCATCAGGTCCGTGTCCTTGTACGGGAGGCCCACGTACCCCTCGATGGCCGCCAGGCACGCATGCTCGGCCCAGGCGAGCAGCTTCGTCTCCCCCGGATAGTCGGCGAGCCGACTGGTCGGGTGGGCCGCGATGCCCACGACCTCGGCGTCGTGCGGGCCGCGACATGACCGACGGACGACGGCCAGGACCTCGAGATCGTCCGCCTCGACGATCAGGTCGACGCAGTCGCCGACCGCGAGGTCGCCGAGTCGGTGGTACTCGAGCGGGGGTCCCGGCTCCTCTCCACTTGCCGGCTCCGCCGCGCTGACGCACCCGGCAAGGGCCACCATCGAGAGGGCGAGCAGCGACAGGAGGGCTGGCGGCAGCCACGCCGCCCCGCTGGGTCGCGGTCGGTCACCATGCGTCCGAGGCATCCGCTCCTCCCGGCCTGGTCGGACAGGGCCCGAGCGTGTCGCCCCGAACATCCCCCGGGCGCCCGTCGGTATGACGCACGGGAGCGGCTCGCGTTGCGCTGGGCGGTCGCACCCGTTCCGGGCGGTCCTCGGCGGCGCCTGCGGATCGGGCTGGCATTCACCGGCGAGGGCATGCGAACCTTTCCCCCGCAGGCTCCTCGCAAGGTCGGAGGCAGGTCCGGGAGCCGGGACGGAGGCGGTGGATGATGGCGACACGAGGTACGGCCGCTGCCGGTCGGACGGCGACGGGTAGCGCGACGGTGCTGCTCCTGCTCACCGGCGCTCAGTTCCTGATGACGCTCGACAGCTCCGTCATGAACGTGTCGATCGCCTACGTCGCCGAGGACCTCGACACCACGGTCACGGGCATCCAGTCTGCGATCACGCTCTACACCCTGGTCATGGCCAGCCTGATGATCACGGGCGGGCGGATCGGCGGGATGATCGGTCGTCGCCGGGCGTTCGTGCTTGGCCTGATCATCTACTCCACCGGATCGCTCGTCACGGCATTCGCCCCGTCGCTGCCCGTGCTGCTCCTGGGCTGGTCCCTCCTCGAGGGCATCGGGGCGGCACTGATCATGCCCGCGGTCGTGGCCCTGGTGGCCTCCAACTTCCCGCCAGCTCGCCGGACCGCAGCCTACGGGGCGATCGCCGCCGCGGCGGCCCTAGCCATCGCCGCGGGCCCGCTCATCGGCGGTGCCGTGACGACGGTGCTCAGCTGGCGCCTCGTGTTCATCGGCGAGGTCGTCGTGGGGCTGGGGATCCTGGTCCTGGCGCGACGCCTGGCCGACGTACGGCCCGGGCCGCAACCGCGGTTCGACTTCGTGGGCATGCTCCTCTCGATCGTCGGGCTCGCCTCCTTCGTGCTCGGCGTCCTGCGGTCGTCGGAGTGGGGCTGGATCATGCCCGTGCCCGGCGGGCCGCAGGTGCTCGGCGTGGCGCCCACGATCTGGCTCCTGTTGATCGGCCTGACGGTGCTGTGGCTCCTGACCCGCTACGAGAGCCGCCTCGAGGAGGCCGGCGGCGAGCCGCTCATCCGGCCATCGCTCTTCCGCGTCCCGCAGCTGTCGGGCGGTCTGGCGCTCTTCCTGGGCCAGTACTTCATCAGCGGCGGGATCTTCTTCGTGATCCCGCTCTTCCTGTCGGTCGTGATGGGCCTGACGGCGTTCGAGACCGGTGTGCGGCTCGTCCCCCTGTCCCTCGCCCTGCTGGCGGCTGCCATCACCATCCCCAGGGTCTGGCCGCGGACCTCGCCGCGGCGGATCGTCCAGGCAGGCCTCTTCCTGTGCCTCGCGGGCGTCCTGGTGCTGATGGGTGGCATCAACCTCGACGGTGACCCGGCGACGGTCGCGCTGCCGATGCTCCTCCTGGGGGCCGGCATGGGCGCCCTCGCCTCGCAGCTCGGGGCGATCACCGTCTCCGCGGTGCCGGACGACCTGAGTCCGGACGTGGGCGGCCTGCAGTACACGGCCTCGAACCTCGGCACGTCGCTCGGGACGGCCCTCGTGGGCTCCGTCCTCATCGGGGTGCTCAGCTCGGCGTTCGTCAGCGGGATCCTTGCCTCTCCGGACATCCCTGAGGAGGTCAAGCAGCAGGCGGGCACCGAGCTGGCCGGTGGGATCCCGTTCATCTCCGACGCGCAGCTCGAGGAGGCGCTGCTCGCGAACGGTGTCGATGCGGCGACCACGGCCGAGATCGTCGACGAGAACTTCGCGGCGCAGATCGCCGGCCTTCGCGCCGCGCTCGGGGTGGTGGCCCTCGTCGCCGTGGTCGCGCTGTTCATCACGCCGCGGATCCCGGACGTGCCGCCGGGTGCCCAGGCGGGCCAGGGCGATTCCCTGGAGGAGGGCGTCCCGGCGTCCTAGCGGGCTCGGTCGAGGACGGCCTCCAGCTGGGCCGTGTGCTCCCGCTTGTGGCCGTACATCGTGTAGACGACGAGGTCGTCGAGCGAGTACTCGAGGCCGTACCAGGGGATCGTCCCGACCTCGCTCCATCGCTCGGCGGGGATCCGTCGGGCCAGGTCCATGACCCGGTCGTGCGCCTCCAGGAGCTCCGCGACCACGGTCTCCACGGACCAGTCGGCCCGGATCGCCGCCTGGTCGTCGTTGAACGTCTCGGGGTCGGCCAGTGAGAGCCGTCGCTCGGAGGGCACGCCCGCGAAGCCGGACAGCGTCTCGACGAAGCGGACCTCGAAGGCCCCCAGGTGCCCCACGATGTCCTTCGCCGTCCAGGTGCCGAGCGCCCCAGGGGCTGTCCAGTCGTCGGGTCCGAGACGGTCGATCGCTCCGCGCAGCGTCCGCTGCCCGTACATCAGGACATCGATGGCGTTCATGGGTCCTCTCGCTGCGTCCGGTCAGTCTGGCGGGGCGGAGGACTGCTGTCGACCGCCACGACTTCGACCGGCCGATCGGCCCGTCCCGTCGGTCGAGCACGCCCGGGACAGGCCAGGCTCGCCGCGGTAGGCTGCGGGCATGTCAGACAGCAGCGCCCGGTCCACGTTCCCGACGACCCTCCACCATCGCCACGGCCTCGTCGATTGGTGGCCGATGCTTCCCGAGCGGAGCGCCGAGACGATCGACCCGGAGCGTGGGCCCACCGAGCGCTTCTACCGCTGCCAGTTCGTCGGCTGCGACGCCGTCGTCAGGATCGACGCCGCCGAGCTTCGGGGTGCCGAGGCCGACCCGTCCCGCTAGTCCCCTGGGGCCCCGCCAAGCCTAGGCGGCCGTCAGGGGCGCATGGGCGAACTGCACGGCGAACGGGTCGCACCAGATGACGACGCTCGCCCATGCCCCGGGATCGATGCCGTCGGGGAGCTCGTAGTTGAACGACCCGTCCGTGGCCTTGAGGCGGCCGAGGTCGAGCGACCCCTGGGCATACCCGGAATCGTCCGCGGACAGGACGACGTGGAGGTCGGGTCCGTTCGTGACCGAGAAGTCCTCGAGCCGGAGGACGAAGCGCCCGGGCTCCACTTCGACGATGCTCGCCGTGCCGCTGCCGCGGTGGAAGTCGTCCGCATCCTGGAAAGCCCCGGTGGCGACGAGGCGCGGGCCTGTCGCGGGTGGGTCCGTGGGGGGTGGCGAAGCGGTCGGGTCGGCCGCCGCGCTCGGGGCGACCGGGCCCGCCGACGGCAGGGACGGTGACGCCGCGGCAACCGGAAGGTCCTCGACCAGCTCGGTCCGGATGACGAGCGGTGACGCGAGATACCAGCCCACCGGCAGCGTGACCGCGAGGACGATGGCCGCGACCAGCGCCGATCGGCCCGGTCGGCGGCGGACCGCGCGGCCGGCCCGAGCGAGCCATCCCACCCGCCAGGCGGCGATGAGGGCGATCGTCACGACGCCCAGGGTCAGGGCCAGGATCCCAAGGCGATTGGGCCAGATGATGGTGGCGAAGAGGCGTTCGAGGTCGCCGATGAGGGTCATGGGGGCGGTGCTCCGTCAGTGTCGTGGTCGGACGGTCCCAGCATCGGTGGTCCCGGTGACGGGGCGACGTCGGCCGGATGACCGGACCGTGACGTCGCCGGTCTGCGTTGACGGAGGCTCACGCCGCTTCTAGGCTCCGCCTGCCCGACCGAAGAGGAGCCGACCGTGCGCGACCACCCGCAGGACCCCCAGCCGCCCGGGTCCGTCCGTCGCTCCCTCCCCGGGGCGATCGACGATGGGGTCCTCGACGCGGAGCTCGCCGGGCTCCTCTGGGCGCTCGTCGAGGCCCGGATGCCCGTGATCGTGGCAGGTCCGACGGCAGCCGAGCGCCGATCCCTCCGGGACACCCTGGTCGCGCTGCTGCCGACAGCCACCGACGTCGTGACCGTCGATCCGGCCAGCGACATCCTGGCGAGCCTTCCGGATGCGCCTGGCGAGCGTCACGTCGTCCTCGTCGCGCCGGACCTGACGGTGGCCGAGGCGTCGGCGTCCGGGCTGGACCCGGTGACGGCACGCGCCTGCGTGCGAGCCGTCGCGGTCGGCCACGGGCTGGCGGCCACGATGGAGGCCGAGTCCCTCGAGTCGGTGCTCGAGCGTCTGGGCGGTCCACCGGTCAGGGCCGGAGCGGACGAGCTCAGCTGGCTCGGGCTCGTCGTCATCCTGGGCGTCCCGGATCCGCTCGCGCCCGACCCGGACGACCTCGGACCGGACGCGCTCCGTCAGCGGGTCGTCGCCGCGCACTGGCTGCGGCCCGTGGCGCGCGACGTCCACGGTCATCTCCAGAGGCTGGGCCCCGCCGTGCTCGCCACCTGGGACGCGCCCGCGGGGCGCTGGGCGCACTTCGCCTGGGGCGTGATGCCCGAGCTGGCGATGCGGATCGGCCGTCGCCCCGGTGATCTCGACCTCGACGTGGCCGCACGGGTCGGGCTGCTCGAGGAGCTCCACCGCTCGCAGGCCCCCGACCCCGTCGCCCTCCAGGCGATCGCCGGCTACCGTCCGCCGACGATCGCGGGCTGAGATCGCCGGCCAGCATCGGCGACCGGGCACCGCGCTGGGCCTCCGCCGCGCTTCACATGCCACGGCGGCGTACCCGCCCGCTAGAGTTGGGCATCCACACGGAGGGAGACCATGGCCGACCTGTTCCCGCTCTTCCTGTTCGCCCACGTCCTGGCCGCCATCGTGGCCTTCGGGCCGACGTTCGCGATCCCGGTCATGGCCTCCATGGCCGCCCGAGAGCCCCAGGTCCGGCCGTTCCTCGCCCGGGTCAACCTCCGTCTGTCCAACTGGCTGATCCTGCCGTTCGCCCTGAGCTTGTGGGTGAGCGGGTCCTTGATGATCATCGCTCGCGGGTACGAGTTCGGCTCAGGGGGGACGCGCTGGCTCGAGCTGGCGATCGCCGTCTACGCCGTCTCCAGCTTCCTGGCGCTGGTCGTCGGGTTGCCCAACACCCGCCAGATCGTCCGGCTCATCCAGGCCGGCCCGCCCGGCCCCGACGGCCCGCCGGCAGAGCTGCTTCGGAGGGTGAGGCGGGCGCAGCTGCTGGGCTACCTGCTCACGGTCCTCTTCCTGACCGTGCTGGCCCTGATGGTGTTCAAGCCGACCTTCGGCTGACGTCGACAGGCGCGAGGGTGCGTCGGCGGTACCATGGGGTCGCGCCCATCATCAGGAGTCATCAGCCCATGCCCTACGTCGCCACCTCAGCGTCCGATCTCCTTCTCCGCCTCGACGGGATCGTCCGGATCGACGGCGGCTCGCTCGCGGTCGTCGACGAGGCTCGCCTCCGGTCCGATGGCATCCGCGACCTGGCCTGGACGGCTGCCTTCGCCGACGACGAAGGTGCGGTCGAAACCGCGCGGTGGATCGTCTGGGAGGCGTCCCAGGCCCTGGGCACCCGCTCCGCCAGCATCCAGGGGCTCTACGCCGCGCGAGGTCGCGGCGAGGTGTCCGGGTTCACCGTCCCCGCGATCAACATCCGTGCCCAGACCTTCGACATGGCCCGGATCGTCTACGAGACGGCCCTCGCCAAGGACGTGGGGGCCGTCATCCTGGAGCTCGCCCGGAGCGAGCAGACGTACACGTACCAGCGCCCGATCGACTACAGCACGGCGGTCCTCGCCGGGGCCATCGCGGCCGGCTGGCAGGGACCGGTCTTCATCCAGGGCGATCACTACCAGTTCAACGCCAAGAAGTACGCCGCCGATCCGGAGGCGATGACCGAGGAGATCCGGCGAGCCTGCCGGCTCGCCATCGAGGCCGGCTACCGGAACATCGACATCGACGCGTCGACCCTCGTCGACCTGTCGCAGCCGACCGCCGACGCCGAGCAGGCCGTCAACTACGTCCGCTCGGCCGAGCTCACCGCGCTCATCCGGAGCCTCGAGAGCGATGGCGTCTCGATCAGCGTCGGCGGCGAGATCGGCGAGGTCGGCAAGGAGAACTCGACCGAGGCTGAGCTGCGTGCCTACCTCGACGGCTTCTTCCGCGAGCTCGGGCGGATCGCTCCGGGCGCCGTCGGGATCTCCAAGGTGAGCGTGCAGACCGGCACCAGCCATGGCGGGGTCGTGCTTCCGGATGGCTCGGTCGCGACGGTCGCGGTGGATTTCGATGTCCACGCTCGCCTCGGCTCGGTCGCCCGCGACGAGTACGGGTGCGCCGGCACCGTGCAGCACGGCGCGTCCACGCTGCCGGACGAGATGTTCCACCGCTTCCGCGAGGTCGAGACGGCCGAGATCCACCTGGCGACCGGCTTCCAGAACGCGCTCTACGAACACCCAGCCTTCCCCGCCGAGCTCCACGAGGTCGTCGAGGCCTGGTGCTTCGAGAACGCGGCCGACGAGCGCAAGGATGGGCAGACCGACGCCCAGTTCGTCTACACGACGCGCAAGAAGGCGATCGGCCCGCTCAAGCGTCAGCTCTGGGATCTGGCGACGAAGGACGAGATCCTGTCGTCGCAGGCCGAGAAGATCGTCTTCCTCTACGAGCAGCTCGGGGTCGTCGGGTCACGGGGCATGGTCGACCGGCACGTCGAGCCCGTCGAGCTCCATCGGCCCCTCCCCGCGGCGGTCGCGGCACCGGCCGCGGGCTGACGATGACCGGGCCCGTGGACCCGGAGCGGGAGGCGGGGCCGGCCGACCACGGGCCGACCTGGAGCGCTGGCTTCGCCAGGGCGTCCGAGGCCGACCTCGAGGCCTGGCTCGCGTTCGCGCTGGGCGTCTGCGACGCGGCGGACCGGATCGCCCTGCAGCACTTCCGGCGCGACCCCGTCGTGACGGCGAAGCCGGATCGGACGTTCGTGACCGAGGCGGACCAGGCGATCGAGCTGATGATCCGCGAGCGGATCGGCCTGGCCTTCCCCGGTCACGGCATCGTCGGCGAGGAGTATGGCGAGGAGGCACCGGTCGGGCAGGTCCGCTGGTACATCGATCCCATCGACGGGACCCACAACTTCATGCGCGGGATCCCGCTCTTCGGGACGCTCCTCGCGCTGGAGGTCGACGGCGAGCTGCAGGTCGGCGTCATCTCGGCACCGGCCTTCGGCGAGCGCTGGTACGCCCGTCGGGGTGGGGGGGCGTGGGCCGAGGACCTGGTCCGGGGTTCAGGGGTCCGCCGGGCGGCCGTCTCACGCGTGGAGCGGCTCGATGACGCCCAGGTCCTCTACGGCTCGGGACGCGACGTCGCCGACACCGGCCGGGCACCCGGCTTCGACGCCCTCCTGCGCGCCGCCTGGCGCGAGCGCGGCTTCGGCGACTTCTGGGGCTACGCCCTCGTGGCCGAGGGGGCCGCCGAGGTCATGGTCGAGGCAGGGTTGAAGCCCTGGGACATCGCAGCGCCGCTGCTGGTCATCGAGGAGGCCGGGGGCCGGGTGACCGACTTCGACGGGGTGCGCTCGGTGTACGCCGAGACCTTCCTGGCGACCAACGGGATCCTCCACGAGGAGGTCCTGCGCCGACTCCGACAGCCGGCGTAGGTCCGGACGACCGGGTCAGCTCCCGGCGTCGTCCGCCAGGCCCGCGCACGGGCCCAGCAGCTCGTCATACGTCGCCTCGTCGACCAGGTCCTCGGCCAGCAGGGCGACGACCGCGTCGTCGATCGTCCGTCCCACCTGCACGCGAGCGGCAGCATCAAGGGGCTCGTGGGCGATCCCGAGGGCCGCCACCGGGCTGTATCCCGGCTGACTGAAGGCGTGGCGGAGGAGCTCCTCGACCCACGCGCGAGCCGCCGCGTGCCGCTGGTCCCGGCCGGACCGTCGCAGGGCGTCCTCGGCTTCCTCGCGGGCGGCGTCGTGCCCGTCCTGGTCGAGCGGCCGGACGGCCAGCAGGCGCAGCTCCTCGACCGGCGTCCGCTCGAGCTCGTCGAGGAACCCCCGGAGGATCGGGTCGTCGGGCTTCGGTCGAGCCATGGCATCTCCTTCGCTCGGCGGTCGGCCGCTCACCCGGCAGCATAGCGACGACGAGCAGCCCCCTGGCGCCGTCGGCGGGCGGATGTTGCGCTCGCTCGACCGTCGGTCAAGGGTTGCCGCACCGGCGGGGGGAGGCTCGGCTCGGGCCGCCGGTCACCGACCCCACGTCCTGCGGAGGACCAGCATGGTGCCGACGAAGACGACCGCGGCGACGACGAGCAGCGACATCATGCCGCCAGGCCGCAGCTCGACCAGCCACCCGACGACCGTCATCGCGGCGAGCCAGGCGATGAGAGCTGCGGCGATCCATCGCACGGCCGGATGGGACGAGGTGAGCGCGGCCGCTGACGATCCGGAGTCGGGAACGTCCAGGTGGGCACCCACCAGGAGCTCGGATCGCCAGCGCAGGACCTCGGCGGTGCGGCGATCGAGGACGTCGTCGAGGAGCTCTGCCGACGCGGCGTCAGCGATGGCCTCGGCCACCGCGACACGCTGGTCGGTCGGGCCCTGGGAGCGACCCCAGTTCAGGCCCAGGAACGTGGGATCGAACTGGGTGGCGCCGAACCGCCGGAGGACGAGTTCGGCCGCCTCGGCGCGGACGGCCGCCAGGGCGACCTCGCGCCCGGCGCGTCGCGACGCCTGCTCAGCCTGGCTCCGGGCCGCCCGGATGTCGTCGTCGGTGGGCGGCAGCGCGATCCGGGTCAGGTCGTCGCTGCTCAGGGAGTCGAACGTCAGGAGCACGGCCGCGGCGGGCCGCCGCGCAGCGTCGCGCCCGTCCCCTGCCATGTCCGCCCCCCGTCCTCGGCGGTCGCCCTAGGCGCCGGCCGCCTCGAGGCTCTCGCTGAGGATGCCGAGAGCGAGGTCGACCTCCTCGGCGGTGGTCACGAGCGGCGGGATGATCCGGACGACGTTGGCGTAGGTGCCGGCCGTGAGGACGATCAGCTTGCGCTCGAGTGCCTCGGCCTGGATGCGCTTCGTCAGGGCCGGATCGGGGACGCGGCCGTCCCCTTCACCGGGCAGAACGAGCTCCATGGCGACCATGAGGCCCAGGCCGCGGACGTCGCCGATGGCCGGATGGCGGGTCGCCAGCTCGCGCAGGCCGGCGAGGAACTGCGCCCCGCGCTCCCGGGCGTTCTCGACGAGGCCCTCGTCCTCGATGACATCGAGCGTGGCGTCGGCGGCGGCGCAGGCCACGACGTTGCCGCCGTACGTGCCACCGTGGACGCCGGGCTTCCAGGCCGCCATGACGTCCTCGCGGGCGAGGATGCCGGACAGCGGCAGGCCCGAGGCGATGCCCTTGGCCATGACCATGATGTCCGGCTCCACGTCCCAGTGGCGAACGGCGAAGAGCTCGCCGGTCCGCCCGAAGCCGGTCTGGACCTCGTCGGCGACGAGCAGGATCCCGTGCTCCCGGGTGATCTCCCGGAGTCGCGGCAGGAAGGCCGGCGGGGGCACGATGTAGCCCCCCTCGCCGATGACCGGCTCGACGACGATCGCGGCGACCTGGTCCGGGTAGATGAGCTGGTGGAAGAGCAGGTCGAGCTGGGCCTCCCAGTCGCAGGTGCAGGCGGCCGGGTCATGCGACCCACCCGGCGCCCGGTAGCAGTACGGGTAGGCCGCGTGATAGACGGAGCCGGGGAGGGGCTCGAAGGCGGCCCGGTAGACGTCCTTGGCGGCGGTCAGGGCCATCGCCTGGCGGGTCCGGCCGTGGATGCCGTTGCGGAACGAGATGCCGACCGGGCGGCCGGTCGCGACCCGGGCCAGCTTCACCGCCGCCTCGACCGCCTCGGCGCCGCTGTTCGAGAGGAACGCCTGCCAGGGTCCGCCGGGAAGGATCGTCCGCAGGCGCTCGTAGAGCCGCAGCCCGGGCTCGTGGTAGACGATGTTCTGCTGCCCGTGGAGGAGCTTGGCGGCCTGGGCCTGCACGGCGGCGACGACCCGCGGGTGGGCGTGGCCGGTGTTCGTCACGCCGATGCCCGAGCTGTAGTCCAGGTAGCGCTCGCCGTCGACCGTGACCAGCCAGCTGCCCTCGCCGCGGTCCACGGCCAGGTCGGTGATGCGACCCCAGACGGGCGGTACGACGGAGCGGTCGGGGAGGGCGGAGGAGGGCCGGGTCTCGATCATCGGGTCACCTTTCGTCGTTCGAGGTGGTCGTGGTCCCGGGCGCCGGTGCCGGGCGCGGCGGACAGGCTGGCCGACGCGGGCTGGGCGTCGGGCGACGGGGACCGGTGCAGCGTACCGGCGGTCAGCCCTCGGCGCCCTCCTGTCGCGGCGCTTGCGCCAGGCGCTGCTCGCGCAGATCGTGGCGCCGGCTCCAGAGGGTCCCGAAGAGGACGACCCCGACCGCGGTCAAGAAGATGATCGTGCCGATGACGTTCACCTGGACCGGCAGGTTGTTGCGGATGGTCCCCCAGATCCAGACCGGGAAGGTGTTCGTCAGACCCGACGTGAAGTTCGTGACGATGAAGTCGTCGATCGACAGCGAGAACGCCAGCAGCGACGCGGCCAGGATGCCGGGGAAGATCAGTGGGAAGGTCACCCGCCAGAACGTCGTCCACTCGTTCGCCCCGAGGTCCATCGCGGCTTCCTCGAGTCGCCGGTCGAAGCCCGATATCCGGGCCCGGACCGTGACGACGACGAAGCTGATCAGGAACAGGATGTGGGCGATGAGGATCGTGTTGAAGCCCAGCGGGTAGAAGACCCCGGCCGGGATGATGCTCCGCCACGGCTCGTCGGAGGCGGTGCCCACGAAAAGGGTCAGCAGGCTGGCGCCCATGACGATCTCCGGCGTCGCCATCGGGATGAAGATGAAGAGGCTGGCCCCGGTCCGGCCACGGAACTGGTAGCGGACCAGGGCAAGGGCGATCAGGGTGCCCAGCGCCGTCGCCGCCAGCGTCGCCAGGAAGGCCACGATGAGGCTGGTGCCCAGCGCGTCGGCGAGGCCGGGTCGGGTCAGCGGCGAGAGCCAGGCGTCGATCGAGAACTCCTTCCACACGAAGTTGAACTTCCCGTCCGGCTTGTTGAAGGAGAAGACGATCATGACGACGATCGGGACGAGCAGATAGCCGACGGCCAGGAAGGTGTAGACCCACAGGCCGTAGCGGTCGACGGTCCGGGCGAAGCGGGTCAGCGCGGACTGTCGTGACGGAGCAGGAGCGGTCGTCGTGGTCATCAGAACGCCGATGCCGACTCGAGCTCCTCGGTGCCGAGGAGCCGGGCGTAGAGGAAGATCCCGACCAGGATCGCGGCCATGAGGACGAACGCCAGCGAGGCTGCCGTCGGGTAGTCGTTCTGGTTCAGGAAGCGACCCTGGATGACGTTGCCCAGCATCTGGGTCTTGGGGCTACCGAGGAGCTCCGCGTTCACGTAGTCGCCGAGCGAGGGGATCAGCACGAGGAGCGATCCCGCGAAGATGCCGGGGATCGTCAGCGGGAACGTCACGCGCACGAACGACTGCGACAGCATCGACGTCCCGACCAGGAACCCGAGGCCGCCCCCGACGAGCCCCCAGAACAGGACGCCGACCGGATCCGCTCCCTCGCCAAGGAAGCGGGCGTAGCCGAGCCCGATGCCGAGGGCGATGGCAAGGGCCGCCCCCGCGACGGTGCCGACGATCGACCCGCCCGGCCGCCACGGTCCGGCGTAGAGGTCCTGGGCGGCCTCGATGAGCCGCTTGTCCACCCGCTCGAGGGCGACGTAGAGGGGCAGGACCATGAACGGCAAGAACTCGTAGGTCAGCCCGGCGACGACCGCCAGCGGAGTGCCGATGATCGTGAAGTTCGCTGGCACGATCCCCATGACGTCGCGGACGATGCCCAGGAACGGGCCGTCGTTGCCGAGGATGATCTTCCAGGAGATCGTCCGGATGAGGAAGCTCGTGAAGAACGGGGCGATGACCAGGAAGAGCAGGAGGTTCTTGAAGCGGCCACCCCGGAAGGCGATGGCGTAGGCCAGCGGATAGCCGACCAGGAAGCACAGCGCCGTGGCCAGCCCGCCGTAGACCAGCGAGTTGACGAGGTTGGAGCTGTACTTCGAGATGTTGTCCGGGAAGTTCGAGAAGGCCCAGACATCGGGCGGGCTCTGGAAGCCCGTCAGCAAGGTCCCCGTAGAGAGGGCCATCTGGAGCATCCGGATGTTCGGCGTCACGAAGAAGACGATCAGCCAGACCAGGCCCGGCAGCATCAGCAGCCAGGGGATCGCCCCCTTGTGACGACGGAGCCACTCACCCATCGACCGGTCGGTCCCTCCCGGATGCGAGCGGGGCCCGCGTCAGCGGGCCCCGCGGATCGAGCCTAGGCGCCCTCGAGATCGAGCGCGAGGCCGTTCCAGTACTCGTCCTCCTCGGGAGTGAGGTCCGGCTGGGCGAACTGCTTCGCGACCACCTCGGGCGGCGGGAAGAGCAGCTCGTTGTCGCCGGCCTCGGGGTCGAGGTTGACGATCTCCTCCTGGACGCCCTCGGCCGGTGAGATGTAGTAGATCCAGTTGGCCATCTGGGCAGCGATCGGCACCCGGTAGGTGAAGTCGATCATCGCCTCGGCGGCCGCCTTGTGCGCGGCGCCCTTGGGGATGAGGTAGTTGTCGGTCCAGATGATCGAGCCTTCCTCCGGGTAGACGAAGACATCGTTCTCGCCGCCCGAGCTGGCCAGGTCGCCCGACCAGACGTAGGCGACCCAGGTGTCGCCGCTCGCGAAGTCCTGCAGGTACTCGTTGCCCGTGAAGGCGCGGATGTGGCCGTCGTCGACGTAGGGCTTGAGGAAGGCGAAGATCTTGTCGGCGTCCTCGTTGACCATCTCGGGGACGGGGTTGCTGATCTCCCCGCGCTCGATGAGGAGCAGGCCGGTCAGCGAGAAGGTGTCCTGGTAGCCCGCGAGCATGGTGACCTTGCCCTTGAAGGCCGGGTCGAAGACGTCCTCGATCTTGGTGAGGTCGCGGCCCGTGGACACGACGTTGTAGCCGACCCCGGTCGCCCCGGACTGGTACGGGTAGTGGTACGAGAAGTCGGGATCCCAGGCGAGCCCGCGGAGCGCCTCGCGCACGTTGGAGGCGGCGGTGGGCGTGTTCGCCTGGTTGATCTCCTCGACCCAGCCCAGGTTCACGAGCCTGGCCGCCATGTAGTCGGTGAGGACGATGAGGTCCCAGCCCGTGTCGAGGCCCGCCTGCAGCGCCGGCTGGATCGACGCGAAGAAGTCCTCGTTCGTCTGGATGTCCTCGACGTAGTTGACCTCGATGCCGTACTCCTCCTCGAACGCGACGAGCGTGGGTGACGCCGACTCGTCGTCGTTGAGGTCGATGTACGCGGGCCAGTTCGCCCAGTTGAGGGGTCCCTCGATGGCCCCGCCATCGGGCGGCGTCGACGCCCCGGCGGACGCAGCCGGGGACGGAGTGGCGCCGCCACCGCAGGCAGCCAGGAACGTCCCGAAGCCCGCGAGGGCGGAACCCTGCAGGAAACGTCGCCTGGTCAGGGCCCCCAGGACGTCATGCTCGGTCCGTGTCTCCGTCATCGATGGTCCTCCTTGTGGGACTCGCTTCTGGGTGATCCCGCGGTCAGGCACTCGGTCGGACCGCGAACGAGTGATCGGGGTCCCAGGCGAGACTGACCTGCTCTCCGGGCCGCCAGAGATCGGCCCGCGTTGCTCGGGTGATGTTCTGCTCGTAGACCGTCAGCTTGGCGCCGCCCCGTGCCTCGATGATGTACTGGGTGCTGACGCCGATGTAGGACGCGTCCCGGACCGTGCCAGTCAGCACGTTGTGGCCGCCCGGGGCCGACTCGTCGCGCTCGAGGATGCGGATCTTCTCCGGCCGGACCCCCACCTCGATCTCGCTCTGTCCCTCCACGAGGGCTTGCGGGACGCGGACGGCCGTGTCGTCGGCGAGCCGGACGACGCCATATCCGTCGGCGGTCCCGTCGAGCCGTCCCGGGAGGAGGTTGCTGACGCCCAGGAAGCCGGCCACGAAGCGGGTAGCGGGCCGCTCGTAGAGGCTCTCCGGATCGTCGAGCTGCTCGTAGTGACCCAGGTTCATGACGGCGATCCGATCGGACATCGTCATGGCCTCTTCCTGGTCGTGGGTCACGTAGATGAAGGTGATCCCGACCTCTTGCTGGATCCGCTTCAGTTCGACCTGCATCTGCTTGCGGAGCTTGAGGTCGAGCGCGCCGAGAGGCTCGTCGAGGAGCAGGACGGCGGGCTTGTTGACGAGCGCGCGGGCGAGCGCGACCCGCTGGGCCTGGCCGCCGGAGATCTGGTTCGGCCGACGCTTCTCGAAGCCACCGAGCTCCACGAGGTCCAGCATCTCCTTGACCCGTGCCTTGACGTCCGCGTCAGGGACCTTCTTGCGGCGCAGGCCGAAGGCGATGTTGTCGAAGATCGAGAGGTGCGGGAACAGGGCGTAGTTCTGGAAGACGGTGTTGACGTTCCGGCGGTATGGCGGCAGCCACGTCACGTCCTCGCCCTTGAGCTCGATCAGACCCGACGTGGGCTGCTCGAAGCCGCCGATCATCCGCAGCGTGGTGGTCTTGCCGCAGCCGGAGGGACCCAGCAGCGAGAAGAACTCCCCGTCGTTCACCTCGAGATCGATGTGATCGACGGCCACGATGTCGCCGAACCGCTTGACGACGTCCGTGAGTCGGACCTCGACCGTGGTCACGCTTGCGCTCTCCCACTCTCCTGCCCGGCGCCATGTCGTCGTCCGCGACCTGGCACACGGCGAGGTGACCTCGCTCGAGGCGCGCCCACCATAGGAGCGCGCGGAAGCGGGTGTCAAATCGGTCGGGACGAGACGATCGGCCCGAGGTCGTAGGATAGGTGACCAGGCGACCGTCTTCCGCGTCCCCCAGCCGACCCAGGAGCCTTCCAACGACATGACCTCACTGACCGAAGCCGCCGTCTACGACGCCCTGAGGACCGTCCAGGAGCCCGAGCTCGGTGGCGATCTCGTGACCCGCCAGATGATCAAGGACTTGACGATCGAGGACGGCCGCGTCGCGTTCACGATCGAGCTGACGACGCCCGCCTGTCCCCTGAAGGACCAGATCGAGGGCGAGGCTCGTGCGGCGCTTGCCCCGCTGGGTGCGGCTGCCGTCGACATCGCCTGGGGGGCAACGGTCCGTCGGGCCAGCCCACGCGCCGCGGAGCAGCTCGTCCCCGGGGTCAAGAACATCATCGCGGTGGCATCGGGCAAGGGTGGCGTGGGCAAGAGCACCATCAGCGTCAATCTCGCGGTGGCGCTGGCCCAGGCGGGGGCCTCGGTCGGGCTGCTCGACGCCGACATCACCGGGCCCAACATCCCGATGATGCTGGGCGTCGAGGGACAGCCCAAGGCGAGCCCGGCCAACAAGATCGAGCCCCTGGAGCGGTACGGGGTCAAGGTCATCTCGATCCAGTTCTTCGTGCCTGACGGTCAGCCGATCGTCTGGCGCGGGCCGCTCGTCGGGGGCGCGATCCAGCAGTTCCTGCGCGACGTGGAGTGGGGCGACCTCGACTACCTCGTGGTCGACCTGCCGCCCGGGACGTCGGATGCGCAGCTCACGCTCGCCCAGGCGGTCCCCATCAGCGGCACCGTCCTCGTGACGACGCCGCAGGAGGTCTCGCTCTCCGACGTCGCCAAGGCCCTCTCGATGCTCGAGCGGATGAGCGTCCCGGTCATCGGCGTCGTCGAGAACATGAGCGCCTTCGTGTGCGCCCACTGCGGCGAGGCGACGGAGATCTTCGGGCGCGGCGGCGGTGAGCGGTTCGCGGCCGAGCACGGCCTCGACTTCCTCGGGGGCATCCCCCTGGACGTGACGGTCCGCCAGGGCGGCGACGTCGGCGTCCCGGCGGTCGCCCAGCGCGAGCCGGGCCCGGCGGCCGAGGCGATGGCCCGGCTGGCCCAGCAGGTCGCGGCCCGGATGAGCGTCCGCGCCGACCAGGCCGAGGCACCGGTCCTCACGATCTCGTAGGCTGCCCCGTCCGAGGGGGCGGCGCGACGAGCGCCCGGATGGGGACCTAGCGGAGCGCGTCCGCCAGTGCGCGGTGCAGGTGGGCGATCGCGATCAGCGTGGCCCGTCCGGCCGCGGTGGCGCCGGAGACCGGGGCGACCTGCTGCTCCGTCCGGAGGGCGCCATCGGCCGCCAGCAGCACCCGCACGTCCGTGTCCTGGCCGCGCGGGAGCGCGGCGAGGCCGAGCACCCACTCGGCTCCCGTCTCCAGGGCCACGTCCTCGACGAGCCGGTCGAGGCCGCCCGGTCCGGCCCCAGCCGGCTCGAGCTCCAAGGCGGCGCGCGCCTGCGGCGCGAGGGATCGGCTCTCCAGCAGGCCCGGGGTGTCGGCCAGCAGGGCCGCCAATCGACCGCCGGTGCCGATCTCGACCAGCGCGAGGCGTCGGCCCAGGCGCTCCAGGGCGGCACCCACCACGACCGGCCAGGTGTCGTCGCCGCGGCCCCAGACGTGGTCGCCGACCCGGGCCATCACGACGGCTTCGGCGCGGTCCGCGGCGGCCTCGGCGGCGGAGCGGCCGGTCTCGTCGCCCACCGACGCGTCGCTGCCGGCGGTGATCCGGACGTCGACCGCGTCGGCCCGAGCGTAGGTCGCCACGACCGGGTCGGTGCCTCGGAGGAGATCACCGAGCTCGTCGGCGAGCTGCGATTCGCCGATCCCGATGAGGCGCAGCGTCCGGACCACGCGCTCGCGGCCCACGCCCCGCTCGCGCAGGCGGGGCACGACGTGCGCCGACCACATGGGGCGCATCTCGCGAGGCGGCCCGGGCAGTGCGACGACCAGGCGTCCGTCCGGCAGGTCGACCCACCAGCCCGGGGCGGTGCCGTTGCCGTTGGGCAGGATCGTGGCCGAGGGGATCCGCCAGGCCTGCTTCTGGTTGGATGCCGGATACGGCAGCCCGCGCCGTGCCCAGAGCGACCTGAGCCAGGCCTCGACGTCCGGATCGACCTCGGGCGTCTCGCCGGCGACACGGGAGATCGCCTCGCGGGTGAGATCGTCAGGGGTGGGGCCCAGCCCGCCGGTGGTCACGACGGCGTCGCC
>DATHYZ010000141.1:0-3119 GCA_035458865.1 Candidatus Limnocylindrales bacterium
ACGGGGCCCCGGACTCGCTCGTCTGGATCGAGGCCGGCCGCCTCCGGAGCGCCCCCCTCGTCGCCGTGGGCACGCGCCCGCCGTCGCCCAGCCCATCCCCCTCGCCCTCGCCGGAGCCCTCGCCGGAGCCCTCGCCGTCTCCGTGATCCCGGCGGCGTCCTGACCGCGCGGCGCATCGTGGGATAATCAGGGCATGGCTGGCGAGCTCGTCGAGATGGTGGTCGAGAGCGTGCGTGTGCACATGTCCTCCAGCCGCCACGTGGTGATCCTCAAGGACTCCGAGCAGGAGCGCTACCTGCCGATCTGGGTGGGGCCGTGGGAGGCCAACGCGATCGCCCTCCGCCTCCAGGGCCAGACCCCGGAGCGCCCCATGACCCACGACCTGTTCGCGGCGGCGCTCGAGGAGCTCGGCGCCAAGGTCGACCGCGTCGTCATCACCGATCTCGCCGACGAGACGTTCTTCGCCAGGGTCCACCTCGAGGAGGGCGACCGGCGGGCCGAGGTCGACGCTCGGCCGTCCGACGCTCTGGCCCTGGCCGTGCGCGTCGGCGCCCGGATCTACGCGGACGAGACGGTGCTCGAGCAGGCCGCCTGGACCCCCGGCGAGACCGATGGCGAGGGCGGCCCTCCAGCCGAGGAGTCCGGGGACGCGGTCCCTGACGAGCGCCTGGGCGTCTTCCGCGACTTCGTCAACTCGCTCGACATCGACCTCGGCGGCAGTCGCTGAGGCAGGGGCCGGGAGCGGCCCTCAGGCCTCGTCGGCGAGGATCGGCTCGCCGCGCCGGAGGGCCCGGTCGCGGTCGCTCCACATCCGCAGGCGGAGGGACCAGAAGTCCTTGACCGCACGCCAGATGACCGAAGGTCGGGCGCCCGTCGGGGAGCCGGCGACACGCGGATGGTGCGGGACCCCGACCTCGACGATCGACTGCCCCGATGCCCCCAGCTTGATCAGGAGCTCGGCCGAGAAGAAGGCGCCACCCGACTCGACCCGGATGGCCTCGAGCGCCTCGCGGCGGAAGAGCTTGCACGCGCAGTCCACGTCCCGGACCCGGAGGCCGAAGAAGATCCGGTTGGCCAGTCGGTAGAGGCGCGCGTAGATGGTCCGGATCGGCGGGTCGGCCCGGCGGATCCGGAAGCCCGCGACGACGTCAGGCACGTCCGCCGCTCGGCTGCGCTCCAGCAGCCGGCCCAGGTCCGCCACCCGGAACTGGCGGTCGCCATCGGTGAACGCGACGAGCTCGTAGCGGGCGGCCCGGAACCCCGATCGGAGGGCCGCCCCGTACCCGAGGTTCGTCGGGTGGTGGACCACCCGGACGACACCGGGGTGGGCCGCCGCAAGACGCTCGGCGATGGCGCCCGTGTCGTCGCGCGAGCCGTCGTCCACGGCGATGATCTCGAACCGGGCGGCCAGCGAGGGCAGCTCCGCGAGCGCCTCGTCCACCAGGGCCTCGATGTTCGCCGCCTCGTTGTGCGCGGGGAAGAAGTAGGAGAGGTGCTCGACCGGGTGCCCGGGATCGCTCACGGGTCGGTCCTCGGCTCGAGGATGCGGGTCAGGCTCTGGCCCATCGGCATCGGGAGGCTCTCCAGGCGGTAGCGGCGGACCAGGCCGGCGAGGTCGCTCGGCTCCACCCGCACAGCGTAGACCGGACGGCGACCCAGGTGGGCGTCGATCACGTCGTAGATGCTCCCAAGGTCCTCGTCGAGACGCGTCCGGTCGTCCACGACCCAGACGCCGGGGATCCTGCCCTCGACGTGCTGGGCGTACCACAACGGGGTCGAGTAGCTCCACCAGCTCACGACGACGGCATCCGGCTCCAGGACCTCGATCGCTCCCTCGAGCCACGCTCGTCCCACGACGTCCTCGCCGCCCTCGACCCGGTCGTGGCGGGATGGCAGCGCGACGACCGACGGGAGGACCAGGAGCGCCGCGGCTGCGGCCGCGACCACCGGTGCGACCAGGCGCCGACCACGACCTCCGCCCCCGCCCTCACCGCGGAGGACGGCGACGAGGAGATCGACCACGACCCCGGCCCCGATGGCCAGCCACGTCCAGGCGAAGACCGCCGGACCGAGGTAGTACCGCTGGATGTCCGCGTTGTCGTAGGACGTCGCGAACAGCCAGGTGGCAGCGGCCGCCGGGACGGTGAGGAGCGCGTAGGCCGGACGACGGACCGCGGCCGCGACGACCGACGGGAGCAGCAGCGGCGCCAGCGGACCGAGCTGCCCGGAGAGGAACCGGCCGAGCTCGTCGACGAAGCGCGCGGGGTCCCCGAGCGGCGACGTGAACGCCCCGCCGAACTGGACGCCGAGGACGACGTACCAGAACCCCTCCCATGTCTCGGGAGCCCCGTAGACGAGTGGCGCCCGGAAGGGGCCCGCGCGCAGCGGCAGCTCCAGGTAGAGCAACGCTGCGACCGCGAGGGCAAGGACGGGCAGGCCAAGGAGGAGGCGAGGACGGCGCAGGATCCCGCGGTCGACCAGGACCACGTACGCGGCCACCCCGGGCAGGAGGAAGACGATGAGTCGGTGGTTGGCGAGCGCCACCCCCACGACGACGGAGGCCGCCACGAGCCACCGCGCGGCCGTCGGGGCTCCATCGCGATGTCGCTGCGCCCACTCGACGAGGAGGGCGACCAGGACGGCCACGAGCGCGAGATGGAGCGCGTGGACGTCGGCCCGGGTCCCGATCCGCCAGGCGATCGGCGTGGCGACGAGGCCGACGCCCGCGGCGGCTCCCAGCGCCCAGTGACCGCTGAGACGGCCCGCAGCGACCGTCGTGGCGCCTCCGGCGACCCCGAGGAGGACCGCCGACAGCACGTTCATCCGCAGGGCGGGCTCCCCGACCGGACCAAGGAGGACCGAGGCCAGCCAGCCGAGGACGACCCAGGCCGGGAACCCGGTCGGGTGGGCGGTGCCGAGGACCGGGCCGACCGTCTGGAGCTCGCCCGTATCCCACAGCCCGAGCCCGGGCAGGATGGCGGTCGCGCCGAGGGCGAGCCCGAGGACGCCGACAGCGAGCCCGGCGACCGCCAGCGCGCGACCCGATGGCCGCTCCTGCCCCGGCCCCCGGGCGTCGGTCGGGTCGGGCGACGGCTCGCTCACCAGCCCAGGATCCCACC
>DATHYZ010000142.1:0-8254 GCA_035458865.1 Candidatus Limnocylindrales bacterium
CGTGTGCTCTTCCGATCTTCGGGCTCCGCATCGGCTGGAGCGGGCGCTTCGTCGCGCTCGTTCGGCACCGCGGTCTCGGGCTCCGCATCGGCTGGAGCGGGCGCTTCGTCGCGCTCGTTCGGCACCGCGGTCTCGGGCTCCGCATCGGCTGGAGCAGGCGCGGGCTCGGTGTCGGCGAGCTCGGACCCGTCCGGGAGGGTCGGAAGGCTGTCGTTCATCACGGTTGCGGGAGCGTGGAGACGACCAGCCCGACTACGACGACGACCATCACGACCACCATCACCACCCGCATATAGCGGCTCCCGGGCATCATCGTCCGCGCCCTCCCCTTCCCTATCGGTAGTTCTCGAACTGCAGCGGGACCTCGAGGTCGAGCTCGCGGAGGTAGGCGATCACCCGCTGGAGCTCGTCCTTGCTCTTCCCGACCACCCGGATGGCATCGCCCTGGATCCGGGGCTGGACCTTGGGGAACGCCTGGCGGATCTCCTTCACGAGGCGTCGGGCCAGCTCGTCGGGAAGACCCCGGCGGAGGGCGATGACCTGCCGGACGCGGTGTCCTCCGGAGGGATCGATCGAGCCCCAGTCGAAGATCTTCAGGGACAGACCACGGCGGAGCGCCTTCGATTCGATCAGGTCCCGAACCGCCTTCGCTCGATACTCGTCATCGGTCACGAGCACGAGCTCATCCGGCCCCTGCTGGATGTCGACCGTCACCCCCTTGAAGTCATAGCGGGCGGTCGTCTCTCGCCGGACCTGGTCGAGGGCGTTGCGAAGCTCCTGGGCGTCGAAGTCACTGACGACGTCGAACGACACCTCTCCGGCCAAGCCTTCCACCTCCGTGCTGGTGCGGCGACGCGTGCCGCTCACGGCCGCGACGTTCGCGACCGGGGATGCAGCTGGATGCCACAAGTATGCCCTCTGGCGAGCCTCGATGGGTCCGGCGGCCCATCGCTCGAAAGGCGACCCCCATGCCAGTCGTCCATCCTGGTGGCGTCAGCCGGCCAAGGCCTCCACGAGCAACTCGGAGATCCGGTAGCTCCGCCCGCCGCCCATCACCAGGACGACATCCCCGGGCTCCACGCTACGGGCCAGGAACGCCGCCGTAGCCTCCACGGTCCCGGGCGCATGGACGGGCCGATCCGGCGCCCTGGCCCGGACGGCGGCCGCCAGCGCATCCGCTGACGTGACCGTCAGGTCCGGGTCCCGACCGGGCCAGATGTCGGCGATGACGATCGCGTCGGCCGCGGACAGGGCGTCGGCGAACGAGTCGAGCAGGGCCGCCGTCCGGTGGTACGTGAGAGGCTCGTAGACGGCCCAGACGCGCCGCTCGGGCTGTCGCTGTCGAACGGCGGCGAGCGTCTCCCGGATGGCCGTCGGGTGGTGCCCGTAGTCGTCGTACACCACGACGTCGCCCGCGATGCCCTTGAGCTCGAGGCGCCGACCCACGCCGCCGAAGGTCGCCACGCTCTCGAGGATCGAGTCGAGCGGGAGAGCGAGCCCGGGCGCCCCGCTCACCACGGCGAGCGCGTCGGCCGCGTTGTGTCGGCCGGCCGTCGCCAGGTGGACCGTGCCCAGCTCCCGCTCGCCATGCCGAAGGGCGAGGACCGTCCCGGTCGGATCCGCGGACACCACCGCCCCAGTGAGGACCGGGCCAGCGACCGACGCCGGCGGTCCCGGCTCGAGGAGGTAGGGCCGGATGGTGATCCTCGGGTCTCGCAGTCGGTCGAGCAGCTGGATGGAGCCAGGATCGCCAACGTTGACCGACAGGGTCACCGCCCCGACCACGTCCGCCGCCCCCCGCAGCCATGCCTCGAAGGCCTTTACGACGGCTTCGCGATCCGGGAAGACGTCCGGGTGGTCCCAGTCGACGTTCGTGAGGACGACGTGGGCGGGGCGATACGGGTCGAAGTTCCCGGCGTACTCATCCGCCTCGACGACGACGTGCTCTCCCCTGCCCCGGCGAGCCGTCGCCGGTGGACCGCCGACCACGCTGGATGGCAGCAGCGCTCCGACGAAGGCGGTGGGATCGGAGCCGGCGGCCACGAGCACGTGGACCAGCCACCCGGCGGTCGTGCTCTTGCCGTGCGTCCCGGCGACGGCGACGAGCACGCGTCCCGCGGCGGCGTCGGCGACGACCTGCTGCCACGGCTCGACCGGGATCCCGGCGGCACGAGCAGCCACCAGCTCGGCGTGGTCGGGGTCGATGGCCGTGAGCGCCTTCGTCACGGCGAGCCTCGTGGGTCGCGGCCCGGTGTCGAGGTGGCGCGGGTCGTGAGCCCAGGCCATCGGCACCCCGGCCGCCTCCAGGGCGACGGTGTACGGGGAAGGGCCGCCGGGATCGCACCCGGTCACCACGGCTCCGGCACCAGCCGCCAGCAGGGCCGCCGCGCTCGCGCCGGCGCCAGCGATGCCGAGGACGTGGATGTGCTCGGACTCCTCGATGGGACGCGCCTGCCGGGCCGGGGCCAGGCCCTGGCCGATCGCGCCGCGACCGGTCGTCACCGTCCGCGCTCGGCTGCGGCCATGAGCATCTCAAGCGCCGCCGTCGCGGCGGCCCAGCGGACGGTCTCGCGATCCCCATCGAAGTGGAAGCGCCGGACGGTCGGACCTCCGACGCCCGTCGTGGCGATGTACGTGGTGCCGACCGGCTTCTCCGGGCTGCCGCCGTCCGGACCGGCGATGCCGGTCACCGCGACGGCCAGGTCCACCTCGAGGCGTGCCGCGACGCCGCTCGCCATCGCAAGGGCGACCTGCGCCGAGACGGCGCCATGGGTCTCGAGGGCGGTCGCGGGGACCGCCAGGAGATCCAGCTTGACCCGGTCGGCGTAGGCCACGACGCCGCCGACGACGTAGCCCGACGAGCCTCGAACAGCCGTCAGGAGGTGCCCGACGAGACCTCCCGTGCACGATTCGGCCGTGGCGACGGTCCATGACGCCGCGAGGCATCGCGCCTGCAGCGCCTCGGCCAGCTCGACCGGATCCCGTGCGGCCACGGACTCAGCGGCGGTCGGTCGGCACCGGCGGATCCGGCGGGGCGAAGAGCCAGGTCTCGGGGACACCACTCCGCCCGAGGGCGCCCAGCGACTCACCGTTGAGGGTGAAGAGCGTCCCACCGGAGTTGCCCGTCCGAACCTCGACCGACTCCTCGCCGGCGAAGGTCAGGGATCGGCCGGGCCGGACCGTCTGGCCAGCCGCGCCGATCTGCGGATCCAGTACGCCGTCGACCCAGACCTTCAGCCAGGCCGCGCTCCCCTCGATCGTGACCACCAACGTCACGCCGGTGTAGCTCACGGTGACCAATCGGTCCACCGAGACGGATTTGCCTTCGACCGAGGTCGCCGTGACCACGATGCGCCACTGCCCGCTCGTCAGCTCGAGCGGCACGGTGAAGCCGCCGTCCGCCTCCGGTTCCACGGTGGTCCCGCCTGGATCGGTGCCGTCGGGGCCGGGGGACGGTGACGGCGAGGCCGCAGGTTCACCGGACGGGCTCGGGACCGAGGACGGGGACGGCTCGGACGACGGGAGCGGTGACGGGCTCGGCATCGCCGACGGGAGCGGCTCGCCCGGGGCTGCCAGGTACACGGCCCGGACGTTCACGGACGTCGCGTTGGTCGTGGAGCCGGTCACCGGGATGGCGCCATTCTCGAAGGTGGCGCCCTCCTCGGGTGAAGTGAGGGCGAGTGTCGGGGCGAGGATCTCCGGGAAGGGCACGACGATCACCCGCTGGACGGGCGTCTCGGCGCCCTTGCCGGTCTCGGGGTCCTTGGCGTTGACCTCGAACTGGTTCCGACCCCGCGAGACGTCGACGACGGCCGTCCACGAGCCGTCGGCATCCGCCGACACGCGGTACGGCTGCTCCCGCCCGGTCGCTGCGATCTCCACGGTCGCCCCCGCGATCGACGTGCCCCGGAAGGTGAACTCGGTGGTCTCCTCGGTGACCTCGATGACCGCGGTGGCTGGAACGCTGACCGCGATCGTGGGCGGCTTCGCGAAGCGCAGGAGCTGGACCCCCAGGTAGCCGAAGAAGGCGAGGACCGCGATCGTCAGCATCACCGCCACGAGGATGCCCGGCGAGAACGTGAGCGACGGGCGCGGGGCTGACAGCGGCCTGGGCCCGGCGATCTCGCTGACGCCGGCCTTCGGGTCCCCATGCTCGACGTGCCACTGGCCCAGGACGTCGTCGGGATCGAGGCCCAGGTAGATGGCGTAGTTCCGCAGGAACCCCTTCGTGTACACGGTGCCCGGGAGCTCCCGTTCGTCGCCGCGCTCGAGTGCGGCCAGGTAGCGCGCGCGGATCTTCGTGTCACGCTCCGCCCGGTAGAGGTCGACGCCCTTCCGCTCGCGGGCCGCGGTCAGCCGCTCGCCCAGGGAGGGACCGTCGAACGCCGGCGGCGGGCCACCGCTCGAACGGCGGGCTGCCATCCGGTCGCGGACGGGTCGGGCGTGGTCACGGGTGGTCATGGTCGATCGTCTTCGAGCGCGTCGATGGCGGCCGGGGTCTCGTCCCGCCGGAGCACCTGGCGGGCGTTCGATCCGTCGAACGGACCCACGTAGCCGCGGGCTTCCAGCTGGTCGATGATCCGGGCCGCACGGGCGTACCCGATCCGGAGCCGCCGCTGGAGGAGCGACGCCGAGGCCCGATCGTACTCCCGGATCACCTCGACCGCATCCGGCAGCAATCGGTCCGCGTCGTCGTCCACGAGATCGTCGCCAGCGGCGGCATCGGCCTCATCCGACGCGACGATGCCCAGATCGTAGTGGTGATCCCAGCTGCGCCAGTACTCGGTGATGGCACGGATCTCCTTGTCCGACACGAAGACGCCCTGGAGGCGCATCGGTCGGGGCAGGTCCGCCGGCTGGAAGAGCATGTCACCGCGACCGATGAGGTCCTCGGCGCCGGGCGAGTCGAGGATCGTCCGCGAGTCGATCTGGGACGCCATCGCGAACGCGATCCGGCTCGGGAAGTTCGCCTTGATGAGGCCGGTGACGACGTTGACCGACGGGCGCTGGGTGGCAAGGACGAGATGGATCCCGGTTGCCCGAGCCTTCTGGGCCAGCCGGACGATCGGGTCCTCGACGTTCTTGCCCTCGCGCATCATCAGGTCGGCGAGCTCGTCGATGATGATGACGATGAAGGGCAGACGGTCGGCCGGATCGACCCGCGTCTCGTTGTAGGTGGCGATGTTGCGGGCGCTCGCCCCGGCGAACCGCCGGTAACGGCTTTCCATCTCCATCACGGTCCACTTCAGGGCGGCCTTGGCCCGCTCGGTCTCGGTGATGACCGGCACGAGCAGGTGCGGCAGCTCGTTGTAGGAGGCGAGCTCGACGCGCTTGAGGTCCATGAGGATGAGCCGGACGTCGTCGGGCGTCGCGTGCATCAGCAGGCTCGCGATGAGCGCGTTCACCATGACGCTCTTGCCCGAGCCGGTCGCCCCGGCGATGAGCAGGTGGGGCATCTTGGCGAGGTCGGCGGCGCGAGCATGGCCGGCCACGTCACGCCCCAATGCGAAGGTGAGTCGCGACCCGGAACCCTCGAAGTCCACCTCCTCGAGGATCCGCCGGAGCGCGACGACGTTGAAGTCGACATTGGGGATCTCGATCCCGACGACGCTCTTGCCCGGGATCGGGGCCTCGATCCGGATGGTCCGGGCGGCGAGCGCCATCGAGAGATCGTCGGAGAGGCCCTCGATCCTGCTGACCTTGATCGACGGGTCGGGCTCGACCTCGTACTGGGTGACGACCGGACCAGCGTTCCAGCGGATGACCCGCGCCGGGATGTTGAAGCTGCTCAGCTTGCCCACGATGATCGCCGCGTTCCGCTCGTGGTCCATCGAGGCACCGCCCGCCGGCATGACGATGTCCTCGAGCAGCGTCAGCGGCGGCAGCGCGTAGGGAGGTTCGTCGACCGCCGGCGGGGCGTCGCCGGCCTCGGTCACGTCGTCGGGATGACGTGGCGGAAGAGCCGCTGCCACGGCGGGAGGCATCGGGGCGGGCGAGTCAGGGCGCACCGTGGGCGCAGCCGGAGCGAACGTCGACGAGACCGGTCCGACCGACGGGACGGCGACCGGGATGGCGCCACTCCGCGATGCCTCGCCGTCCGGGCCCCACACCGCCGCCTGGCCGGGCGAGCCGGCAGTGGACACGGCTCCGGCACCCGCCGCGGCCTTGGTCGCGCCCTTCCGGGAATCCGGCGACCCGGGCGCCGCGGCTCCCGGGTCTTCCGATCGCATCGAGGCCTGCAGCGATCCACCGAACGCCTTGGCGCGCTCCCAGGCTGGCCCGACCACGCTGCCGAGGCTCCGGTTCACGATGATGAGGATGCCGCCGGCGATCACGGCCATCAGGATCACCGTCGCCCCGAGCGGGCCGACGAGACTGGCCAGCAGGTCGCCGACGAAGGCTCCGATGCGGCCGCCGCTCCGATCCGGCAGGTCAGCCAGGTCCAGGAGCGCCAGCGCCGCGATGTAGATCACGGTCAGGCAGACCAGGATCGTCCCCCAGCGGCTCCCTGAGGAGCCGGCCCGGCCGGCGTAGAACTCGACGTACACCCCGGCGGCCAGGAGGAGGAACGGCAGCGCCCAGCGTCCGGTCCCGAACCAGGGGGCGAAGAAGTCACGCCACCACGTCGTCAGCGTCCCCTCCCCCGGCAGCGCCAGCGCGATCAGGGTGATGACCCCGATGACGAGCAGCACCAGGCCGACGAGCGACCGGACGACGTCCGGATGCACTCGCGGCGCCCCCTTCGATCGGCTCGACCGTCGGGGCGTGGAGCGGCGCGAGCGGGACGTCCGCGTCACTCGGCCTAGACCTCCACCACGACCGGGAAGACCATCGGTCGCCGCTTCGTCTGCTCGTAGAGGAACCGGCTGACGGCGTCCTTGATCTGGGTCTTCAGCAGGCCGATCTCGCTGATGTGGTCCCCGGGATTCTCGATGGCGGCGACGACGCGGTTGGCCGCCTCCTCGATGATCGGGTCTCGCTCGTTCCCGGGGACGAAGCCGCGCGTGATGATCTCCGGCCGACCGATGACGGCGCCGGTCTGCTTGTCGACGGTCACGACGACCAGGAACATGCCGTCGTTGGCGAGCGCGCGACGGTCGCGCAGGACGACCTCCCCGACGTCACCGATCGAGATGCCGTCCACGAGCACATAGCCGGCCGGCACGAGCGCGCCACGGCGGGCGGTTCCGTCCGGCAGGATCTCGATCGGCATCCCGTTCTCGATGATGTAGACGTTCTCCGCCGCGACCCCGGTCTCGACCGCCAGGCGACCGTGCTGCACCTGCATCCGGAACTCGCCGTGGATCGGGATGAAGTGCTTCGGCTTGGTGAGCCCGAGCATCAGCTTCAGCTCCTCCTGGCTCGCGTGTCCGGACACGTGTGCGCGTTTGATCGTGTGATAGAACACGTTCGCGCCGGCCTTGAACAGGTTGTCGATCGTCCGGGCGACGTACTCCTCGTTGCCCGGGATGGGGCTGGCCGAGACGATGACGGTGTCGCCCGTCTGGATCTCGACGTAGCGATGATCCCGGTTCGCCATCCTCGCCAGCCCCGCCATCGGCTCCCCCTGGGCCCCGGTGGTGGCGATGACGAGCTGGCCGTCGGGCACGTCCTTGATGCGGTCCTTGGCCACGATCCGCGACGCCTCGTACCGCAGGTACCCAAGATCGGTCGCGATCCGGAAGTTCTGCTCCATCGAGCGACCGATGACGGTCACCTTGCGGTCCATGTCGGCGGCCGCGTCGAGGACCTGCTGGACGCGCGCGATGTTGCTGGCGAAGGTGGCCACGATGACCCTGCCGTCGAGCGGCTCCATGATCTCCCGGAACGCCTCCCCGACGGTGCGCTCCGACGGCGTGTAGCCAGGGTTCTCGGCCCGCGTGGAGTCGGACAGCAGGCAGACGACGCCCTCGGCTCCCAGCCGAGCGAGCGTGGCGAAGTCCGACAGCTTGCCGTCGACCGGGGTGTGGTCGAACTTGAAGTCACCGGTGTGGACCACCGTGCCGACCGGGGTTCGCAGCGCGATGCCCATGGCATCGGGAATGGAGTGCCCGATGCGGAACGGGATCGCGGTGAACGGTCCCACCTCGAGCTCGTCGCCCGGATCCAGGGCCAGCAGCGGGTTGGCGTGGAGCTTGTGCTCCTTGATCTTGATCCCGAGCAGTCCCCGGGCCAGCGTCGAGGCGTAGATGGGCACGCCGGGGAAGTCGGGCAGGATGTAGGGCAGCCCGCCGACGTGGTCCTCGTGCGCATG
>DATHYZ010000143.1:0-13624 GCA_035458865.1 Candidatus Limnocylindrales bacterium
ACGCTGCGTCCCGCACCGGGTCGGCCGAGCCCGACCCGGTGCCGTCGTGTCCGCCCCGGTCGCGGTAGCATCCGGCCGTGAGCCAGAGCCGGAGCACGGGCCCAGGGCGCTCCCGATCGACGCACCGCCGCATGCAGGCCCGCCCCATGGCCGGCTACGGCGCGGGGCGTCCTCCCCGGCGCGGGCCGGCCTGGCTCGGCCCGCTTGCCCTCGCCGGCGGCCTGGTCGTCGTGGCGATCCTGGTCCTGGGCCTCGGCTCGAGCCTGCTGGGCGGAGAGGCCGAGCCGTCGCCGAGCGACGGCGCCGCCGCCTCCACCCCACCGACCCGGACGATCCTGCCCGGCGTCACCCCGAAGCCGGAGCTGTCACCATCGCCCAGCCCGTCGCCCGAGCCCGAGCCGTTCGCGCTGGTCGCCGTCGTCGACCTGACGGAGAAGCGGGTGGCCATCGGCAGCGACGCCCTGGCGACGGCCGTCGACGGTGGCGGGGCGATCCTGCCCTGCGGCCTGGACGCGCTCGAGATCGCCGGCGACCCGATCGACCTGGTGGGTCGCGACTGCGTCGAGCCCGAGGCGGTCGCGGCGGCCGTCAAGGCATCGGGAGGCGGCATCGGCATGCTGCCCGTCGGGCTCGTCGAGCCGATCGTGAAGGCCCTCGAGGTCGATGGAGCCGACCTCTTCGGCCCGGCCGACGCGCGTGCCCTCCCCTACCCGGTCATCGGGCTGGCGCCGACATACCCGCAGGCCTGGACCGCCTACGACCCGAACGACGTCCGGACGGTCATGTCGACCGGGAGCGTCTGCCCGGACCGCGGCGTCTCCCTGCGGGCGGTCGTCGAGGGCAAGGGCTGGGACTGGACCCTCGCCGGCGGGACGGCGAAGTACACGGGCATCTTCATGGACACCCGGTTCAGCGGCCCGGAGGGCAAGGGCTGGCCGGTCGTGAAGCCGGCCCGGACCGGCAACGAGGGCGCGGTCCGCGACCTGATGCAGGGCGCCGACCTCACGCTGACCGACTTCGAGTGCCCGATGATCAAGGGCTTCAAGCAGCACAACAGCGGCACGGTCTTCTCGATCGACCCGCGGGTCGCCGACCTGCTCGCCCGCCACGGCGTGGACGTGGCGACGCTCGGCTCGAACCACATCGGGGACCAGGGCCGGGGCGGCGTGACCCAGACCATCGAGTACTTCGAGGCCGCGGGAGTGAAGACGGTCGGCGCCGGGCGCAACCTCGAGGAGGCGCTCCGGCCGGCGGTCGTGGACGTCCGCGGGATCCGCTTCGCCATCGTCGGCTTCGACGCGACCGGGGTGTCGCGGCCGGCAACGGCCGAGAGCGCCGGGGTCTTCTCCTACTCGACGGCGAACGTCGAGTCAGCCATGGCGGCGGCGAACGCGGCGGCCGACATCGTCATCGTGATGCCCCAGTGGGGCTTCCCCGAGTACCACGCGGAGTTCACCAAGACCCAGCTCCAGCAGATGCCGGCGTGGTACGAGCTGGGCGCCGACCTGATCATCGGCCAGGGGACGCACTGGGCGAGCGCCGCCCAGATGGAGCCCGGCGGCGACACCGGCTACCGGTTCACGATCTCGAGCATGGGCAACTTCCTGTTCCACCAGCACTGGAGCCGCCAGACGATGGAGGGCGTCCTGCCCGAGCTCGCCTTCGTCGGCGAGAAGCTCGTCCGGGTCCGGCTCCACCCGTACGTGGTGGTCGACTGGGCCCAGCCCAACCTGACCGATCCGACCGCCGACGGCGCGTACGTCCTGGACCAGGTCTGGGAGGTCAGCCGGCTGCCCTGACCCGGGTCCCGGAGCGACCGCCGACCCGACCGAGCCGCGAAGGTCGGGCGGACGGACGGGTCACCCGTCGGAGTACGAACGCCCCGTTCCCTCCTCCCTGCCCGCACCCCTATCGTGGACGGTCGGAGGGAGGGTCGACGGAGGTGGCATGGACCTGGTGATCGCCCTCTCGGGGCAGGCATCCAAGCGCGGGCTGATCCCGCGTGTCCCGCTGCCGTCGGCGCTCCTCGAGGAGGCCGAGGCCTGGGTCCGCGGCGAGCACCAGGAGGTGCTGCGCACGGCCGCGGTCTCCGCGTCGGCCACGGAACCCCGGTCGGCTGGCGGCGACAGCCGCCCTGCGGGTCCGGCCGAGCTGCGTCTCTCCCTGCATCCGGCGGCCCGCGAGGTCGTGCTGACCGCCGACGAGCGCGGGACGGTGACGGCCCGGGCGGTGACCACGCCGCTCGGACCCGGGTACCACACGTTCGTCGCCCGGCTCCTCCAGCGTCTCGGCGAGGAGCTGGGGATCGCCTGGCAGCCAACGGCCGGGGATGCCGTTGCCGATCCGACCGGCTACCTCGCCTCCGGCGACCGTCGTGACGCCGAGCGTGGCCACCTGGGCTGGCTCGGCGCCGAGCTCGTCCGGGCCCGCGAGTCACGGCGCTCGGGGATGCCGACGGTCCACCTCGGGACGCCTCCCGGCATCCGCTTCCAGACTGATGCCGCCCTGGCCACGGTCCTCGGTCCGCGCGACGACGCCTGGCTCGAGCGAGCCGCCGGCGACCCCCGGGTGGCGGTCGACGTCTGGCCCTGGTCGACCGACGCCGTGGATGCCCCGAACCGGCTCGCCCGCGCGCTGTGCCTGCTGTGGACGGAGGTCCGCTGGCGCCGACCCGTCGATGCCGCCGAGCGAGCGCCCATGGAGGAGACGCTCCGGCTGCTGCGCCGCGCTTACGCCATGGACCCCTCGCTGCCCTTCCCCTGGCGGGAGTGGCTCGAGATCGTCCAGCTGACCGGCCAGCAGGACCCGATGCGCGACCTCCTGGAGGAGCGCGCAGCGACGGTCGACGCCGCGGTGCCGCTCGCCGGCTACCGTCGACGACCGGTGACCGTCATCCACGAGGGCTGGGCCCTGACCGTGCCCGGCGCCTACGCCGAGCGCCGGTCGGACGGGGAGTGGTGGGGCGGCGAGGGAGGTCGCAGCGTGACGATCGCCGCGGTCCGGACGGGCGCGAACGGCCGGCCCATGCCGCCGGAGTCGTTCCTCCAGCAGGTCGCCGGCCACCTGGGGACCGACGCCCTGGAGCACCGGGCTGGCGAGGTGGTGGGCCGAGCCCGGATCGGGGCCGCCGACACGGGTGGGATCTCGCTCGGGATCGTCGAGGGCTACGCGGCCACGACCGGCAGCGGTGCCGCGATCCGGGTCGAGTTCAACGACCCGGCCGACTGGCAGTGGGCCCTGGAGCAGTGGCGGTCGCTCCGACCGGCCTGAACGATCAGACCTCGACCCCAGCCGGCGCCCGCTTGGCGATCCTGGCCCCGAGATCGGAGCCCCAGGCACGGGCGCGGTCCAGCTCGCCCTCGATCAGACGGTCGACGACCGGCCCGGTCGGCCCACCGACGAGGAAGCTCTCGGGCGGGACGATCGGTCGGATCCTGGCCGGCCGGAGCTGCTTCTCGGCGCTGTTGGCGGCCGAGCCCCAGAGCAGCCCCGGCCCCTTGAGTCGCGTGTCGAACAGCGCGACGTGCGGGACCCGCCGTCCTTGGGCGATCTCCTCGAGCCACTCGCGGATGCCGATCCCCGGCGACACGAGCGCGCCGTCGAACCGCTTGGCGGAATCGGCGCGGGACTGCGCCGTCGTCATGCCGTGGGCGTGGGTGGGTCCACCGACGACCAGGAGCTGCACGTCGTCCGCGACCTCGGTCGGGGCGACTCCGACCTCGCTGAGCACGACGTCGAGCCACGTTCGGAGCCCATCCGCGATCGCCTCCGCGACGTCGCGGGTGTTGCCGAACATCGACTCGTAGACGACGAGGGCGCGCATGGCTGTCTCCGGGTGCAACGGCTGCCGAGGAAGGCCCACGTAGCGTGCGACCGGCCGGAGGCTGCGACAAGGGCTGGTCGGACCGCTGCCGGTCGCTTCCGGGCCGCCGGGACGGTCGCGACGTCGCGCGGCGCGCGGTCGCCGGCCGGAGCGACGACCTGTCCGTCGGGCCCCGACATCCGGGCCGGACGCCCCTAGGTCCGTCCCGGCTCGGCGACTACGGTCGCCACGGCGTCCCGGGACGGAAGGAGGGCTCGAGGGATGCCTGGCTCGACACGTCGATCGCGGATCTGTCGGTGGGAAGTGGCGGCCGTCGCCGGCCTCGTGCTCGTCCTGGCCGCCTGCGGCGGGTCGTCCTCGCCGGGCCCGACGGGCGCCCCGGGCAGCCCGTCGCCGACGCCCACCGCGGGCGACGGCCGGATCCCCCTCATCGTCGACAACGACATGAGCTTCGACGACGTCATGGCGATCGCCTTCCTGCTGAACCGGCCCGAGGTCGAGCTCATCGGTGTCACCGTGACCGGGACGGGCATCGCCCACTGCGGCCCCGGTGCGCGCAACGCACGCGATCTCCTCCACGAGCTCGGCGGACCGGAGGTCCCGACGGCCTGCGGCTCGGAGGAGCCGCTCGGCAACGGGCTGCCGTTCCCCGATCCATGGAGGGACGGCGCCGACGACATGTTCGGCCTCGGCATCGACGGCGTTCCCGGGACCCCGAAGACCACGGCGGTCGAGCTCCTCACCGAGCTCATTCGCGGCTCGGATCGCCCCGTCACGATCCTGGCGACCGGCCCGTTCACGAACCTTGCCGAGGCCCTGGCGGCCGATCCGGGCCTGGCCGATGGCATCGAGCGCCTCGTGATCATGGGCGGGGCCGTCGACGTCGACGGGAACGCGACCGAGGACGGGGGCGCGGCGCCGGCCGAATGGAACTTCGCCGCCGACCCGCTGGCCGTCGAGGCGGTCTGGGAGGCGGGCATCCCGATGGTCCTCGTCCCGCTCGACGCCACCAACGACGTGCCGATCACCAGGGCGTTCGTCGACGAGCTGCAGCGCGACAGCGCTGCCGGGACGGCGAACCTCGTCGAGGAGCTCCTGCTGCGGAACGCGCTGTCGATCGACGTCGACTACTTCTGGGACGTCCTCGCGGCGATGTGGCTCGTGAAGCCCGAGGTCGTGACGACGGAGGAGGCCGGGATCTCCATCGTCCCCGGCGGAGCCGAGGCCGGTCGGTCGATCCGGTCGGACGACGGGGCCATGGTGACCCTGGCGACGGCCGCCGACCGCGAGGCCTTCGAGTCGACCTTCCTCGAGACGCTGCGGTCGGGTGGCCAGCGGCGGACCCCGTTCGAGCTGATCGGCGAGCTGACGGTCCGCTCCGACGGGACCGACTGCGAGGCAGCGGTGCCGGCGGCCCCGACCGCGGGGAGCTACGCCCTCGCGTTCTCCAACGAGAGCGCGGTCGACATGGCCGCCGTCGCGATCGGCCTGACGGAGGGCTCGACCTGGGACGACCTCGACGCATGGATCGCCGACAATCCCGGCTCCATCGACCAGCCCCCGATGGTCGTCGTCAACGGGGTCGTGCTCCCGGCTCCGGGCAGCACCGGATCCGCCCTCGTCGACCTGCCACCCGGGGACGCCGCCCTCGTCTGCCTGGTCGCGGCCGACGACCAGCAGGAGGTGATCAGCGGGGAGCGGTTCGTCGTCGAGTAGGGCCGCGGAGGACGTCGACGCCGCCGGGCTCGGGGGGCGGCGCCCCCGAGGTGACGGCGCTCGTCAGTCGGTCTTCTCCCACGGCTCCGAGACGTCATGGTCGGGGCCCATGACCGAGCCGTAGAGCGCGTTGGCCTCGTCCGAGTAGCCGCCGACGAAGGCGATGCGACAGCCCATCCGCTGGACCCGGTGGAGCGCCTCGAGGATGGCCGCCCGGGCGAGCCCGCGCCGGCGATGGGCCGCCACCGTGGCCACGGGCTCCAGGTAGGCGGTGAGCGAGACGTCGTCGAGCCAGGCCGTGCAGAACGCGGCGACCGACCCGTCCGCGGCGACGGCGACGATGTCGAGGTCGCGACGGTACGTCGGCGCCGCCTGGATGTGGCGGTACCAGGCTGGATCGTCGCGGTTCCGGCGGGCCACGGCGATGTCGTCGCCGTGGAAGGCCAGCCCGGAGGCGTAGCAGCGCTCCAGCAGCTCGAGCCCGTCGGCCATCGGGCGGACCGCGTAGCCCGGGATGACCGGGACCTCGGGGAGCGGCTCGCCCAGGTCCCGGCGGTGCTGCCACTCACCGACCCCGGTCTGCTCGAGGCGCCGGAAGCCGCGCCGCGCCAGGATGGCCTGGCGGCTCGTGTCGGCGGCGTCGACGAAGACCTGCAGCCGCCGTTGCCCATCCCGCACGGCCGCCAACCGCGCCTCGGCGACCTCGATCAGCGCCTCGTCGAGCTCCGGCGAGGCTGCGGCCGGATCGACCTGCAGGTGCGCCTCACCGGAGCCCTCGGGGTTGACCGCCGCCACGAGCTCCCCGGCGGCGTCCTCCCACAGGAAGACGTGCTCCTGCGGATCGAGGTGCGTGATGTCGGGGTTGACGAACCACCACCAGTAGTCGAGCCGCGCGACGTGCCAGGAGCGCTGACGGCGTCCGTTGGCGACCATGGCGCGGCGGAGCAGCTCGCGGAGGCGCCAGTAGTCGTCGTCCCCGGCGAGCGGACGCATCGTAAGGCCTGCCACAGACCCGGCCGTCGCGGTCATGACGGCACCGTAGACGGGGCATCGACCCTGGTGATGGGCCGAACGGCGCCCTCCGACAGACCCGATCCGCCCATGTCGGCCGTCCTGGCGTCCGCCGGGCGGGATCGACCTCCTTGGCGCCGTCCCTAGAATCGAACGGCGACCGCCACATCCGGCGTGGTCGAGTCATCAACAGCGACAGGAGGCATCGGCATGACGAAGTTCCTCTTCACCGGCAGCTACACCGCAGAGGGCGCGAAGGGCGTCCTGAAGGAGGGCGGCACGGGGAGACGCGCTGCCACCGAGAAGCTGGTCGCATCCCTTGGCGGCACGGTCGAGGCGTACTACTTCGCCTTCGGCAGCGACGACTTCTTCCTTATCGCCGATCTTCCCGGTAATGCCGCGGCTGCCGCCGGGGCGCTGACGGCGGCGGCGACCGGGGCGATCAGCACGCGGACCATCGTGCTCCTGACCCCCGAGGAGATCGACGCGGCCGCCAAGCTGTCGCCGGAGTACCGCGCCCCCGGAGGCTGAGCCGAGGGGCCAGCGCATCCCGCAGCCGGGGCCCCTGGATCGCGCTTGGCCTATACTCGCCCCCGCGCCGACATAGCTCAGCGGTAGAGCAGCTGTTTCGTAAACAGCAGGTCCTCGGTTCGAATCCGAGTGTCGGCTCCAGCGAACTGAACGTGAAACCCGGTCGAGAGGCCGGGTTTCATGGTTGCCACGGCAAGGCCCCCGCGCATTGGGCCGACTGGCTGTGGGGTACACTCCGGCTGCTCGTCAACCCGGGTCGCGAGGTCATGACGATGGCGGCTCGCATCCCCGCCGGATCGGTCGAAGAGACAGCGAGCGTGGCGTCGCCGGGGGCAGGTGCGGCGCCGATCGCGGGTCGCCGCCCGCCGACCCCACTCGAGGCGATCTCGCTCCGGACCGGGGTCCCCCACATCGTGGTGGTGCTCGCGGTGACCTGCCTCCTGGGCCTGCCGCTCATGCCGTACGTCTTCCCCGGGCGCGAGCGCGAGCTGTTCACCAGCGTGTTCCTGCCGCACCTGGGCCGGCTCGACGAGCCGCTCGACGCGGTCTACCAGGTCCTGGTGATCGCGACCGTGGTCTTCTCGCCGTTGGCGACCAGCTACATGCTGGACCGCGTCTGGCGGACACCCGCCCGCGCTCCATGGCTGGGCGAGGCGATCACGCCGGAGGTCGAGGCGACGGTTGCGTCAGGCCGCCGCCTTGGGCCGCCGTTCGTCATCGGGGCGCTGGTGCTGCTGCCGATGCTCGTGCAGTACCTGCTGTCGGGCTACGTCCAGAGCACCGCCGACGCCGCCGTGGCCGCGTTGGAGGTGGCGGTCGTGCTGCTCCGGTTCGCCGTGCTCTTCTCGTTCGTCTGGTGCTACATCCGCTCGCTCGTCGGCCTGGCCCGGATCTGTGCGCTGCGGCTCGACCTCCTGCCGTCGTACCAGGATCCCTGGCTGGGGACCCGACCGCTCGGCTCGCTCGCCCTCTCGCTGTCCGCCGTCTACTCGGTCGGCCTCGCGCTGGGCGTCTCGATCACGATCGCGGCGCCGGCCGCTGCGATCGTGGTCCCCCTGGTCGTGGGCCTGTTCCTGCTCGGGGCGCTGCTCTTCTTCCTTCCGCTCAGGTCGGTCCACCGCCAGATGGCCCAGGAGAAGGCCAGCGAGGAGGCCTGGGTACGAGAGCAGCTGGCGTCGCTCGTCGCCGTGTCACGCCGACAGGCTCAGCCCGTCCCGTCGGATCCGACCACGGCGCTGCAGCGTGCGCTCACGATCGATCTGGCCGAGCGCCACGTGGCGGCGATCCGGACGTGGCCGATCGACATGTCCATCGCCGTTCGATTGGCCACCTCGATCGCGCTGCCGCTGACCCTGACCCTGGCCGGCCGCCAGCTCATGCTCAGCGTCCTCGGCGTCTGATCCGTCGGCTCAGGCGATCACGTTCGGAAGCCGGCAACGAGGCCGGTCTCGTGGTGTCCGCGGCCCGTTCCCGGCCGGTCGCGGGGCCCTCAGCGCCAGAGATCGACCTGGTCCAGGCCGGCCGCGCCAAGGGCCTCGTTCAGCTCGGCGATGTGGTAGACGTCGTGGCTGAAGACCCGTTGGATGACCCAACCGCGGGTGTGGGCCCAGGTCTCATCGCCGAAGGTGCGGCGGATCTCTTCGTCCAGCATCCCGGTCGTCCAACGGTCGAGGCAGTCCTCGACGATGCGGAAGGTGGACGTGAGCGCCGCCGCGAGCTGGTCCGCGTCCAGGGCAGGCTCCAGGTACTCGTCGCCCGGGCAGCGGTGCAGGGCGTCCGGGAAGGGGGTGGTATCTGCGCCCGGCTCACCGGCGAAGCCGCAGAGCCAGGAGACCCGCTGGCACGCCAGATGGCCGATCGTCGCCCAGAGCGGCCAGCGCCCGGCCGCGGGCACGATCGCCAGCTGCGCCTGGGTCAGCGACGCGACGACGTCGCGGAGCCGCTGGTCGTACCCGGGCCAGCTGCCGTAGGCCGACCGGATCGTGGGATCCTGCATGCCCGCCACGATACGTCGCGACCAGGGTCGGGGGCGTGCCCTCGCCGGCCGCCGTCGACAGCCATGGCACCTGTCAGACCCGTTCACGGGCTGGCGTCGCGTCCGAGGCCGGCGGACAGCGAAGAGCCGGGGCCGTTCGGACCCCGGCTCTTCAGCCTTGCTGGTGGGTGAGCGATCGGCGATCAGCTGTCGGCCTCGACCGGGACCGGCTCGGGCCGGAAGCCCGGCCGGCGGGTCCAGCCGACCGGCGGCCGCGGATGCGCGGGCTCTTCCTCGAGACCGGTTTCCGGCTCGGTCTCGATCGTGACCCGCGGCAGCCAGCCGAGCCACGAGGGCAGGTACCAGTTCCGGTCGCCGAGCACGGTCATGACGGCCGGCAGGATCACGCTCCGGATGATCGTGGCATCGATGAAGACCGCGACCGCCAGGCCGAGTCCCAGCTGCTGGATCATCGCGAACTTCATCGTCACGAAGACCGCGAACACCACGACCATGATCGCCGCGGCGCTCGTGATGGTCCCGGCCGTGATCGAGATGCCACGGCTGACGGCCGTCCTCGAGTCGAGGCCGCGGTCGCGAGCCTCCTTGATGCGGGTCAGGATGAAGAAGTGGTAGTCCATCGAGAGGCCGTAGACGATCGTGAAGACGAACAGCGGCACGAAGCTCTCGATGACCGGACCGGGGATCACGCCCAACGGCTCGGCGACCCAGCCATCCTGGAAGACCAGGGTCATGATCCCGTAGGCGGCGCCGGTGGCGAGCAGGTTGAGGGCGATCGCCGTCGTCGGGATGACGATCGAGCGGAAGGCGACCAAGAGCAGCAGGAACGACAGCCCGAGGACGAAGGCCAGGACGAGCGGGATGCCGTCGGTGAAGATGCGGGTCGTGTCCAGGACGGCGGCGGCGCTGCCTGAGACGTAGGCCTCGACGCCGGGAAGATCGCCGAAGACCGACGGGACGACGGTCTGGCGGAAGCGCTGGACGGTCGCCTGGTTGACCGGGTCGTTCTGGTCGCCGGGCATGACGAACACCAGGCGGGCGACGGTGCCATCGGCCGAGGGCACGACCGCCATGGGTCCGCTGACCCCGCCGTCGGCCAGGGCGGCCGGCTCGAAGGCGGCGATGGCAGCCTGGGTGGCCGGCTCGTCGGCCTCGGTCACCACGACGGACAGGCGGAGCGTCGTGCCCTGCGGCCACTCCTCGTTGAGGACCTTGATGGCGGCCACGCCATCCACGTTCGGCGGGAAGTTGGCGATGTCGGTGGCGCCCATACGGAGATGTCCGAGCGGGGCGGCGACGACGAGCAGGATCGTCACGGCCGCGATCCCGAAGGCCACGGGCCGCTGGACCACGACCCCGACGATCCGGGCCCAGACGCCCGTCCCGTCGCCGCGCCCGCGGGACAGGAACGGGATCCGGCCGCGGTCGACGCGGTCGCCAAGGATCGCCAGCGTCGCCGGCAGGAAGGTGAGGCTGCCGAGGACCGCGACGAGGACGACGCCGATCATGCCGACGGCCATCGAGTCGAGGATGGGCACGCGCAGGAGGAAGAGGCCGGCCAGCGAAGCGGCCACGGCCAGCCCGGAGAAGAAGACCGCGCGTCCCGCGGTGCCGCTGGCGGTCTCGATGGCGACCAGCCGGTCCTTGCCATCGCGCCGCTCGCTCCGGTAGCGGGTGATCATGAAGAGGGAGTAGTCCACGCCGACGGCAAGCCCGATGAGGACGACCAGCTGGCTCGCGCTCATCGCCACCGGCGAGACGACCTGGCTGTAGATGGCGAGGATCCCGAACCCTCCGAGCAGCGCGGTCAGGGCAAGAACGAGCGGGACCGCGGCTGCGACCGCCGCGCCGAAGGCGACCAGCAGGATGAGGAAGGTCGCCGGCAGGGTGACCTTCAGCGAGCCGTCGAGGTCGTCGCCGACCAGCTTGTTGAGGTCCTCGTTGATCATCGAGTTGCTGAGCGAGCGGATCTCGAGCTCGGGATAGGCGGTGCGGACCTGGTCGAGGACCGGGCGGATGGCGGCAGTCTTCGCCATGACGACGCCGTTCTCGCCGCCGATCGACCCCAGCAGCTGGACGCTGCTGCCGTCCGCCGAGAACATCGCCGCGGCAGCCGGCACGGAATAGGGATCGATGAGGCTGTCGAGGGCCGGCTGGCCGGTCCCGTCGGTGACCGCGCGAAGGCGGGTGGCGATGTCGGTGACGGCCGCCTGGTAGGCCGGGTCATCGGTCGTTAGCGCCGCGGACCGGATGACGACGTAGAGGTCCTCCTTGGGGTCGCCGGTCCCGGCAGCCCCGAAGACCGCCTCGGCCCGGGCCGACTCGGTGTTCACGTCGCCGCTGTCCATCTGCGAGAAGGTGCGGGTGCCGCCCATCGCGAGGCTCACGGCGAAGAGGCCGATCGTGAGCACGAACCAGGCCGCGACGACGGGCCAGCGGTGCCTGGCGCTCCATGCCGCGACGCGGACGGTGAGGGGGGCGGAAGGCGTTCCGGATGCGCTGCCGAGGGTCATGGTGGATGCTCCTGGTGCTCCGGGACGCACCAAGAGCGTGGCTTCGCGAGCGCGGATCCGCATCAGGCCCGGGTCGCGACCGGGGAAGGGGCGAATGCCGGGTCGGCGATGCGACAGATGACGCAGGCCCGGCCGCGGACGGGCCTATCGGCGCGATCGGCGCACACGGAAAGGGGCCCTCCGGCCACCCGGCCGGAGGGCCCCTTCGTCAGGGCGAAGTCAAACGGTCGCCGAACCGTCTACCAGGTGCACTCGTTGGGCGGAGCGGCCGGATCGCAGTCGGCCTGGGTAGCGATCTGCTCGACGATCTCCAGCGACTTCTCCGCGTCGAGGAGGATCGGGTCGCCCGCCGTGCCGTCCGCCTGGAACGGCGTGTACGCCGCCCGGACGTCGTTGACGCCGCCGTCGGTGTAGAGGCCGGATCCGGTGATGCCGTCGTAGTCGATGTCCTTGCCTTCGCGGATCATCGCCAGGCAGTCGGCGTACGTGTAGCACTTCTCGCCGCCGTCACCGACCTCGAACATCGCGGGCGCCCAGGCGCTCGCCTTGTACGAGCCGGCGGCCTCGACCGCGAGCGCGGTCTGGACCAGCAGGTCGTACGTCGAGTAGGCGTACGGGTTGTCGGCCCCGTACGGGTCCTTGATGTCGAACTGATCCACCAGGGCGTCCGTCTCGCCGTCACGCAACGGCTGGTAGAACGCCCAGGCGTCGGTGGACGTGTCGGGCGAGAAGGCCGCGTAGCCGATGCCCTTCTGGGTGGCGATGGTCTCGGCGCCCAGGGTGCCGATGAACTCGGACTGGCTCCAGCCGGTCTCACCGATCCAGTTGAGTGACAGGCCGGCCGAAGCCGCCTGCTTGATGAGCGTCGCCGACTCGACCGAGCCGGCCTGGACGATGACGGCGTCCGGCTGGAGGCCGGCGATCCGCTGGGCCTCGGCCGCATAGGACGGCTGCTCGGCCGGGACGTCGATCCGGGCCAGGACCTCGAGTCCGAGCACATCGGCTGCGGCCTCGGCCGCGTTGGCCGCGAGCTGGAAGCCCTCGACCTGCGTGGCGAAGATGACGACCTTGGTCGCGCCGATGGACTCGGCGTACTGGCTGCCGGACGTGCCGAGCGCCTCGTCGAGGCCCTGGGCCCGGAAGATCGGCTCAGCCGCCTTGCCGCCAAGGTTGCCGGGGATGGCCCCGCCGTGGACCGACGGTCCGAGCGGCGAGTCGTTCTCCTGCCACCAGTCCATCATGAAGTCGCGGTAGGTCCGGTAGCCGTGGGCGATGCTCACGACGATCTCGGCGCCGTGCTGCTCGAGACAGGTCCGGGCAGCCTGCGCCTCACCGACCGTGCCGAGGTCCTCCGAGACGAGGTCCCACTCGCGTCCGAGCGGCGGGTCCTCGTTGATGACCGACTGGATCGGGAAGGCCACGTCGGCCGTGAGGGCCGGACCGTACGGGGCGAACTCGCCCGTGTAGTAGGCCAACTCGCAGACGACCACCGGCTCCGTCGACATCGACGGCTCGGCGCTGGCGGCCGTGCTGGCGCCAGGGCTTGCGGCCGGGGATTCGGTCGCCCCGGTGCTGCAGGCCGCAGCGACAAGGGCGAGCACGGCGAGTCCGACCGCGAAACGGCCTGACCTGATGCTTCTGATCCTCACTGCGCTTCTCCTCCTGTGTGCTGCCGACGATAGGGGGGGTGGTCAGATCCGGTATCCCTCCTTTAGCTGCTGGGTCGTCAGATCGGCGGCATCGACCACGGCATAGGCCTCGCCGAGGCTCAGGACCATCACACGATCTGCGACCTGGAGCGCCTTGGTGGCGTTCTGCTCGGCCAGGATGATGGCGACGCCACGCGTCTCGTGGATCTGCTGGATCTTCTCGAAGAAGAGGTCGACGTAGAGCGGCGAGAGACCGGCGGTCGGCTCGTCGAGAAGCAGCAGCTTCGGGTCCTGCATGAGGGCCCGGCCGCAGGCCACCATGCGGGACTCGCCGCCGCTGAGCGTGCCCGCGGGCTGGCGGAGCAGGTCCTTGAGGACCGGGAAG
>DATHYZ010000144.1:0-10180 GCA_035458865.1 Candidatus Limnocylindrales bacterium
ATCGTGAGCGCGGCGCTGCTGATCGTCACCCTGGGCCTGCTGTTCTTCGCCGGTCAGACCGTGATCTTCCTGCTGCGGCTCGTGGCTGCCGATCGGCGTGAGGGTCGTCGGCGGCCGCTGGCCAGCTCCTCGAAGACCGTCGGCGAGCTCGAGGACGAGCGGCGGGACGACCGGTCCGGCGAGGACGCGTCGGCGGAGGACTGAGGAGCGTCCGCCGCCGTGCGACAATGGACGCCGACGTCGCCGTATCGCCGCCAGGAGGACCGTTCGCCCGTGCCCGTGCTCGCGACTTTCTTCTCCGTCCGCCGCGGCCGCGACCCGTTCTTCAAGACGTTCATGCGGACCCAGTTCCCCAAGCAGGTCCGCGACTACGAGGAGCGTTTCGGGATCCGGTTCCTGGGCTGGTACAACGTCGCCCACGGCTGGGACTTCGACAACGTCATGCTCTTCGACCTGCCGGACTACGCCACGCTGGATCGTCTGGAGGCCGACGAGGAGACCCGGGTCCTCGGCCATCGGGCCGGGGAGTGGATCTTCGAGCGGCACCACTCGATGTTCCTGCGGGAGCGGATGGGTCCCGATCTCGAGTACCACGGTTGACGAAGGAGGCGAACCGCGATGGCTGACGCTCGCAAGTCCCTGCTCGGCGAGCTCGCGGCGGACGCCGCCCTCGAGCGGCAGGACGCAATCGTCCAGGCGACCGAGCAGCTCCAGCGCTTCCTGGATGCGAACAAGGAGCGATTCGAGGAGCTGGGTGGCCTGACGCTCATCGACGACGACCCGGACTACCTGTCGATCGCTCCGGACCTGACCTTCCGAAGTCGGGCCCGGTATCTCGACGAGGCGACCGGCGAGTGGCAGAGCGAGACGGAGGTCATCGAGAGCCCGTCCGAGCTGGTGGAGCTCTACAATCCGGCCGACCTCTACCAGGCGTTCGCCGAGGCGGCCCGGGAGGCCTCCGGACTCGGCCCCGAGCCGACCGCGACCGACGAGCTGATGGACGTGGCCGGGATCTCGCCGGTCGAGACGGTCGCGGAGTCGGCCGCCTACGCGGAAGCTGCCGATGCGTGGGCCAGGCGCCAGGCCGAGCCCCCGACCGATGCCGACTCGGCCGCTCGCCGGCTCTACGACCTGGCCCTCGAGTTCCAGGAGCGCAGCCAACGGAGCGAGGCCGATCTGCTCGAGCAGTTCGAGATCGCCTCGGCGCCAGCCGCGGCGCTCCTCGGGGAGCTCGTCGTGGTCAACGACGATGACGAGCGGCTCGTCCTGCGCCAGGACGGCTCGCTCCGGGCCGAGGTCATCCCGGAGGATGCCGAAGGCGAGTGGCGCTCGCTGACCGGCCCGGAGGACCTCGTCGAGTTCTACGACCCGACGGACGTCTTCGGGGACATCGCCGACGCCATCGCCGAGGGGTGGCCGGAGGTGGCGCCCGAGTTCGACGAGTCCGCGGAGGACGACGACGCCGGCCGCAACGGCTCCGCCTGATCGCAGCCGCCCGCGCCCGACGGCAGAGCTCGTCGAACAGCGCGAGATCCTCCCGGGCCGCTGGCGGCAGCGCTACCACGCACCCGAGGTGGCCGTGGCCGTGCGGGCCGGCCAGTACGTCCACCTCCTCCGTGACGACGGGATCGGGCCCCCGCGTCGCCTGCCGATCCCGGTGGAGGCGACCGATCGTGCCGGCGGGCTCGTCTCGCTCGTCGTCCCGGCGGGCCGGGATGGCTGGCTCGCCCGCGGCCGCCCAGGCGACGGCGTGGGCCTCATGGGCCCCTACGGTCGACCGATCGAGCGCGACCCCAGGAGTCGCCACCTGCTCCTGATCGCCGAGGGCGACCGCGTCGCCGCCCTCCGTCTGCTCATGGACGAGGCGCTCGCCGATGGCTCCCAGGTCGTCGTCCTCGTCGGCGCGGCGACCGCCCGGGAGGTCTATCCGTCGTCGCTGCTGCCCGACGAGGTCGAGTACGTCGTCGCCACCGGCGATGGGACCCTCGGCCACCGGGGCGAGGTGGTCGACGTCGTCGGCGAGTTCGAGGCCTGGGCGGACCAGTCGGTCGCCGCCGCGTCGCAGCCCACCCTCGAGGCGCTTGCCCGCCTGGCGGCCGGTCGACGCGAACGCCTGGGCGTGGCCAAGCTCGGCCGCAAGCGCGGCGGCGGTCGCCCGGACGCACCCGGGTCGGCGGCGGCTCGCCGCAGGGCCTACCTCCAGGTGATCGTCGACCAGTCGATGGGCTGCGCCGCGGGCGCCTGCCTCGGCTGCGTCGTGCCCGCGGTCGGAGGCCAGTCGCTGCGGGCCTGCCGCGAGGGGCCGGCATTCGCCGTCGACGAGCTCGACTGGGAGGCTGGATGAAGCCCAAGCGCCGCGTGATCACGACCCCGGGCGGGCGCAGCGGGAAGCGGACGCCGACCGTGCGACGCATCCGGAGCGCCATCGTCCCGGCGCCACCCAAGGGCCCATCGGGAACGTCGCGTCCTGTCCCGGGCTCGCCGACCGCGGCCGCTCGGACCACCGGCACCCAACCCCCGGGGGCGCTCGAGCCGCCCGTCGCATCGGGCTTCGACGGTGAGGTGGACCTGCAGGTCGACCTCGCGCCGGGACGTGGCGGCCTGGACCTGTCGAACCCGCTCGTGGGAGCGGCCGGCGCCTTCGGCTTCGGGGTCGAGCTTGTGGACGTCCTCGACATCGAGCGGATCGGCGCGATCGTGACCCGCGGGGTGACCCTCAAGCCGCGCGCCGGCAACCCCGGGCGCCGGGTCGTGGACGTCCCCGCAGGGCTCCTCAACTCGATCGGCCTCCAGGGCCCCGGCGTGGACGCCGTCATCGACCGCTACGCGCCGACCTGGGCTCGCTGGAGCACGCCGGTCATCGTCAACCTCGCAGCCGGCTCCGCGGGCGACTTCGCCGAGCTCGCCCGCCGCCTGGACGGCGTGCCGGGCGTCGCCGGCCTGGAGCTCGACCTGGCCTGCCAGCCGAGCCGTGGCGGCACCCGCTTCGCCCTCGATCCCGCGGCCGCTGGGGCGGTCGTCACCGCGGTCCGGCGGGCGACCTCGCTGCCGGTCGTCGCCAAGCTGTCCGCCGAGGCGACCGACGTCCGCAGCGTCGCCCGGAGCGTCGTCGAGGCCGGTGCCGACGCGATCGCCGCCATCAACACGGTGGCCGGCCTGGCAGTGGCGGGTGACCGCTCAGGACCGCTCCTGGGGACCGGCTACGGCGGCCTCTCCGGGCCAGCGATCCGTCCCATCGCCCTCCGCGTCGTCTACGAGATCGCCCAGGTCGTCGAGGTCCCGATCGTCGGGTCGGGCGGGGTCACCGGCATCGACGACGTGCTCGACCTGCTCGCGGTCGGGGCGAGCGCGGTGGCCGTGGGCACGGCCGCCCTGGCCGATCCGATGCTGCCGGTCCGGCTCGCCGACGAGCTGGCCGACGTGTGCCGCCGGCAGGGCCTCTCCAGCCATCGGCCGCTCGTCGGTTCTGCCCTGCCGGCGCGGCCCGCACCGCCGTCGGCCCGCGGGGTGGAGTACCGCCCGTGACGCGGAGCCGGTGACGACCACCCGTCGGGCGATCGACGCCGCCGCCCGGGCAGCCCTGGCCGCCAGGACCCAGGCGATCATCCGTCGCGCAGGCGGCATCGACGAGCGCCACGTCACGCTCCCCGACGGCCGCCACGCGGGCGTCCGCGTCGATGGCCTGCGGATCGCCGGGGATCCGGCCGCCGCCACCGAGCTGTGCGGGATCTGGGCGTCGCTCCACCGCGACGACGCCGGAACGGCCCGGGTGGGGGCGGTCGTGGGACCGCCGGGCGCCGGCCTCCTCCTGGCCCGGGAGACCGCCCGGCAGCTCGGGGTCGCGGCGCTCACGGCCGAGCTCGACCCCGATGTGGTCCTGGCTCCGGGCAGCCGTGTCCTGCTGGTCGACGCGGTCATGGACCGGTCCCGGCTCCGCGAGGCCGTGGCCTGGGTCGAGCGTGCCGGCGGGGAGATCGTCAGCTGCGACGTGCTCGTGGCCGCCGACGACGACCGGCCCGTGGTGACGTCACCCGGGTCGGGGCGGCGCTATGAGGTCCGGGCCCTGTGGCGACCCGCGTCCGGCCCGAGGGAGCCGGGCCCGGCCACCTGCCCGGCCTGTGCGGCAGGGACCCCGCTCGAGGCCTGAGCGTCACCGGGATCGCGCCGGCCGCCGGCCGCGCACGGGGGCTCGCGGCTCCGACCTAGGTCCCGTCGACGGCCGCGAACGCGGCCTCCAGCTCGTCCGCGGCCACGGCGCCCTCGAAGACGGCGGTGATCGTGCCGTCCGCTCCCACGACGTAGATCCACGGCTCCGACAGGATGCCGTAGGTCTCGACCGCCTCGATCGGCTGCAGCTGCCCCTGATCGCCCAGGATGGGCTGGAGGCGCTCGTCGGTCCACTCCATCCGGTACGGCTCGACGTTGATGACGGTGAGGTCCGGGTGCGCCGCGGCCGCGATCTTCGTCTGCTCGAGCAGTGGGCCGCAGGTCGCGCTCGTGCAGAAGAGCGGCGTCGCGAACACCAGGACGAAGGGACGGCCCGCGGCGAGCGCGTCGTCGACCGAGGTCTCGTAGAAGCGCTCCACCGGCACCGGGTCCGTCGAGAGCTGTCGGACGTCGCCGCCCACGTCGGCCAGGGTCGGCGTCCGGACGGGGGCCGCCACGTCGCCGATCCGCTTGGCGAAGCCGGTCTGCTGGACGTCGAAGCCGAAGCGGAGGACCTCCTCGGGGCCGCCGGGCAGGCTCGTCGTGAACTCCGCGGTCCACGGCCCCGCCTCGGCCAGGTCCACGTAGGCCACGTAGATGCCGGTGACGTCCGGGATGGCCCAGATGAACCGGCCGTCGGCCGAGATGGCCGCCGCTTCACCGCGGGCGTCGGGCCAGAGCCGGACGCTGGCCGTCCGGTCCTCCGTCGCCACGGGCCTGGTGCCGCTCGGGTCGAGGAACGAGAAGAGGAGGCGGTTCGGGCCGACGACCTGCTCCGAGCTGACGATGACCGGGAGCACCGTCGGCTCACCGGAGGCGGCCGGGGCCGACCCCGAGGCAGCCGGGCTCGGGCTGCCGCTCGAGCCCCCGGTCGATACGCAGGCGGCGAGGAGGGCGACGACCGCGAGGAGCGCGCCGAGCCGGAGGGTCAGACGGGGGGGAACGAGTCGCATGTCGACAGGGTAGTCGGGACGGCCCGGGACCGCTGGGACGGGGCCTCCGGGGCCGGCCACGCTAGAATGCCCGCGTCGCGGCCGGGTGGTCCGTCCGGCTCGTGCGCGGCGTCCCGTCCGACCGGCCCGAACCGCCCAGCCGCCCGACCGACCGCGCCAGGAGGCCCCGTGACCCGGTACCAGCAGCTCGCCGCCGCCTCGATCGTCGCGACGTTCCTGCTCGTGACGATGGGCGTGGTCGTCCGGGCGACGGACTCCGGCCTGGGCTGCCCCGACTGGCCCTTCTGCTACGGCCAGATCGTGCCCCCGCTCGACGACATGAAGGCCTGGCTCGAGTGGATCCACCGGGCCATCGCCGTGGTCATCGGGTTCCTCATCCTCGGCCTGGTGGGCCTGGCCATCGTCGACCACCGCGACCGACCCTCGGTCCTCTGGGGCTCGATCGGCACGCTCGTCCTGGTCGGCTTCCAGGCCTGGCTCGGCCGCGAGACCGTCCGCCTGGGGAACAGCGGCGAATCGGTCACCGCTCACCTGGCCGCCGCGATGGCCCTGCTGGGGCTGCTGGTCTTCCTGTACGAGCGGGCCGGCTATCCAGCCAGGCTGCCGCGCGGCGGCGCGAGCCAGCGGTTCACGCTCCTGGCCGTCTTCGGGGCGGCCTCGGTCTATGCGCTCCTGCTCTTCGGGGCCCACGTGACCGCGACCGAAGCCGCGCTGATCTTCCCCGACTGGCCGCTGATGGGCGGCACGCTCTTCCCGCCGCTGACCGACGTGACCTCGTCCCACGTGCTCCATCGCTGGGTGGCGGCGCTCGTCGGCGTCGTCGTGCTCGCCGTCTGGGTCGTGGCCTGGCGGACCCGGTGGGCCGACCGGCGGCTCGTCCGGCTGGCGACCGTCGCCGGGTTCCTCTACGGCGTCGAGGTCGTGATCGGCGGTCTCCAGGTCCTCACGGGCCTGGCCGGCTGGACCCAGGTCGTCCACGTCGCGTTGAGCGCCATCATCTGGGGAGCCCTCGTCGGGCTGGCGGCAGCGTCCTACTACGGAGCCCGGACCGCGGTCCCGGTGGGTGCCCCGGGGGCGGACGGGTCCGAACCGGGCGCGGCTGGACCCGAAGCGGGTCCGGGCCCGCGCCCTGACGCGGGAGACAGCCCGACCCTCCGCGAGACCATCGGTGCCTACGTCGCGCTGACCAAGCCCCGGATCATCGAGCTGCTCCTCATCACGACGGTCCCGGCGATGGTGCTGGCCACCCGCGAGGTGCCTGGCATCGAGCCGATCGACTGGGGCTGGCTCGTGGTCTGGACGCTCGTCTGCGGGACCCTTGCGGCCGGGGCGGCGAACGCGATCAACCAGTACCTCGACCGGGACATCGACCTGCTCATGGCCCGGACCCGCCGCCGCCCGCTTCCCGCGGCCCGCGTGGACCCCGAGGCGGCCCTCCGCTTCGGCCTCGTCCTGGGGGCTGGCTCGGTCATCCTCATGGCCTGGTTCGTGAACCTCCTGGCTGCCTTCCTGACCCTCGGGGCGATCGCCTTCTACGTCATCGTGTACACGTTGGTCCTGAAGCGCACGACACCCCAGAACATCGTCATCGGCGGAGCCGCCGGGGCGCTGCCGCCGGTCATCGGCTGGGCGGCGGTGACCGGCAACGTGGGGGTCCCGGCGCTGCTCCTGTTCGCCCTCGTCTTCTACTGGACGCCGCCCCACTTCTGGGCGCTCGCCCTGCGCATCCGCCGCGACTACGAGGCGGCGCGCGTGCCCATGCTGCCGGTCGTGCGGGGCGTCGCCGAGACCACCCGCCAGATCCTGCTCTACACGATCCTGCTGGTGGCCATCAGCCTCGTCTTCTTCGCGGTCGCCCGGATGGGACTCATCTACCTGGTGGCCGCGATCGGCCTGGGCGCGGTCTTCCTCTGGCAGGCCTACCGGCTGTGGCGGGTCGGGACGTCGGAGCCGGCCTCGACCGACGGCGCGGTGCGCCTGTACAAGTTCTCGATCAGCTACCTGACGCTGCTGTTCGGCGCGGTGGCGGTCGACGCGCTCGTCCTCATCCCGATCGGTTGAGCCGGAAGGGGTCGATGCGCCGGCGCCCCCAGGACCGGCCGGTCACTCCCCGGCGAGCTCGCCCCGGGCCGCGATCTCGGCTCGGCGACGGCGGCTGACCCGGCCCTCGCGATCGACGGCCTCCAGCGCCCACTGGACGAGCGGTCCGATCGTCAGAGCGAAGATGATCGTCCCGATGCCGACCGTGCCGCCGAGGATGAAGCCCACGACGAGGACGGCGATCTCGAGCGCCGTTCGGACCCGCCGGATGGACCAGCCGTAGCGTCGGTGCAGGCCGGTCATCAGGCCGTCGCGCGGCCCGGGGCCCAGGTCGGCGCCGAGGTACAGGCCGGACCCGAGCCCGATGCAGAGGATGCCGCCACCGAGGAGGCTCCCACGGACCGCCAGGTCGACGGCAGAGGTCGCCTCCAAGGCGAGCGGTCCCAGGTCCGGCAGGAGGTCGAGGGCGACGTTCGTGGTGCTGCCGATGAGGAGGATGTTGAGGATCGTCCCGATCCCTGGACGCTCGCCGGTGGGGATCCAGCCGACGAGCACGACCCAGCCGACGATGATGCCGACGGTGCCGATCGCCAGGCCCGTCCGGACGGCGATCCCCTGGGCCAGGACCTCCCACGGACTCAAGCCAAGCTCGGACGTCACCATAAGGGCGATGCCCGTCCCGAACAGGACGAGGCCGAGGACGAGCCCCGGCAGGCGCGGCACGAAGACACGGGGATCGAAGCGCTCGCGCACGGCCGGTCGTCGTCAGTCGACCAGGGCCGCGTAGAGGTCGGCCGTCTGCCGGGCGATGGCCGCCCAGCTGAAGTGATCGACCGCCCTCGCTCGACCGGCGATACCCATCGCGTCGCGGCGGGCCGGGTCGGCCATCAGCTCGTCGACCGCCGCTGCCAGATCGCGCTCGAAGCGGTCCGGGTCACGCGGCTCGAAGGAGCCGTCGCCGGCGGGCTCGAAGGGCACGAGCAGGCCGGTCTCGCCCGGGACGACGACCTCCGGGATCCCGCCGACCGCGCTGGCGACGACGGCGGTCTCGCAGGCCATGGCCTCGAGATTGATGATCCCGAACGGCTCGTAGACGGACGGGCAGCAGAAGACGGCGGCGTGTCCGTACAGCTGCCGCACGGTCGGCTTGTCCACCATCTCGGCGATCCAGACGATCCCCTCGCGATCCTGGCGCGCCTCCGCGATCGCGGCCTCCATCTCGGCCGCGATCTCCGGCGTGTCGGGAGCGCCGGCGCAGAGGACGACCTGGTACCCCGGAGCCATGTGCCGGATCGCCCGGACCAGGTGGACGATGCCCTTCTGGCGGGTGATCCGGCCGACGAACAGCGCGTACGGGGCGTCCGGATCGATCCCGTACCGCTCGAGGGCATCGGTCTCGGGGCCCGGGCGGTACTCGTCCGTGTCGATCCCGTTGTGGATCACGTGGACCCGGCCAGGGTCCACCTCGAAGTTGCCGAGGACGTCCACCCGGGTCCCCTCGCTCACCGCGATGACCGCGTCGGCCATCTCGACGGCCGTTCGCTCCACCCAGCTCGAGACGTCGTAGCCGCCCCCGAGCTGCTCTCGCTTCCAGGGCCGGAGGGGCTCGAGCGAGTGGGTCGTCACGACGAGGGGGATGCCGTAGGCGAGCTTGGCCACGATGCCGCCGAGGTGCGTGTACCAGGTGTGGCAGTGGACGACGTCAGCGTCGATCGGGTCGGACATGAAGGCGAGATCGCGGTCGAAGGCGCGGAGGAGGGGGCGCAACGGCTCGGGCGTGGCATCCAGCCGGAGTCGGGTCGGATAGCCCCGTACCTGCAGCGGCGACCCGGGCTGATCCTGCTCGCCGAACGTCCGGACGTCGACGTCGATGAGCCTGGCCAGCTCACGTACCAGGTACTCGACGTGAACGCCGGCGCCGCCGTAGACGTTCGGCGGGTACTCGTTGGTCAGGATGAGGGCCTGCATCGGGACAGCCTAGCCGAGACGACCGGCCGGCAACGGGACCGTGGGCCCGAACCCGAGCAGCGAGGGCACCTCCCGAACCGTCGCGACGTGTGGATGATCCCGGTGCGGACAGCGGTCGAGCGGATCGACGTGCACCGCCGCGATCCCAGCGGCCTCGGCGCCACGCACGTCGGCCAGGAGCGAGTCGCCGACGTGGACCGCCGTGTCCGGCGACACCCCGACGGCGCGGATGGCCGTCTCGAACATCAGCGGGTCCGGCTTCGCCCGGCCCAGCAGGGCCGAGTCCACGACGTGGCCGACCCGGGCGCCCGGCCCCGGGCCGATCTGGCAGACACCGGCGGCGGCCAGCTGCTGGGCCGCGTCGCCGCGCTCGGTGTTCGAGACGATGACGATCGGCAGGCCGGCCGCGCCGGCGACCTCGAGCATCTCCCTGGCTCCCGGGATCGCCCGGATCCAGTGGCCCCGGGCGGCCGACAACCGGCCGAAGGCCGCGACGGCCTCGCCCAGGCGGTCGTCCGGGACGCCGGCAGCCTCGGCATAGGCCCGCCGGTAGACCAGCGTGGCCGCGTCGTCGTTGACGGCGAGCCGGTCGAAGGCCGCCATCCCGGCGTAGTGCGCGTCGTCGAGGCGCCCCCGGTCGACGACGACGCCGATGGACGCGAGGACCTCCACCACGGTCCCGTGGTCGGGCAGGACGAGCGTGCCGCCGGCATCGACGAAGAGGGCGCGGATCGGTCCCATGGCCCGACCATACTCGATGACCGGAGCGCCGGAGGGATGCCGCCGCCCGTGGCGGCTGTGGCCGAAACCCCTCCCGCAGGGGTCGGCGCTCGTGAGATCACCCCGACGTCCTGCATCTGCCACCATCCGTACTGATGGACCTGCACTTCCTCGGTGGGGCCACCACCGTCACCGGCTCGCAGTTCCTCCTGGAGACGCGGCGCGCCCGGGTCCTCGTCGACTGCGGGATGTTCCAGGGCGGACCCCACGAGGCGATCCGGAACCGGGTCCCG
>DATHYZ010000145.1:0-6868 GCA_035458865.1 Candidatus Limnocylindrales bacterium
CGGCTCGCGACGGGGGCGGTCGATGGGACGGCGGTCCTCGTGATGCCCGGTGGCCTCGACCCCTGACGTCGTCGCCGCGTCCCACCAACGACGAAGCCGGACCGTGGGGTCCGGCTCCGTGGGAGGAGGGAGGGAGGCCGCTGCGGTACGGCCGGTTCGGTATGCCCTGGCCGTGCGGCGTGCTCGTACCTGATACGGCTGCCCGGCCTGTGCGGATGGGATGCCGCCGGCGGCCGCGCGGGCTGTTGCACGCGTCGCAACGACCACGCCCGGGCCTCCGACCCGGCCGGTGACCGTGCGGCCCGGGTGACCCGCCGACGAGGCCCCCAGGTTCGGGCCGGTCCGCCCTCCCGCCGGGCAGATCCACCGGCTACCGTCACGGCACAGGCGTCCCGTGGAGGATCGCGGAATGCCCGTCGAGCCACTCGCCGTCTCGCAGCTCACCCTGTCGACCGATCCGGCATCCCTCGGCTTCGTGACCACGGCGGACCTGGAGCCCGTCGAGGGCATCGTCGGCCAGGACCGGGCCGTCGAGGCGGTCGACTTCGCGCTCGCGATCCGCCGCCACGGGTTCAACGTCTACGTCCAGGGTCCCGAGGGCAGCGGCCGGACGACGCTGCTGCGCGGGGCGACCGCCCGGGCGTCGGAGGCCGACCCGGTCCCGGACGACTGGATCTACGTGCATCGGTTCAGCGACCCGGGTCGGCCTCGGGCGATGCGCCTGCCCGCGGGCCGCGGCCGGCGCTTCCGCGATGCCATGGCCCGTCTCGTCGCCGACCTCCGGGTCGCCCTCCCGGCCGCATTCGAGAGCGACGACTACCGGGCCCGCCGGGAGGCGGTCGAAGGGACGGCTCGGAAACGTCGCGACGACGAGCTCGAGGCGCTGGCGGCCCAGGCCGCCCAGGTCAAGGTGGCCCTCGTTCGCACACCCGTCGGGGTCGGCCTGGCGATGACCGACGGAGACGAGGTGCTCGCCCCGGAGGCGTTCAAGCGGCTCCCTGAATCCGAGCAGGAGCAGCGGCGAGCCGACATGGTGCGACTCGAGGAGGAGCTCGAGGCGGTCCTGCGGCGGGTCCCGACGTGGGAGAAGGAGGGGCGTGACCGGCTGGCCGAGCTCGAGCAGGCGCTCGTCCGCGCCACCGTCGCGGTCCACCTGTCGGTGGTCCGTGAGACGGTCGCCGACCTCCCCGAGGTCCTGGGCCACCTCCAGGCGGTCGAGGAGGACCTCGTGGGCCATGCCAACGAGTTCAGCGCCGCCGCCTCGTCGGAGGGCCGCTCGAGTCTCGGCCTGCGGGCCCTGGGCGCCGATCCCGCGGCCACGCTGCGGCGCTACGAGGTCAACCTCCTGGTGGATCGGACGGACCTGACGGGTGCGCCGGTCGTCATCGAGCCGAACCCCACCTACGCCTACCTCCTGGGACGCATCGAGTACGTGGCCCAGATGGGCGCGCTGATGACCGACTTCAGCCACATCCGGGCCGGCGCGCTCCATCGAGCCAACGGCGGCTACCTGATCCTGGACGCGCGCCGGCTGCTGCTCGAGCCGTTCGCCTGGGATGGCCTGAAGCGCGCCCTCCGTTCCGGGGAGCTGCGGATCGAATCGATCGGTCGGGCCCTGACCCTGGTCGACACCGTCAGCCTCGAGCCCGACCCCATCCCGCTCGACGTGAAGATCGCGCTGGTCGGCGAGCGGCGACTCTACGACCTGCTCATGGCCCTTGATCCGGAGTTCCCCGAGCTGTTCAAGGTCGCGGCCGACGTGGATGACCGCGTCGAGCGTGGACCGGACAGCGAGCAGCTCTATGCGCGCATCGCCGCCGCCATGGCCCGGCGGGACGGGCTCCGACCGCTCGAGGCTCCGGCGGTCGCTCGCCTCATCGAGCACGCTGCCCGGGGGGCGGGGGACCGCCACCGGCTCTCCAACCACATGCGGAGCCTCAACGACCTGCTGGCCGAGGCCGACCACCTGGCGGGGGCCGGCGGCCGCGACCTGATCGCCGACGTCGACGTCGATGCGGCCATCGAGGCCCGTCGGCGCCGGGTCGGGCGTCGACGCGAGCTCCTGCTGGAGGCCATCGCCCGGGGGACCCTGCTCGTCCGGACCTCGGGCGAATCGATCGGCCAGGTCAACGGGCTGGCCGTGCATCAGCTCGGAGACGAGGCCTTCGGCTGGCCGACCCGGATCACCGCCCGGGCCCGCCTGGGCAGCGGCGAGGTCGTGGACATCGAGCGGGAGGTCGAGCTCGGGGGCCCCATCCACAGCAAGGGTGTCCTGATCCTCTCCGGCTACCTCGGGGGTCGCTACGCCGCCGGCGGACCGCTGAGCCTGCAGGCCAGCATCGGGTTCGAGCAGAGCTACTCGGGGGTCGAGGGCGACAGCGCCTCGCTCGCGGAGCTCTGTGCGCTCCTGTCGGCGATCGGCGAGATCCCGCTCAGCCAGTCGATCGCGCTGACCGGCTCGATCGACCAGCACGGCAACGTCCAGCCGATCGGCGGGGTGAACGACAAGGTGGAGGGGTTCTTCGATGCCTGCCTTGCCCTGGAGCCCCGGGACGATCAGGGCGTCATCATCCCGGTCTCGAACCTTGACGACCTGATGCTCCGCCGGGACGTCGTGGCGGCCGCCGAGGCGGGGCGCTTCAGGGTCTGGGCGGTCCGGACGGTCGACGAGGCGCTCGAGCTGCTCACGGGCCTGGCCGCGAGCGAGGTCCACCGGGCCGTCGAGACACGGCTCGGCACGCTCGCTCGGCTCGCCCGTGAGGCGAGTGCCCCGCCGTCAGACGCCGCCGACGGGCGGTCGGCCGCCCTCGAGGCGTCCTCGGCGGAGTCGGCTCAGGCGTAGACGTCGGCGCCGAGATCGACCCCGCCGCGGAAGCGGCGGTGGGCGGACGCCGTGCCGGGGGGCGCCGGGAGAAGCCGACGCGGAGCGGGACGGCCGCGGACGTCCGGTGTCGTCCCCCAGCGGGTCAGGATCAGCGAGGCCCGTAGGCCGGGCCCACCATGCCCTGTCGGGGCGGCCGGATGTCGGCGTCATCGAGCCGCCAGCTGACGTCCACCTCCACGTCGAGCACGCCGGGGATCTCACGGATCAGGCGAGCCAGGGTGGCCACGTCGGATCGGCGCTCGACGGTCCCCTTGACCCGCACCACGGCGCCGTCGACGGCCACCGACACCTGGCGGTCGTCGAGCCACGTCGCTCGGCGCACGACCTCGTCGACGACCGCGGCGCGCAGCTCCTCGTCCGTGCGGACGAACGCTCGGACGATGTCGGCCCGGGTGACGATGCCCACGAGCCGTTCGCCCTCGATGACCGGGAGCCGGTTGATCTGCTCCTCGCTCATGATCCGGGCGGCCTCACGGACGGGCGTGTCCGCGGTCACCACGATGGCTGGGCTCGTCATCGCCTCGCCGGCGGTCTTCGCCGCGAGCTTCGCGAGCTCCGCGGCCGGCCGCTCGGCCTCGCGTCCGAAGAGTCGGTCGAGCAGCCGCGGATGCGCCTCCGGCAGGCCGCGCTCGCGGATGAGGAAGTCGGCCTCGGAGACGATGCCGAGGACCGCCCCGGAATCACCGACCACGGGGACGCCGCTGATCCCGTGCTCGACGAGCCGGCCGGCGACGTCGCGAAGCGAGTCCTCGGGTCGGACGGTCACGACGGACCGTTTCATGATCTCGCTGACATGCATCTGGAAGCTCTCCGGGACCACCTCCGTCGGGTGGTCCCTGCAGGTCGAGCGTGGCGTCGGCGGTGACCCCGGGCAAGAGCCGAACGAACCTCGGCAGGGACGGGCCGCGGGCCGAACGGACTTGATCGCAGACCGCTTCGGCCCGGGTCACGGCGACCGGCCGAGGCGACGCTAGGCGTCCGCGAGACCGGCGGCTCGGAGGCGCTCGAGCGTGCCCCAGGCGCCGTCGCTCGTGTTCGCCAGGACGGTCAGTGTCGTCCCGGCGATCGGATCGTGCTCGCTCCGGAACGAGACCCCGGCGTCGTACCCCTCGAGAGCGATCCCGGGGCCGGTGCCGTCCAGCCAGAACCCGAGCCCGTAGCGCATGCGCCCCGATTCCGACCGGCTCCGGGGGGTCGTCATCACGGCGACCGTGTCGGCCGGCACGAGCCGGCCGCCCATGAGCGACCGCCAGAACACGTGGATGTCCGCCGCGGTCGAGTACAGGCCTCCGTCGCCGCTGCCGCGCACCGGCAGATGGAGCACGTTCGTGCGCAGGCCGTCGCCGTCGAGGTAGCCGAGGGCGGTGTCGCCCGGGAGCTCGTCCGATCGCAGGAACCCGCTCGCGGTCATACCGGCCGGGCCGAGGACCCGCTCCGAGAGCAGGTCGGGGAACGGCACGCCGCTCGTCCGCTCGGCGATGAGGGCGAGGACGACGTATCCGCCGTTGCAGTAGGCGAAGCGCTCGCCCGGGACGGACGCCTGCGGGTATCCGTCGAGGACGGCCAGGTAGTCCTCCGTGGAGGCCAGCCGGTGGACCGGCACCGCCATCACGTGGTCGTTGACGTCGCCGCCGGCCGACTCGTCGAGGTAGTCGCCGATGCCGGACCGATGGGCGAGGAGATGCTCGACGGTGACGCGTTCGTCGATCAGCGGCAGGTCGGTCCCCAGCACCGACCGTGCCGTCGTGTCCAGGGCCAGCGTACCGTCGGCGACGAGGGACATCACCGTGACCGCGGTCATCCCCTTGACCCCACTGGCGATGGCGAACCGCGTCGAGACCGAGTTCGGGATCCCGTGGCGGCGGTCGGCCAGCCCGTAGGCACGCTCCGCCCGGATCCCGTCCGGACCGTCGAGCCGGATGACCCCCGACAGGCGCGCGGCGGCGGCGATCCCGTCGACGACCCCGGCGAGGTCCGCGTCCCTCATCGCCCCACGGTACCCGAGGGACCGTCCGTCACGTCGGCGTTCCTGTGGATCGCGACGTGCGCGGAGATCGCGGAGCATGTCGAGGGACTGGATCCGTCCCCGGTCGTCCTCGACCGCCCGGTCCGGCCCGTCGACTAGGGGACGACGATCCGGCGCACCCCGGCGCCGGCGCGCATGGCGTCGAATGCCTCTTCGATGGCGTCGAGCGGGATCCGCTCGTCCACGAGCCGATCGATCGGCAGCCGACCAGCGAGGTGGAGCTCGGCGTAGGCCGGGAAGTCGACGGCCGCGACGGCCGCGCCGTAGTTCGAGCCCAGGATGCGCCGACTCCCGTCCACGAACGGGAAGACGTCGAAGGATGCGCGCTGACCGAACGGGGTGAGCCCCACGAGCACGGCGGTCCCACCCGGCGGGAGGACCTCGAGGGCCTGCTCGATGGTGGTCGTCAGGCCGATCGCCTCGAAGGCGAAGTCCGGTCCTCCGGCCGTCGCGGACCGGACGGCGTCGACCGTGGCCGAGCCGTCGGCCCGGGCCTCGACGAGGTCGGTCGCGCCGAGCTCCCGGGCCCGGTCGAGCTTGGCCGGCTCGCGGTCCACGGCGACGATGCGCGCCGCTCCGGCCAGGACCGCGCCCATCACCACCGACAGGCCGACGCCCCCCAGGCCCCAGATCGCGACGCTCGCGCCGGCCGGCACCTCGGCCGTCTTGGTCACGGCACCGACGCCCGTCGCGACGCAGCAGCCGATCAGGGCGGCGACCTCGGGCGGCGTCCCGTCGGGCATCGGGATCGCGGCCGACGCTGGGACGACCGTCCGCTCGGCGAAGGTGCCGATGGCCAGGTTCGCGAGGACCGGGGTCCCGTCGGTGCGGTGGACCCGGGTCGTGCCGTCCGCCTGGCGATGCTGGAGCGATCCCGAACCGGCGCAGAGCCACTGGCGGCCGCTCTGACAGGCGCGGCAGCGGAGGCAGGGGTAGTACCAGGAGAGCGCCACCCGTTGGCCGACCCGGGCCGGATCCACGCCCGGCCCCACTGCCTCGACGATCCCGGCACCTTCGTGCCCGAGGATGATGGGCGTGGCCCGTGGCCACTCGCCGTCGCGAACGTGCAGGTCGCTGTGGCACACGCCGGACGCCTCGATCCGGACGAGCACTTCGTCCGGGCCCGGGGGATCGAGCTGGAGCACCTCGATCCGGAGAGGTTCGCCGGGCTGGTCGAGAACGGCGGCACGCATGGGACGATGGTGCCGCATCGGGGTCGGGCCTGCAGCCCTATACTCCGCACCCGTGACCCCTTCGTATCCACCGGTGGAGCCGCCGGCGCCGCCCATCACGCCGACGACGTCTCCCGGGAGACGGACGTTGGGCTGCCTCTTCGAGATCCTCGAGACCGTCGTCCTGACGGTCGTGATCTTCTTCGTCATCCAGACCTTCATCGCCCAGCCCTACCAGGTCCGCCAGCAGTCGATGCAGCGGACCCTGGAGCCCGGTGAGTACGTCCTGGTCGACAAGCTGACGCCGCATTGGGACAGGTACTCACGTGGCGACATCGTCGTCTTCGAACCCCCGGAGGGCTGGTCCCTCGACGGGGATCGCACGCCGTTCATCAAGCGGGTGATCGGCGAAGCCGGCGACACCATCGAGCTCCGCGACGGGGCCGTCTGGGTGAACGGCGTCGAGCTCCAGGAGCCCTACGTGTTCAAGGAGCTGGACGGGAGCGCGCAGCTCACGGACCCGACCAGCGGCCAGTCGCGCTGGCAGGTCCCGTCGGGCGAGATCTTCGTCATGGGCGATCACCGCGAGGCTTCCGCCGACTCGCGGACGTTCGGACCCGTCCCGGACGCCTCGGTCATCGGCCGAGCCTTCCTGCGGTACTGGCCGCTCGAGGCGTTCGGCGTCCTGCAGACGCCCACGTACCCGGGCCTCGAGCCCGCTGCCGGATCGGTCGACGACTCGGTCCCGGTGACCGCCGGATGGTCCGCGGGTCGCTCGCACCCCGC
>DATHYZ010000146.1:0-3125 GCA_035458865.1 Candidatus Limnocylindrales bacterium
CCTGGCAGCGGGCGCGACCCGGGCTCACCTTCTCGCTGGCCGTGCTACTGATGGTCTGGGCCTCGCCGGTCGTCAACCTGGACTGGCTGGTCCTGATGCTGGCGGCGCTCGCCCCGCTGATGTGGCCGCTGAGCAGGGATAGGGAGGGTCAGCCCGCCGCCGGCGCCGCCGTGCGGACCGAGGTCGCGCCCTCGTCGTAGATCGCCTCGATGGCGTGGACCATGAGCTCCACGCAGAAGCGCTCGTGGACCATGTCGTGGGCGTTGCGGGCCAGCACATCGGCATAGGGATGATCGACGAGCAGCCGGGTGAGGGCCGCCGCCAGCGCATCCGGATTGTGCGGCTCGACGAGCAGCCCGGAGACCCCGTCCTCGATCATCTCGGGGATCCCGCCAACCGCCGAGGCCACGACCGGCCGCGACAGGGCCATCGCCTCGAGGATGGTCAGGCCCTGCGCCTCCCGGTAGGAGGGCAGGACCGCGACGTCGAGGGCAGCCGTGACGGCCGGCATGTCGTCGCGCCGACCGGTGAAGACGACCCGGTCGGCGATCCCGAGCGCGGCGGCCTGCGCCTCCAGCTCCTCCTGTCGGCTCCCCTCCCCGACGACGAGCAGGTAGGCGTTCGGGACGGCCGCTGCGACCGCGGGCCAGGCCGCGAGCAGTGTCAAGTGGCCCTTCTCCGTCTCGAGGCGGGCGACCACGCCGACGAGCTGGCTGTCGTCGGGCAGGCCGTACTCGGCGCGCAGGGTGCAGCAGGGCTCCTGGTGGTCGTACCGCAGGAGGTCGACGCCGTTGTAGATGAGGTCCACCGGCGGCCCGATCCGGCCCTCGTGCTCGAGCTTCTCGACGATCGCCTTGGAGACCGCGACCAGGCGGTCCATGTGGGGCGTCAGCCGGCGCAGCTCCTCGCGGTCCTCGACACTCCGGACGCGCGACGAGTGGACGGTCGAGACCACGTACGGCCGCCCCGCCCCGCTCGCCGCGAGGGAGAGGGCCGCCCGGGTCCCCACGATCTCCGCCCGGTACATGTGGGCGTGGACCACGTCGGGCTGGAGGAGGGCGAGATGCTCGGCGACGGCGGCGACCGCCGTGGCATCGTCGGCCTCGTCGATGACGCAGACAGGCACCCCGGCCGCCTCGAGCTTGCGCACGCCGCTGCCGCTCGAGAGCGCCACCACCGACACGTCGTAGCGATCGTGGTCCATGCGGGTGACGAGGTTGTAGAGGTGCTCCTGGGCGCCGCCGTTCGTGCCGGTGGCCAGGAGCTCGAGGACCCGGACGCGCTGGTCGCCCGGGAGCTCGGACCGGTTCGGCGGGGTCGCGCAGGGGCCGCCGGGAAGCGGTGGCGTCATCTCAACTGCCTGTTCGTCGGACGAGCAGGCGTTGGATCGGTTCGTCCACCGCGCCCCACTCGTACTTGTACGGTTCGTCGCCGCGAAGGAAGTCCATCCGTCGGCGACCGAGCTCGATCGCGAGCTCCAGGTAGCGGGCGACCATCACCACGCCCGGCGAGAGCTCACGGGCCTCCGGATCCACCCCGGCGTTGTAGTAGTAGAACGACTCGCCGTCGTCGAAGTGGATCCCGGCGGCGATCCTGCGCCCGCCGACGGTGAGGAACGCCAGCTTCAGCGGACCGTCGGCACCGAACAGCTCGAAGAGCCGCCGGAAGAAGACCCGGCTCTGGGCTCCGCCCTCGGTGTCGGGGAAGAGCCCCTGGTCGCCCCAGCGGCGCTGGTGGAGGTCGATGAAGGCGGCGAGATCGTCCAGCGGGGCGGCCGAGATCCCCAAACGGGTCTCGCCGGCCGCCTCGGCCCGGCGGACCTTGCGCCGGATCTCGTGGCGCTCCTTCTTGCCGAGCGTCGCGAGATGGTCATCGAGCGTCGCCTCGGCGGGCAGGATGGCGACCGGGCAGACGTCCTCGCGCTCCACGTTGAGCGTCCAGCCGCACTCGATCTCGCGCGCCCCGAAGGAGGCCGCCAGGGCGTCCGCGGCGGGATCGCCGCAGCGGAGCCGGCGCAGGTCCACGACGTCCCACGGCTCCGGATGCTCGACGTCGTCCGGCGGCGCGGCGAGGTAGGAGGTCAGTGCCTCGGCGACGGCCGGGAGATCGGCCGGGTCGGCCAGGATCGTGGCGTAGTCGGCGTGGTAGCTCGCCCCCATGAAGACGGCCTTCGCCTGCGGCGGGACCGGGGTCAGCTCCTCGCTGGAGTCGGCTCGCATGTGGGTGGACGTGACGGCGTCGCCAGGCTCGACCTCGTGGCGGTGCATGAGCGGCACGATGGCGACGGGCGGCGCGTCCGCCGGCGATCCGTCCGCGAGGACCACGAGCGTCTGCTCGTGGGCATTGGCGCCGTAGGCGTCCCACCAGGCTCGATGGAAGGCCCAGTGGCTGAAGGGCGTCGTCCAGGGGGCCCGGGCGGCCAGGGCGTCCCACGTCTCGCGGTCGATCTCGTCCAGGGGACGGCGGACGGCGCGGAGCGCACGGGTGCCGCGGCTCGGCGTCGTCAGGGGCGCGCGGTCATCCGGAGAGCCGGATGGGGCGCTGGTCGAGGAGGCGGTCGCCTCCGGACAGGCCGGCTCCACGCTCAGGGTGGGGCTGGTCATCGGGCGGAGGATAGCACCAGCCCGAGGTAGGTGATTGCAGGCTCAACCGCTGGGCGGGACGGCGCGGTGATGGCCCCGGGCGCGCCGGTCAGTCCGGGACGCCGCTCGCGGGTGCGATGTCGAACTCATCGTCGCCGATCCATGTGTAGATGTCAGGTGCGGAAAGCTTGAAGTCCGTCCCGAGATAGGCGTTCAGGATCGGCGGCAGCACGTTGATGAGCGTGACGTCATCGGGGAGTGGCCTCAGGAGCCCGGGCGTCCGGACTGCCACGAGGTTCGCCGTCCGCTCGTCGAGGTCAGTGTCGGCTGGATGCGTCGGGGTGTAGCCGGCGCCCGAGCCATGGTCCGAGAAGAGGACGATCACTGCTCCAGGGTCAGCGGCGAGGATCCTATCGATGGCCGCGACGGTCAACTGCTCCAGGTGGCGTGACTGGCCGAGATAGGCCTCGCCGTAGGAGGCTCGATCGGCGCCGATCGGCGCTGCCTCGAGGTGGATCTGCTCCATCGGGAACCCCGGTAGCC
>DATHYZ010000147.1:0-12141 GCA_035458865.1 Candidatus Limnocylindrales bacterium
CGACGCGCCTGAGCAGGAGGGATTGGTGGTGGAGCTCTACTACCCGCTGATGCGGTTCCTCATGCGGACAGGCGGGCAGCTGTCCGACGGCATCCGCCTGGGCTTCAGGGAGGGGTTCAACTCCGGGACGATGGTCGACTACGTCTATGCCGACAAGGCCCACGGCATCACCCCGATCGGGACGCTGGTCGACCGGGTGATGCTCGACCATCCGGTCTGGCGCGGCGTCCGGGGAAGGCGCCGGCTGCTCATCGGACAGCTGGAGGCGGCCATCCGGCGGCGATCCGGCCAGCGGCTCCTCGACGTGGCCGCCGGGCCCGGTTCGTACCTGTTCGCGCTGCCCAAGGACGGGACCGTCTACTACGCCGGCGACATCGACGCCGACGAGCGGGCCAGGGGCACCGCCCGGGCCACGGCCGAGGGCCGCGACGACATCCACTTCGTCGCCGCCGACGCCTTCGATCCGACGAGCTGGCCGCACCCGACCTTCGACCTCCTCGTCGCATCGGGCTTCTTCGACCTCCTCGTGGACGACGTCGACGTGCGGCGGCTGCTCGCGGCGGGTGCCCGCGGGACCCAGCCCGGCTCTCGCTGGGTCCTCTCGGTGATGGAGGGCCACCCGGACCTGCGGCTGCTCCACGACGTCCTGGTCGACTGGGACCGCAAGCCGTGGACCGCGGTCACCCGGAGCGCCGAGGCGGTCATCGCCGCGGCCGAGCCGCTCGGGTGGCGGGCCGTGACGGTCGAGCGGGAGCCGCTCGGCCTCTTCGGCGTCCTGACGCTCGAGCGGACCGAGGGAGGCGAGACGACATGACGACCGCCTGGATCACCGGGACCACCGGGGCGTGGGGCGGCGCCTTCGCGCGGGCCGCCCTGGTGTCGGGCTTCGACGTGGTCGCCCTGGGACGACGCGACGCCCCCGAGCTCGCCGGCCTGGCGGCCGACCTCGGTCGGGGCTGGGCCTTCGCGCCGCTCGACCTGGCGGCGCCGAACGCGGCCGCCGACGCCCTGGGCGATCTCCCGCCGAACCTCGCGACGCCCCCGGACCTGCTCGTCCATGCCGCCTTCTCGACGGCCGGGGACCGCGCCGCCCTCGTGGCGGCGGACTTCCTCGGCCCCGCCGGGCTCGTCGACGAGGTGGCCCGGCGGATGGCGGCGCGGGGGCATGGCCGCATCGGCGTGCTGCTGGGCCAGAACGGTCGCCTGGGGCTGGGTGGCCTCGAGGACGTCTCCGCGCCGCAGGGGGCGCTGTGGACCTGGTGCGAGGCGCGCCGCGAGGTCCTTGCCCGTGAGGCCCCCGGGGTCACCCTGACGATCGTCATCCCGCCGCGGACGGCCTCGGCCACCCAGCGGTTCCTGGCCGAGCGGAGCGGCCGGACGGCCAGGCTCAGTGAGCCGGACGCCGCGCCGCTCCTCCGGGGGATCCTGGCCGGGCGTCGTCGCGCCGGCCGGCGCCCCGTGCTGGCAGGGCTCGCGACGGCCTTCCGCTGAGTCCGGGCCCGGTCCCTGACGGCTTGGCCAGGCGGTCCGCCGGCGACCGGCCGTGACGTCGGCCGGCCGTGGCCCGCGGGTACACTGGGGCCGACCGTACCCGCCCGGCGAGGATCCCGTGACCGACCGCCTGATGCTGCTCGACGGCAACGGGCTCATCTACCGCGGCTACTTCGCGCTCATCGACACCCCCCTGACCACGTCGAAGGGCGAGCTGGTCAACGCCGTCTTCGGGTTCACGAACATCGTGCTGCGGGCCGTGCAGGACGTCGCGCCGACCCACGTCGCCATCGCCTTCGACCTCGGCAAGCCGACCTTCCGACACGAGCGCTACGCGGAGTACAAGGCCACCCGCCAGCGGATGCCCGACGACCTGCGCGACCAGTTCCCGAAGGTCCGAGAGGTGGTGGCCGCGCTCGCCATCCCGGTCTACGAGGCCGAGGGCTACGAGGCCGACGACGTCATCGCCAGCCTGGTCGATCAGGCCGAGGCCCGCGACCTGCCGACGACGATCGTGACCGGCGACCTCGACATGCTGCAGCTCGTGAGCGAGCGCACCCGGCTGATGGTCTCGCTGCGCGGTGGCGTCGCCAACACGGTCGTCTACGACGTCGCCCGGATCGACGAGCGCTACGGGCTCCGGCCGGACCAGATGGTCGACTACAAGGCGCTCAAGGGCGACTCGACCGACAACATCCCTGGCGTGCCCGGGGTGGGGGAGAAGACCGCCTCGACCCTCATCCGGACCTGGGCCACGCTGGAGGCGCTCTACGAGCACCTGGACGAGGTGACCCCGGAGAAGCTCCGGCCGAAGCTCGAGGAGGCGCGCGAGCGGGTGCTCGAGAGTCGCGAGCTCATGCGGCTCGTCCACGACGTCCCGCTCGACCTGGACCTGGACGCTGCACGGATCGGCCGCTACGACCGCGAGGAGGTCATCCGCCTCTTCCGCGAGTACGAGTTCCGCACGCTCATCGAGCGGCTGCCCCCGGTCGAGGGGGAGCGGCCGGAGGAGACCGCGGCTGCGCTCCGGGACGCCAGTGGTGGGACCCGTGCGGCCCGGGCGCCGGGCCGTTCACCGCTCATCGCCCAGGGCGCCGGCCTCCAGCTGAGCCTCGACTTCGACGCCGTGGGGCCGGTCGGGTCTGCCCCTGGGGCAGGCGCTGCCGAACCGCCGGTCGAGGTGGCGCCGGGCGACCCGGTCGGGGCGCTCCGGGCCGCTCTCGCCGACCCCGGGCGCATCGAGCGCGTCGAGGCGGACGGGGCCGAGGCCCTGGCGGGCTGGCTCGGAGAGCAGCCGGACGTCGCGGTCGCGTACGTCCGCTCGGATCCCCGGCCCAGGAAGGGCGAGGCCCTGGCCCTGGCCCTCGTCGGCCACGACGGTCGGGCCGTGGTGGCGGAGGGGGCGGGGGCGGTGGAGGCGGTCCGACGGGCCCTGGGCAGGGCCGACGTGGCCATCGTCGGGCACGAGGTGAAGCCGCTCCTGACGGCCGGCTTCGCGGACGACCCGGCGGCACGACCGCCGACCGTCGCCTTCGACACCCAGATCGCCGCGTACCTGCTGAACGCGGCCCTGCGCAGCCAGGCCATCGCCGACGTCACGGCCGAGCGGCTCGACATCATCCTGCCGCCGCCGGCAGACCTGACTCCCGGCCTCCGGGCTGGCCTGGAGGCGCTCGCGGCCATGGCCGTCCGGCCGGTCCTCGCCGAGGCCCTGGCCGCGGACGGCCTCGACCGCCTCTTCGCCGAGGTGGAGCTGCCGCTCATCCCCGTCCTGGCCAGGATGGAGGCGATCGGCGTGGCGCTCGACCTGGAGGCCCTGGCGGCCCTCGACCGCGAGTTCGGGAGCGAGATCGAGCGCCTGGAAGCGGAGATCTACGAGGCCGTCGGCCACGAGTTCAACCTTGGCAGCCCGAAGCAGCTGGAGCAGGTCCTCTTCTACGAGCTCGACCTGCCCAAGGGGAAGCGCACCAAGACCGGCTACTCGACCGATGCGACCGTCCTCGAGGAGCTCCGGGCCGCCCACCCGATGGTCGAGCGGCTCCTCGAGTGGCGGACCTACACGAAGCTCCGCTCGACGTACGTCGAGGCGCTGCCCGGCCTGATCGCCGAGGGCGGGCGCCTGCACACGACCTTCCACCAGGCCGTCGCCGCGACGGGCCGGCTGTCCTCGTCCGACCCGAACCTGCAGAACATCCCCATCAGGACGCCGCTCGGCCGCCGCATCCGCCGGGCCTTCGTGGCCGGCGGCCCGGGCCTCGTCCTCCTGGCGGCCGACTACTCGCAGATCGAGCTGCGGATCCTCGCCCACGTCTCGGGTGACGAGCACCTCAAGGAGGCGTTCGCGCGCCAGGCCGACATCCACCGCGAGACCGCCGCCAGGGTGCTCCACAAGGACCCGGCCGAGGTCACCGCGGACGAGCGTTCGATGGCCAAGATGGTCAACTTCGGGATCGCCTACGGGATGAGCGACTTCGGCCTTTCGACGCGAGCGGGGATCAGCCGCCAGGAGGCCCAGGACTTCATCAACTCGTACTTCTCGACCTACTCGGGGATCAGCTACTACATGCTCCACATCAAGGAGGCGGCCAAGCAGCAGGGCCACGTCACGACCCTCCTGGGCCGACGCCGCTCCATCCCCGAGCTGACCGCCCGGAACCCGGCCCTTCGCGGGGCCGGCGAGCGGATGGCCATCAACATGCCGATCCAGGGCACGGCGGCCGACATCATGAAGATCGCGATGATCCGGGTGGCCGATCGGCTCAGGGCGGACGGCTCGCCGGCGCGGATGCTGCTCCAGGTCCACGACGAGCTGCTCTTCGAGATCCCCGAGGGTGAGGTGGAGCGGCTGGCCCGCGCGGTCCGCGAGACCATGGAGGGCGCGGTCCCGCTCGACGTCCCGCTGACGGTGGACGTCAAGGTCGGGCCCGACTGGGAGTCGATGACCCCGCTGACCCGCGGCGACGCGCTGCTGGCGGAGGCCGGCGAGGCGCCGAGCGGCGTCGGAGCCTGACGCGGATCCGGCCGTGCCCGAGCTTCCCGAGGTCGAGACGGTCGCCGGTGATCTCCGGCGGCATGTGCTCGGCGCGACGATCGTCGATGCCCGGGTCGGCTGGGTGCGGACCATCCGGGACGGCGACCCCGTCGCCTTCGCCGCCGGGGTCCGGGGTCGTCGGATCGAGGCGGTCGGCCGGCGGGCCAAGCTCATCGTCGTCGAGCTGTCCGGGGACGCCATCCTGACGATCCACCTGAAGATGACCGGCCAGCTCTTCGTGGTGCCGCGCGATGTCCCGGAGGATCCCCACGTGCGGGTCGTCCTGGACCTCGACGACGGGCGGGCGATCCGCTTCCGGGACATCCGGAAGTTCGGCCGGATCGGGTTCTACCGGCGCCACGAGCCCGGCGGCGCGCCGCTCGACCGGTCGGGGGCCGACCCGTTCGAGGCGCTCGGGCCGGAGCCGCTCGACCCGGCCTTCGACCTGCGGGCCTTCCGGCGGCGGATCCGGGGTCGCCGGACCCGTCTGAAGCCGCTCCTCACGGACCAGGCGGTCCTGGCCGGGGTGGGCAACATCTACGCGGACGAGGCCCTCTGGGCGGCCCGGCTCCACCCGCTCCGCTCGGCCCGCTCGCTCCGCCCCGGCGACGAGCGGGCGCTCTACACGGAGCTGCGCCGGATCCTGGCCGAGGCTGTCGCCCGGCGGGGATCGTCGATCGACGACTACACGGCGCCGGACGGCGACGGGGCGATGCAGGAGCGCCTTCTCGTCTACCAGCGGACCGGGGAGCCGTGCGAGCGCTGCGGACGACCGATCCGGCGGATCGTGGTGGGTGGACGGGCCACGCACTTCTGCTCGTGGTGCCAGCGCCTGCCGGCCGAGGAGCGCGCCGCCGGCGCGGCGATCCTGGCCGGCATCACGCCCCGCCCGGGCCGGGCGGCTGGCCGACGGGGCCGCCGCTGGGTCGAGCTCGAGGGTGACGGCGCCCTGGGCATCACCGAGGCCGAGCGGTCCGCCCATGGCAGCCGTGCCGAGCGGACGCGACGAGCCGCCGCCGCGCGGCGAGCCCGGGCCCGGGCCGGCAGCGCGCCCGTCCAGCGCCCCGGGGCCGGATCGGCGAAGGCCGGCTGATGTCGATCCTGCGCCTCCAGGGGGTCGTCCGCGAGATCGGCGACTTCGTCATCCTCGCCGGGATCGACGCGGCGATGGCTCTCGGTGACCGGGTCGGCCTCGTCGGACCGAACGGGGCCGGCAAGACCACGCTGATGCGGATCGCCGCGGGGCTCGAGGATCCGGACCGCGGCACGGTCCAGCGCAAGCGCGGCCTGTCGCTGGGTCTCCTGGCCCAGGAGGCCCACCTCGACGAGCGGTTCATGGCCGCCGGGTCGCTCCGCGAGGCGGTCCGCCACGGGGCGGCCGACCTCGAGCGCCTGGAGCGCGAGCTCGGCGAGCTCGAGCGCTCCGGCCTGGCGGGCGAGGCCCGTTACGCAGAGGTCCGCGGGCGGTTCGATGCGCTCGGGGGCTACGACCTCGACGTCCGCGTGGACGCGACCCTGTCCGGCCTGGGCTTCCACCGGTCGTCGTGGGACCGGCCCCCGACGGCGCTCTCCGGCGGCCAGCAGACCCGGGCGGCGCTGGCGCGGCTGGTCGTCGCCGACCCCGACCTGCTGCTCCTCGACGAGCCCACGAACCACCTCGACCTGGCCGCCCTCGAGTGGCTCGAGGAGCGGCTCCGGCGACGATCCGGCTCGCTCCTCGTCGCGTCGCACGACCGGGCCTTCCTGGACGCGACGGCGACGCGGATCTGGGAGCTGCGCGATCGGCGCCTGACGACGTTCCGCGGGGACTACTCCGCCTACAAGCGGCAGCGGGACGAGCGGGACGCCCGGGCCGACAAGCAGGCCGGCTCGCAGGCCGCCGCCATCGAGCGGGAGCGCGAGCTCGTCCAGCGGTACCGGAGCCACCGCAAGTACTCGAAGATGCACGAGCACGAGGCTCGCCTCGAGCGGCTGGAATCCGAGAGCCGGGAGGCGCCCAGGCGGTCGCGTCGGCTGGCCCTGCCGACGCAGGCCCTGGCCGGCGGGACGCCCGTCCGGTCCGGCGAGATGGTCGTCCGGCTCGAGGACTTCGTCGTCGGCTATCTGCCGGGGCGGAGGGTCGAGCGGACGGCCGAGGTGGGTGACGACGTCGCCGATCCCGGCGCCCGCGACGCCGGACCCGTGGCGCCCGAGCCTTCGGTCGTGGCCCGCGCGCCGTTCATCGCTGCCGCGCGCGGGGAACGGATCGGCATCGTGGGCCCCAACGGCGCGGGCAAGACGACCCTGCTGCGGACGATCGCCGGCGAGCTTCCGCCCCTCGACGGCAGCCTGGTCTTCGGGCACCAGGTCCAGCTGGGCTACCTCGCCCAGCTGCGGGGGGCCGCCATCCCCGGGGCGACGGTCCTCGAGGCCGTCCTCGACGCCCTCCCGGTGACGCCGGGCGAGGCGCGCGGCTACCTCGCCCGCTTCCTCTTCCGGGGCGACGACGTGTTCAAGGAGGTCCGGGCCCTCTCGGGTGGCGAGCGATCCCGCCTGGAGATGGCCCTGCTCGGCATCCTGCCGGCCAACCTGCTGCTCCTCGACGAGCCCACGAACCACCTCGACATCCCGGCCCGCGAGGCGATCGAGACCTTCCTCCACGAGGCGCCGTCCACGATCCTGCTCGTCAGCCACGATCGACGCCTGCTGGACACGGTCTGCGAGCGGCTCTGGGTCGTCGCCGACGGCCTCGTCGTCCCGTTCGACGGGTCCTACCGGGAGTGGCGGGCGGCGGTGGCCGACGGATGGACGCCCGCCGAGGCGGCCGAGCGCGAGGCGGCCCGCCTGCGTCCGTCGAAGGGACGCGTCGAACGGCGCCCCGAGACGGGACGAGGCAGTCGCGAGAAGGCGGGCGTCGCTGCCGGCCGGGCCGCTGCCGGCCGGGCCGCTGCCGAAGCGGCGGGCGAACGAGGTGGCGCAGGCTCGACCGCCGGTCCGGGCACCGCGCCGCCCCGGCCCCGGACCCGCCGGCCCAGGCTCTCGAAGGACGCCTACCGACGGCGCTCGGCGGCGCTCGAGACCGAGCTGACGCGCCTGGGCCTGCGCAAGAACCACCTCGAGCTGGCCCTGGGCGACCCGGCCGTCCAGGCGAACTTCGTGGAGCTCCGGCGGGTCACCAGCGAGCTGGCCGACGTGGACGTCGCCCTGGCCTCCGCCGAGGAGGCCTGGCTGGAGCTGGAGGAGCAGGCACCGTGACCGATCCCTCGACGACCCCACCGGGCTCCGACCGTCGGGCGCTGCGGATCGGCCTGACCGGCCCCATCGGCTGCGGCAAGTCGACGGTGGCCGGCTGGCTCGCCGAGCGCGGAGCACGGGTCATCGACGCGGACCGGGTCGCGAGGGACGTCTTGGAGCCCGGCCGCCCGGCGTTCGACGCGGTCGTGGCGGCCTTCGGCGACGGGGTCGTCGGCGCGGACGGAGCGCTCGATCGACCGGCCCTGGCCGCCAGGGTCTTCGACGACCCCGAGGCCCTGGCCCGGCTGGAGGCGATCGTCCATCCGGCGGTCCGTCCGGCGATCCTCGAGGAGCTCCGGGCGGCCGACGAGGCCGGCGTGCCGATCGTGGTGATCGAGGCGATCAAGCTCGTCGAGGGGGGCCTCGCGCGCGTCTGCGACGAGGTCTGGCTCGTCGCCTGCGGACCGGACGAGCAGCGGCGGCGCCTGCTGGGGCGGGGCATGGCCGGCGAGGACGCGGAGCGGCGGATCCGGAGCCAGGGCGACCTGGCGACCCGCCTGGCGCCCGCCGCCACCCGGCTCGTCGACACCGACGGCCCGGCCGAGGCGGTCCGGCAGCGGGTGCTCGCCGTGCTCGAAGCCGCGCTGGAGGCTCGCTCGGGCCGCGAGACATGAGCGGGCCGCTCGGCCCCGGAGGGACCGAGCGGCCACGGGAGGCGCGCCGGGTCAGCGGCGCAGGAGGTCCCGGGCGACCCGGGAGGCCCGCGAGTCGGGCCGGCGGTGGGCCGCCCGGCCGCGACCGTGCGCCTAGGGAACGGGCGAGGGCTCGACCGACGGTGCCGGCGAGGGGAACGGGGTGGGGGAGGCCAGCGGCGGCGGGGTCCGGACCGGGCCGTTGCCGGCCGGGTACGTCTCCGGGACGGGCAGGCCGTACTTGGTGATGAAGCGGTTCGTCGTGTTGCCGTAGTCCTCGACGTCGATCTGGCGGGTGTCGACCTCCGGGCGGAGGGCCAGGCTGAAGGCCGCGGTGCCGCTGGCCTGGAGATGCGAGATCTCCTCGGCGATGTCGAGGGGCGCCTTGAGGACGTAGAACTGGCCGGACTTGGCCAGGATGAGCATGTCCTGGTAGGCCACCTTGGTCGACTTGTCGGTGTAGAACTTGCCCTCATCGAGGAGGTCCTCGGGCACGTTGACGGTCGCCGTGACGAAGACGTCCACGGTCTGGCCCGGCTCGAGCAGGCCGCCCACCGCGCGATCGTCCGGGGCGGTGATCGAGACCGCGCGCCAGGCGATCGATTCGGACGTCACGGCCTCCTCGGGTCCGAGGATCGAGAACTGCCCGCCCTCGTCGGACGAGGCGAGCAGGTTCGTGGAGACCAGCTGCCCCTCGAGGATCGTGACGACCGGCAGCCGGCCCACGACGAGGTTCGGATCGGCCACGATGCCGGAGGCGTTGGTCGGGTCGATCGGCACGTCGCGCACGACGACGTCGGCGGCCTCGATCGGCTTCCGGGCGGGGATCGCCCGGACGGCCACGACCGCCGGGGTCGTGGCGACGGTCGCCGAGGCCTGCTGCTGGGCCTGGCTGACCAGGTAGAAGGCGGCCCCGCCGGCGATGACGGCGAGGATCAGGCCGATGACGACGATGAACCGGCCCCGCCGGCCGTCGTCCTTGTACTCGAGTTCCATGGGTGCCTCCCGTATCGTTGCCCGGCTCATCCGGGCGTACCTGCCGTGCCCCGACCGGCTAGCTCCAGGGCACCAGCCGGGCCACCTGACCGCGGCGGAGGGCTGGGTCGTTCTGGTCGGCGTGGACGCCGGTGATCGCGTAGGCGTCGACCCGGTTGGGGTCGACGTAGGCGACGCGCATGACCGCGAAGCCGCTGATGTCGACGTACGGACGAGTGCCGCTGGAGCCGACCGCGCCGACGCGCAGGCGGAGCGACAGGACGTGGGTGACCTTCCGCGGCGTGGCGTCGCCGTTGAGGCCGGTCGCCCGGACGTGCAGGTCGTAGGTGCCGGGAGCGACCGTCCCGGTGTTGATCGTCAGGGTCGTGGAGGTCCCGGTGCCGCTCGTTGGCGTCACCGAGGTGGAGCCGAAGGTCACGGCCCCGAGCCCCGCCGGCAGTGGACCGTCGAGGCTCAGGCTGACCGTCCCCCCGAAGGTGCTGCCCGACCCGGACTTCTTGAGGGTCAGCGTCGCCGAGACCGTGCCGCCGGCGTTGGCGGCCTCGAGCTCGCCCACCGACGAGGTGATCGTGAAGTCGCGCTCGACCCCGCCGACGTTGATGGCGATCGGCACGTGCTTGACCGTGAGGTACGGGCTGCCCGCCTCGCCGCGGATCCAGAGCGTATAGATCCCCGGCGTCGCCCCGTTCGTGTCGATGTCGTCCATGACGACCGGCGCCCCGGCGCCCAGCGACGGCGTCACCGTCGAGGGGTCGTAGTCGACCGGCTCCACCGGGTCCATCGCACCGGTCACCATCGGGTTGGCCGGATCCAGCAGATCGCCGACGGTCGACAGGCTGACCTGGCCGCTGAAGGCGTTGTTCCGGGAGATCCGGAAGGTGGCGGCGTCGTCGACGTGGCCCGTGGTCGGCAGGTTGATCGTCGCCGGGGGGCTGATCGTGAAGTCGGGGATCTGCATGACGATCCCCGGGTAGACGGCCACCAGGATCTCGTCGCCCGGCGCGTAGCGGTCGGCGAGCGCGTCGATCGCGATGCCCGTGTCGTTGCCGCTGATGACCGCGACCTGGTCGTTGGGGTCGGGCGGCGTGGTCGCCGGCGGGAAGGCCGGCCCGGGGTAGCCCGTCCGGAACCAGCCCGACTCCAAGTCCTTGAGCTGGTTCCGGGTCGTGCCGGGGCTGACCCCGTTGTAGTAGAGCTGGGAGGTGCTGGTGGAGAAGTTCCGGGTGTCGAGCGCCACGAAGCCACGGAAGTCCGCCCCGTCGCTGGGCTGCGCGCCCTGCCCCAGGATCGTCACGATCGGCCCGTGGTTGGTCGAGTCGCTGCCGGGATTGGTCGCGTCGAAGGCCGAGCCCGGTGACGGCGTGGTCCGCAGCGACCCGTTCGTGTCGGTGCCCAGGCAGGCCGTCGCCGCGGTGGCGAAGAAGTCGGTGAAGAGGTTCGGGTTGGACGGGCAGGGGGCCGAGACCCCGCTGTTGGGTCCGGGCATGTTGACGAAGCGGCGGACGGCGATCGGCAGCAGGTTGCCGTCGGTCCGGGTCCGGGCCCGGGCCATCATCGTGTTGTCGACCAGGCCGACCACCCGCCCGAAGGTGTAGGGGATCGTGCTCTGGACCGCCACCCGGACCTCGGAGCCGGAGATCAGGATCCCGTTGACCAGCTGGGACGCGGTGCCGGCGAAGCCCGGCGCGTAGACCGGGCTCGTGGGCGGCTGGGCGGGCGAGCTGCCGTTCGGGCTGGTCGAGAAGTTGCGCGTCAGGACCGCCCGGGCCTCGGCGTCCGCGATGGCCACCGTCTCGCCGCGGGTGAGCGCGTTGGCCGCGGCCAGGGCCGCGGCGTCGGCCGCGTTCTGCAGGAAGCGCTGCTCGGCATAGAAGCGACCGATGTCGAAGGCGACGCCGGCGGCCGCGCACAGCCCGACGACCGAGACCGCGAAGATGACGAGGACCTGGCCCCGCTGGCGGCGTGGCCCGGCGGAGCGGCCGATGCGGCGGCCGGGCATCAGTTGATGACCATCGTGACCTCGGCGGGCAGGGCGAGGCGCCCCCCGAGGTCCCTGGGCAGCAGGTTCGCGATCAGCGGGACGATGAGGTCGAGGTGGTAGGTGGCCCGTACGGTGAGCCGCTGGCCGGTCCTCGGATCGCTCTGGGTCATGCCCTCGGGCAGCTCGTACGACACGACGATGTCGCCGTTGGTGTAGGTCGAGCCGCTCTGCGCCCAGGTCATGCCGTTGGTGAGCTGGGGCGCGCTCGTGGAGAGCAGGTTCATCGACCCGACCAGCGTGTCGCGCACGGCCTCGTGCCGGACCAGGTCGTTGGCCGCCTTGGAGAGGTTCCGGTCGTAGACGACGATCGTCCCGGTGCGGGCGGCCTCGCGGGTGGCGTTGGTCAGCGTGACGTAGGCGTTGAAGATCAGCCCGAACTGGACGACCGCCAGGATGAGCAGGAAGAGCGGCGTGACGATGAGGGCGAACTCGACCAGGCTCTGGCCACGGGCGTCGGCACGGCGCAGCCGGGACGGTGTGCGTCGACGAGTGACGAAGCGCATGCGGGCGCGAGCGACCTCCGGGTGGACTTCCCTGTCGCTGCCATCCTCGGGACGACGACCTGCCGCGGGTATGACCCGGTCGTCCCACCCCGGACCCGCCATCCGGTCCCCGGTCCGGCCTCGACGACATCGAACGGGTGTTCGACCCGGACCCGGGGCGGTGCTATCCTCCGG
>DATHYZ010000148.1:0-6232 GCA_035458865.1 Candidatus Limnocylindrales bacterium
GGGACTCGGCGAGGACCGCATCCGCTTCGTGCAGGCCGACCTCACAGCGGACTCGATCCCCCAGGTGCCCGGCCCGTACGACCTGCTCGTCGACTACGGCACGCTGGACGACCTGCCGGCGGACGGCCGGCGGGCGATGGCGGACCTGGTGACGTCCCTGGCACGACCGGGCAGCCGCTTCTTCCTCTTCGCGTTCTCGGGGCACCCCGAGGATCTGCCACGGTTCAGCTTCGGGGGGCCATCGAGGGCCTTCCCCGGCATCGTCCCCGGCGAGGTCGAGGCGCTCTTCGAGCCGGCCTTCTCGGTGGAGCTGCTCAAGGCCCCGACCCGCCGGAGCCTGATCGCGACGTACCTGCTGGAGCGGGCGGCGGGAGGCTGATCCGGACCGAACCGACTACGAGCAGGCAGTGCCGGACCGGCCGCACGCCGACACGGATCCCCTCCGCCGGGAAGGCAGCGAGCGACGACCGCGGTATCCTCGTTCCTTCATGCCGTCCCTCCGACGCATCGGGCTGCAGCGCCGGATCATGCTCTACGTGGTCCTGGGCCTGGCGGTCATGTCCGCCGTCGTCGCGGTCCTCGGCCTCGAGGCGATCGACCAGGCGACCGATCTCGTGTTCCGCGAGCGGCTGGCAACGGCCCACGCGACGGCGCGGGTGCTCGAGCGGGACCTCGACCGGTTCGCCCTGGAGGTCAGGACCGCGCTCGCGGATCCCGCCGCCGGGCTCGCCGACGACAGCGCCGCCTCGCTCGGCGATCGCCTCCTCGGTCGACTGCGCGATCGGCCCGACGCCGAGCCCGTGACCCTCCTCGCGATCACCGGCGTCGTCCTGGGCGGGCCCTCGGGGGTCGTGCTCGCTCGGTCCGACACGGTCGACACGGGGGGCGAGGGCAGCCCGCCACCCCTGGGTGACCCCCCAGCTCCCGGCTCGCACGACGTGGTCGGGTGGCCGAGCGGCAGCGGCGACCGTGGATCGGCGGCGATCCGGGTGCGCCTGGACAGCCCGACCGCGATGGGGATCGATCTCGTCGTCGTCCGGGCCGTCGGACTCGACTCGTCGGAGCCGTACGATCCGGCCGGCGGCGGGGCTCCCGGTTCGTCGACCCCGCCCGCGGGCGACGTCTACAACCTCGAGGTGCTCGACACGGACGGCCGCGGGATCCTGGCCGTCGGACCGGTCGGCCCGATCGGCCACGGCGACCGGCACTCGCCGGCCATGTCCGAGGTGATGGAGGTCGGCCGAGCCGCCACGATCATCGACCCGGGCGACGCGACCATCGGACTCGAGCCCCACGTCATGGCGGCCGTGCCCATCCGCTCGACCTCGCTCTACCTCGTGCTCGAGCAGCCCGTCGACGTGGCGCTCGCCCTGCCGAACCAACTTCGAGAGCGGCTGTTCACCCTGATCGCGGTCGGGATCGTCATCACCCTCGTCGTGGCGTGGTTCACCACCCGCCACGTCGTGAAGCCGACCGAGGCGCTGACGAAGGCGGCCGGCCGGATCGCAGCGGGCGACCTGACCAGCCCGATCGAGGTGACCGCCGAGGACGAGGTCGGGGCGCTCGCCGAGAGCCTCGAGCAGATGCGCTCGAACCTGGCCAGCGCCCATGCCCAGCTGGCAACGGCGAACGAGGAGCTCGAGCGTCGGGTGGCGGAGCGGACCGCGCGCCTCGGTCAGGTCCTGCGCCGGACGATCCGCGCCCAGGAAGAGGAGCGCTACGCCCTTGCCCGCGAGCTGCACGACGAGACGGCCCAGACCCTGGCGGCCCTGTCCGTCGCCCTCGACCGAGCCCGCGACGACCTGTCCGGGGGATCATCGGACACGCGCGTCCATATCCAGCAGGCCAAGGAGATCGCCAGCCGCCTGCTCGCCGAGACGCGCCGGATGATCCTGGGGCTCCGCCCGTCGGTCCTCGACGATCTCGGCCTCGTTCCGGCCATCCGCTGGTACGCCGAGGCGACGTTCGACGGGACCGGCGTCGCCTGGGAGGTTCGGGCGAGCGGGGCACAGGGTCGCCTCCCAGGGCACCTCGAGGTCGCGCTGTTCCGGATCGCCCAGGAGGCGATCAACAACGTCGCCAGGCACGCCGCAGCTCGGACGGCGACGATCGAGGTGGACCGGGCGGCGGACCGGGTGCAGATCAGGGTCGTCGACGATGGGGTCGGGTTCGACCTGAGCGACGTCGTCGGGCCGGGCCCCACGCCGGGTCAGCCGTCGGGTAGCGTGGGGCTGGTGGGGATGCACGAACGGGTCGCGCTGCTCGGCGGCCGCCTCGTCGTCGATACGCAGCCCGGCGCCGGGACGCGGATCCTCGTCCACGTGCCGATCGTCGAGGAGCCTGTCCCGTGACCAAGACCCGGATCGTGATCGTGGACGACCACACCCTGATCCGCCAGGGGATCGCCGGGCTGCTCGACAGTCAGCCCGACCTCGTGGTGGTCGGCCAGGCGGGCGACGGTCGCACCGGGATCGAGCTCATCGCCGAGCTCCGGCCCGATGTGGCGGTCCTCGACGTGGCGATGCCGGGTATCAGCGGGCTCGACGCTGCTCGCGAGCTGCAGGAGCGCTGCCCCGAGGTCGCCGTGCTGATGCTCACGATCCACGACCGCGATGACTACCTGTTCGAGGCGCTCCGAGCCGGGGCCGCCGGCTACGTCCTCAAGGGCGCCGATGCCCAGGAGCTCCTGGCCGCCCTCCGGAGCGTCCGATCCGGTGGCGTCTACCTGCAGCCGGCCGCAGCCAAGGCGCTGATGGCCGACGTCCTCACTCGGGCCGAGCGCGGCGACGACCGGGACCGGTACGGCGGGTTGACCGACCGAGAGCGCGAGATCGTCCGGCTCATCGCCCAGGGGCAGACGACGCGCGAGATCGCCGAGACGCTCCACCTGAGCCCGCACACCGTCCAGTCGCACCGCGACCGGATCATGGCCAAGCTCGACCTCCATACGAAGGCCGCGCTGGTCAGGTTCGCCGTGTCCCGGGGCCTGGTCGAGCCCTAGGCCGACCCCGCTCGCCCACCCGCTCGGTTGGGGCGTTCACCCTACGTCGGTATCCCGCGCTCCGCCCCGTGACCGTCGGCTCCCCGATGGCCAGACTCGAGTGGCAAGGAGGAAGCACATGTCCTCGATCGTCCGGGTCGACGTCGACTCGACCGCCGCCATCCGTCGCTATCGACTGTCCTGCTCCCACGGGACGTCCGCAGCGGCGACGCTGCTGGATCGGCCAGCGGCATCCGACGACGTCGTCGTCGACATCCTATTCGCCCGACATCAAACGGCCCACGGCTGCACGTGCCACTGGCCTGTCGCCACTGTGCGCGGACCGCTCGCGGACCCCCGGGAGGTGCCAGCATGATCTCGTCCCATCAGCTGCCGAGCCGTCTCGGGCGCATCGCGGCGATCGCCGCGGCCGCGGTGCTCGTCACGGCTGCCTGCTCCGCCGCAGCCGAACCTGATCCATCGCCCTCGCCCGTCGCCGAGGCACCGAGCCCGACACCGGAGATCACGCCGGCTCCGACGCCGACGCCGACGCCGACGCCGACCCCGACCCCGACCCCGACCCCGACCATCCGTCCCGGGACCGCGGAGGCCCCACGGGCGATCCTCGTCAACATGACCGACGAGCTCCGCTACGACCCGGCCTCGATCGAGGTCCAGGCGGGCGAGACGATCCAGTTCGTCGTCCAGAACCCGACCCAGGTGGACCACGACTTCACCGTCGGCGACGAGATGGCCCAGATGCACCACGAGGAGGAGATGGCCCGCTTCTACGAGGACGGCGGGATGATGCACGGGCACGACGAGTCCAACGCCGTCCTCCTGCGACCCGGTGAGACGAAGATGCTCGTCATGACCTTCGATGCGGCCGGCGAGCTCATCATCGGCTGCCACATCCCGGGTCACTACGCCGCCGGGATGCATGGCCTGATCACGATCACCGGCTGATCGCCCGTCAACGCGTCCCGCCCACGCCCGATGTTCGCGCCCCGGTGAGCGTCGGGCGTGGCTCCTCGTCCAGGCCCTGCGGACCGGGGCCGCGTCGCGTCAGACGGCCGCTGACGGCGGACCGCCTGGGCGGCCGGACTGGCCGGCTCGGTCGAGCCGAGAGCGGCCGGGAGGGCAGCGGCCGGGATCTCGTTGCGCAATGGGCCGACCGGCCCTACCCCGACCACGCGCGACCCTCGACCATGCCGCTTTTCCGACGGTCGCGCCGAAGGCCAGCATAAGGAGACGTCCCATGGCCGATCTCTCGACGACGTTCACCGGGCTCCGCTTCCCGAACCCGTTCCTGCTCGCGTCGGCGCCGCCGACCGAATCGGAGAGCAACATCATGCGGGCCTACGAGGCCGGCTGGGGCGGGGTGGTGACGAAGACGATCGGCCTCCACCCGGTCCACAACGTCCGTGGCCCCAAGACGAAGTTCCTGCGGGTCGACGACGGCGGCTCGCGGCTGTCGATGGCGAAGCGCGCGGACTCGACCCTCGTGGCCTCGTGGAACTGGGAGCTGATCTCCGACAAGCCGCTCGACTGGTGGCTGCCGCGCCTGCGCCGCATCAAGGAGGCCTGGCCGGATCGGATCCTCGTCGCCTCGATCATGGCCGGTTCCGGCAACGACAAGGAGCTGAGCGCCTGGCAGACCCTGACCGAGGGCGTCCAGGACGCCGGGGTCGATGCGATCGAGCTCAACTTCTCCTGCCCCCACATGGACCGCGTCGACATGGGCTCGAACGTCGGCAAGGACCCGGTCCTCTGCTCCATCTCGACCCAGTCGGTCAAGGCCGTGGCGAAGGTCCCGGTCTGGGTGAAGCTGACGCCGGCCGGGGCCGATATCGTCGAGGAGGCGGGCGCGACCTTCCGCGGCGGCGCCGACGCGATCTCGTCCTCGAACACGTTCCCGTCCCTGCCCCCGATCGACTCCCAGACGCTCGAGTTCGAGGTCAACGTCGACGGCTACGTGTCGTCGGGCGGGATGGGTGGCCCGGCGATCCTGCCGATGTCCCTGGCCAAGATGGCCCAGATGACGCAGGCGTTCCCCGATCGCGACTTCTCGGGCATCGGCGGGATCTCGACGTTCGAGCACGCCCTGGCCTACTTCCTGCTCGGCTGCGGGACGGTCCAGGTGGCGACCGCCGCGATGCTCGACCACGCGATCGGCCCGAACGTGATCCGGGACCTGACCAACGGGATGACCGCCTTCCTGGAGCAGCATGCCGACGACGGCTGGACCTCCCTCGAGGCCTTCCGAGGCCTGCGACGAGGACGGGTCGTCGCCCACGCCGAGATCGCCCGGCCCGACTCGGCCGACTACCGGGGTGGCTACGAGGAGGAGGCCGAGGGGTACGCGACCCCCGAGGAGGTCGAGCCCGTCGGTCGGTAGCCCGGCACCGACGCTCCCAGCGTGGCCCGGACGGGCCGCGCGGTCACGCCGTTCGGCACTGCCGCGATACGGCCGCGCGCGCTTCCATTGGGCCAGGAGGTCGGACCATGACCCAGGCAACGCCCGCCCCCGACCCGCTGCCGGAGCCCGAGGAGCCCCTGGACGAGGGCCTCATCGCCGGTCGCCCGGTCGAGGACCGCAGCTTCGAGATGGTGGAGACGGCCGTCGGTGTCGCGCTCGGCATCGCCGCCGGTATCGCCGCCGGCACGTTCCTGGCCGGTGCCCCCGGAACCGTCGTGGGCGGCATCGTCGGCGGCCTTGTCGGCGGCGCGATCGGGTTCGGCGTCGGCGAGGCGCTCGAGCAGGCTGAGGGCGACGTCGCCCGCACCACGGACGCCACCGTCCCGCATCCCCGCCCGCAGCACTGATCTCGGGCCGGGTCGGCCGCCTGGCGGGCCCTAGCCCTCGTCGCCCGTCGAAGCGGAGGGTGCCGCGCTCGGCGGGTGCTGCGCGACCTCGATGTCGTGGCAGAGCACGCACGTGGAGTCGGGCCGCAGGGCGTGGTCGATCGGCAGGTTGCCCATCTGCGCCGACTGGTGGCAGGAGCGGCAATCGGTCGTGATCGAGTGGACGTGGGGGACCTCGGGCGGCGGGTAGGCCGTCGGCTTGTGGCAGAGCCAGCACTCGTCCTCGTCGCGGGCCACCATGCTCGTCGGCAGGTGCGCGTAGCTGCCGTGGCAGTCGAGGCAGAGCTGATCCTGGAGCTGGGAATGCGGCTGGGTGATGGCCGGCCCCTCGACCGCCACCTGGTGACACTCGAGGCACTCGTCCTGGGGGATCCCGTCGTGCCCCGG
>DATHYZ010000149.1:0-20158 GCA_035458865.1 Candidatus Limnocylindrales bacterium
TCGACGGACAGCGCGAAGGCCGGCGGGCATCCAGTCGCTCCAGAACGGGGATCCACCAGCTCGCAGTCGTTGCGCCAGACCCGGGTACCAGCGATCCGTTCGACGGTCGCACGGCCACCGAAGAGTCCCCGGACGAGATCCACTTCGGACACGCCGGACATCGGGGCAGTCCGAACCCAGACAGACGCCCACATAGGTCCATCCCAGTAGGTGGATGACGGGTACCCGCAGCCCAGGTAGTCGTGCTCGACGCCGGGGGCCCTGAACAGAGGGCTTTCTGGGCTTCGCCAGTACATCGGTCCTGGAAGCGGCTGCTCCACCACGTCACCGGCGATCACTCCTCGAGCGGCACGGACCCCGGCCGCCGAGAGGAACGTGCACGGGTCGACCGATGATCGCTCCGGCGGCGGGCGGAGCAGGCCGGAGCCGGCCACGAGGACGCCGGCCGCCGCGAGCAGGGTCGCGATGAGCGCCAGGGCCAGCAGCGTCCCGGCCGTACGCCAGCCCGGCGAGCCGGCGAGCACCCTCGACTGCGTCCGCATGGGGGCGACGGAGAGCAGGGCCCGCCAGGTCGGCCAAGGCCCCGATGCGCGGGTCGTCGCGAACACCCCTCCGAGGAGGTCGCCCGGGACGCCCCTCGGTGCCTCGGCGCTCAGCCAGGCCGCCAGGGTGCGCTCGAGGTCGGTCCGCTCGTTCATGCCGGTCGCTCCTGGGTCGCGACGTGGTCAGGCACCCTCGCGTCGAGGGTCGTGCGCATGGTCACGAGGGCCCGGTGGAGGCGGGACTTGACCGTGCCGTGCGGGAGGCCCAGCACGTCGGCCGCCTCGGTCAGCGGCAGCCCCACGTAGTAGTGGAGGACCAGGATCGCCCGCTGCTCGGCGGTCAGGTGGCGGAACCCCCGCGCGAGCTCGTCGCGATCAGCGACGTGGACCCAGCCGTCGTCGATCGAGGGCTCGTCCTCCCCGACCACGTGGATCTCCAGGACCGTGCCGCGCCGCTCGCGTCGCACGAGCCGGTAGCTCGCCCTGACGACGAGGCGGTACGACCAGGCGTCCCAGGCCTCCGGCTCACGAAGCGCCCGGATGCCCCGCCAGGCCGCGATGAGCGCTTCCTGGACGGCGTCCTTGGCCCGGTCCTGGTCCCTCAGGATGAGCGAGGCGACGGCATAGAGCCGACCGCTCGACGCCGCCGCCAGCGACTCGAACGCGTCGTGGTCGCCATCGCGTGCCCGCTCGACCAGGGCTCGATCCATGGCTTGCCGTCCATCGCGGCACGACCCGGTGGTCGCGCTCGAAGAGTAGTGCCTCGACGCAAGCCGAACGGTTCCCGGAGCTCGCGATGATGTTGAGTCATGCTCCGCCCCGCGCCGCCTCCACGACCCGACGAACCGCCTCGACGACCAGCTCCGGCCGGTCGAACTGGACGAGGTGGCCCGAGGAGTAGGCCAGGGTCAGGCGCGCCATCCCGGGCGACAGCGCTTCGTAGGCCGCCTCGGCCGCGCGGCGGATGGCCGTGTTCGTCGCCTCGTCGAGCCGGGGCTCGCCGCGCGCCGCGACCACCGCCTCGATCGGCAGCCCGCGGAGGTCGGCGGCCCGTAGCTGCTCCATCGATCGCCCGGGATCCAGGCCCTCGCTGCGCTGGACGAGGGCCCAGAGGCCGTCCTGGCGGTCCAGGTACTCCTCCGCGAGTGGGCCCAGGAGGGGCGCCACGTGGGTCTCGAACAGGTCCGGCTCGAAGCCGTCGACGAGGACGAGGCCGACGACGTCGTCCCGGTAGGTCGAGGCGTGGACGCGGACCATGTCGGCGCCCAGCGAGTGCCCCACGAGGACGAACGGCCCCGGCTCCCCGGCGGCGGCCAGGGCTCCCGCCAGATCCGCCGCTGCCGCGGCGTGGTCCGGCGTGGTCCCCGGGTCGCTGCGGCCGATCCCGGGCCGGTCGTAGGCGCAGGTTCGGGTCGTGGCTGCGAGGTCGCCGAGCACGGCGGCCCACGTCTCGGCGCCGGTCCCGAGCCCGGCCTGGAGGACGATCGTCGGCGAGCCCGCGCCGCGGCAGTCGAGGTACAGCCGTCGGCCGCTCACCTCGACGAGCTCTCCCTCGGCCCGGTAGCCGAGGATCCCCACGACGCCGAGCCCGTGGCGGGAGAGCCAGCCCTGCGGGCCGCCGGAGCGCACGACGTCCAGTCCGAGCGCCACGACCAGGCCCAGGACGACGGCGATCGCGATCCGGACCGCCCACCATCCGGGACCCGGGCGACGGCGTGCCGGGGCCGAGGAGCCCGGCGCCTCGAGCGGGGGCTGACGAAGATCGTCCATCGGCCCTACCGTACGCCCATGTGCCGAAGCATCAAGCAGCTCCGTCGTCCCGAGACCACCGCGACCACCGGCGAGATCGACGCCGCCGCCCGCCAGTTCGTCCGCAAGATCAGCGGCTACCGGACCCCGTCGCGGGCCAACGAGGCGGCATTCGAGGCCGCCATCGCCGAGATCGCCGCCAGCGCCGCGCAGCTCCTCGAGGGGATCGGCGTGCCGGTCGAGGTGGGGCCGGACCGCTGGGTCCCCGGGTCTGGCCGAGCGCGATGAGCGAGGCGCCCGCGCCCGCCGTTGCGCCAGCGGCCCACGCCCCCTGGCACGACCGTCCCGACCGCGATCCCACGCGGCGCCCGTGGTGGGAGCGGCCCGGCCAGGAGACCCGTGACGGGCGGTTCGTCTTCGCCGGCCACGACGTGGAGGCGCTCGCCCGCGCCCACGGCACGCCGCTCTACATCTACGACCTCGACCGGGTCGCCGAGAACGCCGTCCGCCTCCGCGACGCCCTGGCCGGGACCGGCGCGCCGTATCGCCTCCGCTTCGCGCTCAAGGCGAACCGCGAGCCCGAGGTGCTGGCGGTCCTCCGGGCGCTCGGAGCACCGGGGACGTCGGACGCCGTCGGCATCGACGCCTGCTCGCCCGGCGAGGTGGTCCATGCCCTTGCCAACGGCTGGCATCCGGAGGAGATCAGCTTCACCGGGACGAACGTCTCCGAGCGCGACCTCGACGTCCTCCTCGACCGGCCGGTCCACCTCAACCTCGACGCCGTCTCGCAGCTCGCGCGGGTGGGCCGCCGGGCGGCCGGATCGACCGTCGGCATCAGGGTCAACCCGGGAGCCGGGGCCGGCTACCACGAGGGCCTCTCGTACGCCGGCGACCGGCCGACGAAGTTCGGGATCTTCGAGGACCGTCTCGACGAGGCCATCGAGACCGCCCGCCGCCATCGCCTGACCATCGACACGGTCCACCTCCACGCGGGCTCCGGCTGGCTCGGCGACGCGCTCGGCGCCTTCGAGACCGCCCTCGAGCGGGTCGCCGCGATGGCCCGCCGGCTCGTGGACGCCGGCTGCCCGATCGCCGAGGTCAACGTCGGCGGCGGGCTGGGCGTGCCGGCGCGAGCCGACGAGGCCCCGGTCGACCTGGAGGCCTACGCCGCGGTCCTGGCCCGCCACCTTGGGCCGCTCGGGGTGACGATCGCCTGCGAGCCCGGCGATTACCTCGTCAAGGACGCCGCGCTCCTCGTCGGCGAGGTCGTCACGGTCGAGGACCGCGGGGGCGCCCGCTTCGTGGGGCTCGACCTCGGCTGGAACCTGTCGCAGTCCTACTTCGTCTACCGCTACCTCCAGGAGATCGTGCCGGCGCTGGGGCCGGACGCCCCCCGCGCGGACCTCGTGACGGTCGCCGGGCACATCAACGAGGCCGGCGACGTCTTCGCCGAGGACTACCCCATGGCGCCGACCGACGAGGGTGCCATCGTGGCCATCCTGAACTCGGGCGGCTACGAGCAGGCGATGGCCAGCACCCACTGCCTGCGCCCCGTCGCGCCGGCGCTCTACCTGCGCCGCACCTGACCGCTCCCATCACCCGGCCTGACTCCTCGACGGGCCCATTCGGCCACCCCGCGTAGACTCGGTGCGTGCAGCGGTCCCCCCTCGTTCCCATCGTCGGCTTCGGCCTCGTCGGCCTCGCCCTGCTCGTCGCGGTCGTCCTGACCTCGTCGTTCCTGGGGAACCCCACCGGCAGCGATGGCACCCCGACCGGGTCGGGGGACACCGGTGCGCCGGCCTCGGGGGCTCCCGCGTCGCCGGGCGCCACCGGAGCGACACAGTCGGCGACGCCCAGCCCCACCCCGCTGCCCACCGACCCGCCATTGGCGACCCCGGACCCCGGCGCCGATCCGCAGCTGGCGTTCGCCGAGTTCGTGCTCCGACTGGGGACCGCCCGGGAGGATGCCGACCGCCTCATGGACGAGCTCCAGCTCGCGGCCGAGGCGGGCGACGATGCCGGCGTGCGCGCCGCGGCCCTCGACATCGGCGACCTCGTCGACGAGGAGCGCGCCTGGCTGGCCGCCCATCCCCCGGCACCGTGCTACGCGGACGCGCACCGGGACGCCGACGGGATGTACGTCGCCTTCGGCGTCGCGGCGGACCGCGCGGTGGCCTGGGCGGACGCCGACGGCCTCGCGGCGATCCCGGCGCTCATCGATGCCCTCGACGCGGTGAGCCGGGCGGTCGAAGATGCCCAGGACCTGACCGCCGCGCTCGGCCGGGTCGACTGCGGCTGAGCCGCCCTACACTCGCGGCGATGGACACGCAGCCCGATCCCGCCCCCGGCCAGCCCCCGGCCCGTCACGTCGCCGCCGTGCCGGTGACCGTCGTTCGTGACGGGGCGGTCGAGCGCCGCGACGACCGGCTCGTGGGCGAGGCCCCACTCGAGATCCGGGCCGCCGGGCCGGGCCAGGCCCCGGTCGCCGTCGCGGTCACGATGCGGACCCCGGGCGACGAGGCCGAGCTTGCCGCCGGGTTCCTGCGCACCGAGGGCCTGGTCGAGGGACCCGAGATCGCCGCCTTCGAGGTCGCCGACCCGGCCGCCGCAGCGCATCCCGACGACACCGTCCTCGTCCGCCTCTCCCGCCCGTTCGACGCGTCCGCGGTCGCCGAGCGGCACTTCATCGCCACGGCCTCCTGCGGCATCTGCGGGAAGGCGTCGATCGACGAGGTCGCCGTCCGCTGCGATCCGATCCCCGACGGCCCCGTCGTCGCCGGGTCCGTCCTGATCGCCCTGCCGGAACGGATGCGCTCCCGGCAGGCCGTCTTCGAGCGCACCGGCGGCCTCCACGCGGCCGCGCTCTTCGACGCCGAGGGGACGCTCCTGGCGCTTCGGGAGGACGTCGGTCGCCACAATGCGCTCGACAAGCTCATCGGCTCCCAGCTCCTCGCCGGAGCCCTGCCGCTGCACGATCGCATCGTGCTGGTGTCCGGGCGGGTCAGCTTCGAGCTCGTCCAGAAGGTGGCCGTGGCCGGCGCACCGATCCTGGCGGCCGTGTCGGCACCGTCCGACCTGGCCGTCGAGGCTGCCGAGCGCCTGGGGGTCACGGTCGTCGGGTTCCTCCGCGGCCCGGGCTTCAACGTCTACAGCCGAAGCGAGCGGATCGCCGTCGACCGCTAGCCGCTCGGTGCAGGGGGTCCGTGGGTTTCGGGCCGTTCGGCCTCTGCCCGCTCACGCGAGGCTCTGCGACCCTCTCGATGACGCGACGCCCACCGGGCCCGTCCGATCGTCCGACGACGTCCGGAGGGAGCGTCCTCGCGGAGGCTGATGGACCTCGCAACGAAGCATCCCGGGCGGCCCGTGACGGGATCGCCGAGCGCGGCCGACGCGCCGTTCGTGCGCCTGACGATCGACGGCCGGCCGGTCACGGCTCGCGACGGCCAGACCGTGCTCGACGTCGCCCGCGCGGCCGGGTCCTTCATCCCGAGCCTCTGCTACGACCCGAGGGTCGGCCAGGCCGCCCTCTGCCGCGTCTGCGTCGCCGAGGTCGAGGGGATGCGGGGTCTCCAGACGACCTGCAGCCTCCCGGTCCGCGACGGCATGGTCGTCCGCACCGCCAGCCCGCTGGCCCTCGAGGCACGACGGACCAACGTCGAGCTGCTCCTCGCCTCCGGCACCCACGACTGCCTGACCTGCGAGGCGACCGGCCGTTGCGAGCTCCAGGACGCCGCCTATCGCCTGGGGATCGAGCGCCCGACCTTCCCGGTCGCCGGGCGGCGGGCGCCGATGGACACCTCGAGCCAGTTCATCGTCCGCGACGCCGACAAGTGCATCAGCTGCTTCCGATGCATCCGGGGCTGCAACGACCTCGTGGTGAACGAGGTCCTCGAGATGGGCTACCGCGGCACCCGCTCGACGGTCATCTGCGACCACGACGTGCCGATGGGCAGCTCGTCCTGCGTCCACTGCGGCGAGTGCGTCCAGCTCTGCCCCACCGGCGCGCTGATCGAGAAGAAGGCCGTCGGGCTCGGTCGGCCGTGGGAGCTGGACCGGGTCCGGACGACCTGTCCCTACTGCGGCGTGGGCTGCCAGGTCGAGCTGCACGTCGACCGGGCGGCGAACCGGATCGTCCGCGTCGAGGGCGTCGAGGGGACTCCGCCGAACGACGGGATGCTCTGCCTCAAGGGTCGCTTCGCCTACGACTTCCCGTCGAGCCCCGAGCGGCTGACGACGCCGCTGATGCGCCGGAGCCGTGACGAGCCGCTCCGGCCGGCCGGCTGGGACGAGGCCCTCGACTTCGCGGCCGAGCGGCTGGGCTGGATCCGCGAGGTCCACGGGCCGGACGCCATCGGGCTCATCGCCTGCGCCCGCTCCACGAACGAGAACAACTACGCGGCCATGCGCTTCGCTCGCGCGGTGATCGGGACGAACAACATCGATCACTGCGCAAGGACCTGACACGCTCCCACCGTCGCCGGTCTGGCGACAACGTTCGGATCGGGAGCGATGACCAACTCGATCCAGGAGATCGAGCAGGCGAAGGTCCTGCTGGTCATAGGCTCGAACACGACCGAGGCCCACCCGGTCATCTCGTACTACATGAAGCGGGCGCGGAAGAACGGCGCGACGCTCATCGTCTGCGACCCGCGGGTCATCGACCTGTGCCGCTGGGCCGACGTCCACGTCCAGCACCGCATCGGCTCGGATATCGCGCTGGTCAACGGCCTGATGCACGAGATCCTGGCCAACGGCTGGGCCGACGAGGCCTTCATCGCCGAGCACACCGAGGGCTTCGAGGCGGTCCGCGAGACGATCGCGGACTACCCGGTCGAGCGGGCCAGCGAGATCTCCGGCGTTCCGGCCGAGACGATCCGTCGGGTCGCCCGGATCCTCGGGGAGGCGGAGTCCGCCGGCGTCTACTACACCCTTGGCATCACCGAGCACATCTCCGGGACGGCGAACGTCGAGGCCCTGGCGAACCTCCAGATGCTCCTGGGCAACCTGGGCAAGCCGAGCGCCGGCCTCAACCCGCTCCGCGGCCAGAACAACGTCCAGGGGGCCTGCGACGTCGGGGCCCTGCCGAACGTCTACCAGAACTACCAGAAGGTCGACGACCCTGACGTCGTCGCGAAGTTCGAACGGGCCTGGGATCGCCCCGGCCTCTCGACGACGGTCGGCAAGAACATCCCGACCATGCTCGGCGGGATCGAGGACGGCAGCGTCCGGGCGCTCTACGTGTTCGGCGAGAACATCGTCATGAGCGAGCCGAACACGAACCGCACGTCACGGCTCCTCGAGGCGGCCGACTTCGTCATCGTCAACGACATCTTCGAGACCGAGACCACGGCCTTCGCCGACGTCGTCTTCCCGGCGACCAGCTGGGCCGAGGGCGAGGGCACCTACACGAACACCGAGCGCCGGGTCCAGCGGGTCCGCAAGGCCCTGGAGCCGCCCGGCGAGGCCCGCGACGACTGGTGGATCTTCACCGAGCTCGGCCGGCGACTGGGTCACGACATGGGGTTCGCAGACCCGTCGGACATCTGGGAGGAGCTCCGCGAGCTCGGCACCAGCTACCACGGGATCACCTGGGAGCGCTGCGAGGACGTGGGCATCCAGTGGCCGGCCCCGACGCTCGACCATCCGGGCACGCCGTACCTCCACGTGGGCGGCCGGTTCACCCGGGGCAAGGGCCGCTTCGTCCCCGTGGACTGGGTCCCGCCGTCGGAGCTCCCGGACGAGGAGTACCCGCTCGTCCTGAGCACCGGCCGGCGCCTGTGGCACTACCACACCGGCACCCAGACCCGGCGCTCCGCCGGCTTCGAGGAGGTCTCCGGCGAGGAGCTCATCGAGCTCAGTCCGGCCGACGCCCAACGCCTCGGCATCGCCGACGGGGAGATGGTCCGGGTCAGCTCGCGGCGCGGCAGCGTCGACGTCAGGGCCTGGGTCACCCACCGCTCGCCGCCCGGCGTCTGCTGGATGGCCTTCCACTTCCGCGAGGCGCACGCCAACGTCCTGACGACCGAGGCGGGCGACCCGGTCACCCAGACCCCGGAGCTCAAGCACTGCGCGATCCGGGTGGACAGGCTGCCCCCGGTGGGCGGTCGTGACGCTGCGGACGACCGCGGTGCCTCGGACCCGGGAGCCCGCACCGAGGCGGGCGTCGAGCCGGTGCCCCGATGACGATGACCGGAGCGCCCGACACCCGGACCGTCGAGGAGTGGCGGGCCGAGCTCGAGCGCCGCTTCCCGCGCGACCAGAGCCTGGTCATCCCGGTCCTCCAGGCCGTCCAGGAAGAGGCCGGCTACCTGCCGGGCCCGGCCATGACGGCGGCGGCGGAGCACCTCCGGGTCTCGGCGGGGCGGGTGTTCGGCGTCGCCAGCTTCTACTCGCAGTTCTACTTCGAGCCACGGGGCGCGAGCACGATCTCCGTCTGCCGGGGGACCGCCTGTCACGTCCGCGGCAGCGGCTCGCAGCTCCGCGAGCTGGAGGAGCACCTCGGCATCAAGGCCGGCGGCACGACCCCGGACCTGGCCTACACCCTGGAGACGGTGGCCTGCTTCGGCTCGTGTGCTCTGGCACCGGTCGTCGTCCTCGACGGGAGCGTCCACGGCCGCCAGACGGCGGCCAAGACCAGGGCGCTCCTGGAGGCCTCCAGGGCCGGGGCGCCTCCCACCTTGTCCGGTGGTCCCGCCGCACCGCGGCTCGCCGACCGCCGGCCGACGCCGGTCGAGCCTGCGGAGCCCGTGGAGCTCGATCGGCGGATCGTCGCCGCCCGCGAGCGGTGGGACTCGCTCCATGGAGGGGATCGGGCGGTCATCAGCGTGGGTCTGGCCACCTGCGGCCGCGCCGCCGGCGCCGGCAAGGTGTTCGATGCGATCCGAGCCGAGCTGGCCCGCCTCAACGTCGCCGCCGAGGTCGTGCCCGTCGGCTGCCTCGGCATGTGCTATGCGGAACCGCTCGTGGAGATCGGGGTCCCCGGGGGGCCGCGCGTCCTCTACGGCAGCGTGGATCCCGGCATCGTCGGCGACATCTTGGAGGCCCATCTCGTGCGTCGCGAACCGGCGGGAGCGCACGCGCTGGGCAGCGTCGGCGACGACGGGATCGAGGCGATCCCGCGCCTCGCGGACCTCCCGGCGATGCGGGACCAGGTCCGGATCGCGCTGCGCAACTGCGGCGTGATCGACCCGACGGACGTCGACCAGTATCTCGCCCGTGGCGGGTACGCCGGCCTGCGCCGGGCCCTGACGATGACGCCCGAGGAGGTGATCGCGGAGGTCAAGGCGTCCGGGTTGCGCGGCCGCGGGGGCGCCGGCTTCCCGACCGCCGCGAAGTGGGAGTTCTGCCGCGCCTCGACGAGCGAGCCCAAGTACGTCATCTGCAACGCGGACGAGGGCGACCCAGGGGCGTTCATGGACCGCTCGGTCCTCGAGGGCGACCCCCACGCGGTGCTCGAGGGCATGGCCATCGCCGCCTACGCGATCGGCGCCCGCCACGGCTACCTCTACGTCCGCGCCGAGTACCCGCTCGCCGTCTCCACCTTGATCGTCGCGCTCGACCAGATGCTCGAGCTCGGACTGCTCGGGCCCGACATCCTGGGCAGCGGCTTCGCCTTCGACATCGAGCTCAAGCTCGGTGCCGGCGCGTTCGTGTGTGGCGAGGAGACGGCCCTGATCGCCAGCATCGAGGGCCGCCGCGGCATGCCGCGCCCCCGCCCCCCGTTCCCGGCGGTGAAGGGCCTGTTCGGGCAACCGTCGAACATCAACAACGTCGAGACCCTGGCCAACGTGTCGAGCATCCTGCGCGAGGGCGCCGACTGGTACGCGGGCTTCGGCACCCCGACCAGCAGGGGCACGAAGACCTTCGCCCTGACCGGGAAGGTCGCTCGGCCGGGCCTGATCGAGGTCCCGATGGGCCTGACCCTCGGCGAGGTCGTGCGGACGATCGGTGGCGGCATCGCCGGTGGCGGCCAGTTCAAGGCGGCCCAGACGGGCGGTCCGTCGGGCGGCTGCATCCCGGCCAGCATGGCCGACCTGCCGATCGACTACGAGCAGTTGCGTGACGCTGGTTCGATCATGGGCTCCGGCGGCCTGGTCATCATGGATCAGAGCACCTGCATGGTGGATCTGGCCCGCTACTTCCTGACCTTCACCCAGGACGAGTCGTGCGGTCAGTGCACGCCGTGTCGCGAGGGGACCGCCCGGATGCTGGAGATCCTCGAGCGGATCTGCCGCGGCGAGGGTCGCCCTGAGGACCTGCCGGCGCTGGAGGCCCTCGGGCGGACCATCAGCGCCACGTCGCTGTGCGGCCTCGGGCAGACGGCCCCCAACCCGGTCCTCACGACGCTCCGGTACTTCCGCGACGAGTACGTCGAGCACATCGAGCGCAAGCACTGCCGGGCCGGGATGTGCCCCGCGCTCGTAGTCGCCCCGTGCACCCACCTCTGCCCGGCCGGCGTCGAGGCCCACCGCTACGTCCGGCTGGTCGGCCAAGGTGACTTCGAGGGCGCCTACCTGGTCGTCCGCGAGAAGCTGCCGCTGCCCTCGGTCTGCGGGGTCGCCTGCTATCACCCCTGCGAGATGTCATGCAAGCGCGGCGACCTCGACGAGCGCGTCGCCGTGCGCTCCCTCAAGGACGCCGCGGTCCGCTACGGCGGCCAGGCCGAGGCGCTCATCCCCGTCGCCCGGGGCCCGCTCTCGGGCAGGTCGGTCGCGGTGCTGGGCTCCGGGCCCGACGGGCTCGCGGCCGCCTACTACCTGGCACGTCTCGGCCGCCACGACGTCACCGTGTTCGAGTCCCTGGCCGAGCCCGGCGGCATCCTCCGCTACCACCCGCCCGATGCGACCGGCGAGGCCCGGGTCCGCAAGCCGAGCCCGATGACCGAGGCGCTGGATCGCGACCTGAGGATCATCCGGGCCGCGGGCGTGACCATCCGGACCGACTCCCCGACCCACTCGATCTCCGAGCTGCGGGAACAGGGCTACGACGCGATCCTCATCTCGGCGACCGCGCGCACCAGCTATCTCCCCGAGGTCCCGGCCCGCGAGCCCGACGACCCGGCCGAGCCGATGACGGCGGTGCCCGGCGTCTTCGGAGGGCGCGAGGACGCCTTCGGCCCAGCGTCGGCGGTGGAGGCGATCGCCCACGGGCGGGAGATGGCCCGCGCGATCGACATCTTCCTCGGCGGCCGGGGCGACATGGACGAGCATCTGGCGCCGGCCGAGATCCTCAGCGAGCTCCCGCCGCTGCCCGTCGAGACGGGCCAGCGCTTCCGTCCCTCGCGCAAGGCCGACCGGCGGGCCGGCGGCGCGGCGGACCTGGGCTACTCGATCGAGGACGCCCGCGAAGAGGCGAGCCGCTGTCTGCGCTGCGACCTGGACCGCGTCCCCGGCTAGCGGGTCACCCGGAGCCCGGTCCCTCGGCCGGCCGATCCTGGACGAAGGCCGTCCCGAAGCGGCCCTTGATGCAGAGATGCCCCTCGGTCACCGAGGAATCGAGCGGCGAGGTCACCTTGACGATCCGCTCGTCCTGGACGTGGAGCGTCAGCGTGCAGCCCACGCCGCAGTACGGGCAGATCGTGTCGGTCCGGGTCTGGGCGGCTTCGTCCCAGGTGCCGGCGGCCCGCATCTCGTGCTCGGATCGGAACATCAGGGCGCCGGTCGGGCAGACCCCGATGCAGTTGCCGCAGTAGACGCAGGCGGACGACGGCAGCGGGGTCGCGAACTCGGTCGAGATCCGGGCGTCGAAGCCGCGCCCGGCGACCGCGATGGCGAAGGTGTTCTGGGCGTCGTCGCCGCACGCCTCGACGCACTTGTAGCAGAGGATGCACTTCGCGTAGTCGCGGACGTAGAGCTCGTTGTCGACCTTGACCGGCTGGCCCACGGTCTCGACGACGGAGCCGTCGACCGGGTGGTGATGGCCGGCCTCCCTGGCGTCCCGCTCCCCGGCCACCGCGGGCTCCGTGGGCGGGCCGAACCGGCCCGGGTCGGCCCCGTACTCGGTCATCATCTCGGCCACGCCGGGGGCGGTCGACAGGTCGACCGCCGAGCCGAGCAGCTCGAGGACGAGCCGGCGGCTGTGGCGGACACGCTCCGAGCCGGTCAGGACCTCCATCCCGGGTTCGACCCGCCGCGAGCAGGCCGGGGCGAGGACGCGGCTCCCGGCCACCTCGACGACGCAGACGCGGCAGGCGTTGACCGGCGTCAGGGTCTCCAGGAAGCAGAGCGTCGGGATGTCGATCCCGGCCGTCCGACAGGCGTCGAGGATCGTCGAGCCGACCGGCACCTCGACCGTCCGGTCGTCCAGGACGACCTCGACCGTGGGGATCGGGGCCTCCTCCGGCGCCCTCGGCACCTGCGTGGGGCGCGCCGGGGGGACGAGCGGGATGCGCTCGATCTCGGCGCTCACGCCGGGCCTCCACCGGTCGGCGTCGCCGGGGCGATGCCATCGCTGGTCACGAGCCCGGCGCGGACCGCCGACTCGATGGCCATGGTCGCCGCCTGGCCCAGGCCGCAGATGCTCGCGTCGCGCATGCCCTGGCCAAGGTCCGCGAGGAGGGCCAGCTCGTCGTCGATCGTGCCGAGCGGCCGGGCGCTCGCCAGCCGCGCGACGAGCTCCTCCTGGCGGGCCGTCCCGATCCGGCAGGGCACGCACTGGCCGCACGACTCGTCGCGGAAGAAGGCCGCGATCCGGAGGAGCGCGTCGGCGAGGTCGGCGGCCTCGTCGAAGACCATGACGACCCCCGACCCGAGGGTCGCCCCGGCCGCCCGGGTCGCCTCGAAGGTGAGGGGCATCCCGAGGGCGTCCGGGCCGACGAACGTGCCGGCAGAGCCGCCCAGGAGGACGGCCCGCAGGCGTCGTCCCTCGCGGACCCCGCCGGCGAGGTCGAGGAGCTCCCCGAGCGTCGCCCCGAACTCGACCTCGTAGACGCCGGGCCGCTCCACGGCCCCGGACAGGCAGAAGAGCTTGGGGCCGGTGCTGCCCTCGGTGCCGATCGCGGCGAAGGCCGCCCCTCCGTCGGCGACGATCTCCGGGACGTTCACCAGGGTCTCGATGTTGTTGATCGCGGTCGGCTTGCCGAAGAGGCCGACCTCCACCGGGAACGGCGGCTTGTTGCGCGGCTCGCCGCGCTTCCCCTCGATCGACTCCAGGAGGGCGGTCTCCTCGCCGCAGATGTAGGCGCCGGCGCCCCGCCGGACCTCGATGTCGAAGGCGAACCCCGAGCCCAGGATGTCGTCCCCCAGGAAGCCCCCGGCCCTGGCGGCCTCCAGCGCGTGGATCATCCGGGCCGCCGAGAGCGGGTACTCCGCGCGGAGGTAGAGGAACCCGTGCTCGCTGCCGGTCGCGAAGCCCTCGATCGTCATCGCCTCCACGATGGCGAACGGATCCTCCTCCATGAGCACGCGATCCTTGAACGTGCCCGGCTCGGACTCGTCCGCGTTGCAGACGGTGTAGTGCGGGCGCGCTGACTGGCCGGCCACGGCCCCCCACTTCCGTCCCGTCGGGAACGCCGCGCCGCCGCGGCCAAGGAGGCCGGACGCCGTGACCTCCTCGATGACCGCCCCGGGGCCGATCTCGAGGGCCCGGCGGAGGCCCCGGTAGCCGCCCGTCGCCAGGTAGTCGTCCAGGCTCGTGGGATCGGTCACGCCGGCCCGGCGGAGGACTCGCAGCCCCGGCTGGCCGGCCTGGGGGATCGAGCGGCGGACGTGGGCGAGGTGCGTGGCGTCGGGCACGATCGGGTGGGCCGGCGGCAGGAGGCTCTCCCCGGCAGCCGCCCGCTCGAGGTGCTCCACCACCTCTCCGGCGTGGGCCGGCGCCGTGGCGATCGTCTCCGGCGCCTCACCGGCCACGGTGAAGAGGGCCACCGGCCCCCGCTCGCAGCGACCGAGGCAGGGTGCCCGGTGCCAGGTGGCCCGCCCATCGATGGCGGGCTCGCCGGCAGGCCCCAGGGCGGCCTCGAGGTCGGCGCAGAAGGCCTCCGAGCCGGCCAGCCGGCAGGCCGTGTCGTCGCAGACATGGGCGACCACCGGCGGCTTCGGGGTGGTGGACAGCAGCGCGTAGAACGTGGCGACGCCGTAGGCGTCGGCCGGCGGCACCGACAGGCGCCGGCAGACGTGGTTCAGGGCGCCCTGGCTGATCCAGCCGATGCGGGCCTGGACCGCCTCGAGCGCTGGCAGGAGGAGGTGCCGCTGCGACCGGGCCGCGTGGCCGCCCCGGGCGACGCGGCCGTCCGTGGCCACCCGCCGGGCGCCGCCGTCCCAGCCGCCACGGGCCGGCCCGACGAGCGGATCGAGGAAGCGGTCGATCGCCTCGCGCTCCACGGGGGTGGCGAGGGGCCCGATCACGTGGAGGTCCATCGCGGCAGTGTAGCCAGCCGACCGCGGCTCGGGTGGGGGACCGGCGGACGGGCGCTCGATCGCCGGTCAGCAGTCGGGGACGTTGACGGCCAGGCCGCCTTGCGCGGTCTCCTTGTAGTGGGAGGCCATGTCGCGGCCGGTCTGGGCCATCGTCGTGATGACCTGGTCCAGGCTCACCTTGTGGGTGCCGTCGCCGCGGAGCGCCATCCGCGCCGCGTTGATCGCCTTCACCGCCCCGAGGGCGTTCCGCTCGATGCAGGGGATCTGGACGAGGCCGCCGATCGGGTCGCAGGTCATCCCCAGGTGGTGCTCCATCGCGATCTCGGCAGCGTTCTCGATCTGCTCGTTCGTGCCGCCGAGCGCCGCTGCGAGGCCGCCGGCGGCCATCGAGGCGGCCACGCCGACCTCGCCCTGACAGCCGACCTCGGCTCCCGAGATCGACGCGTTCTCGCGGTAGAGCAGGCCGATCGCCCCGGCGGCGAGGAAGATCCGGCGGATGCCGTCCGGGTCCGAGGCCCGGACGTGCCGCTCGTAATAGCGGGCGACCGCGGGCAGGAGCCCCGCGGCCCCGTTGGTGGGCGCGGTGACCACGCGACCCCCCGCGGCGTTCTCCTCGTTGACCGCCATCGCGTAGACGTTGACCCGGTCCATGACGTGGAGCGGGTCGTCGACGTCGCCCTGGGCCTCGAGCGACCGCCACAACCCGGGCGCTCTGCGCGGCACGGTCAGGCCGCCCGGCAGGATGCCCTCCGTATGCAGGCCCCGGTCGATGCAGGCGTTCATCACCGCCCAGATCCGGGCGATCCCGGTCCGGACGTCGGTCTCGCGGCGGTCCTCGTTCGCCTGGACCATGGCGTCGATCGTCAGGCCCGTCTCCCGGCCCATGCGGAGGAGGTCGTCTCCCGTGGCGAAGGGGAAGGGGACCGGTGGGCCGGTCGTGGGGTCGCCGGGGTCGTCGCCGTCGATCCGCCGCTCGTGCTCGTCGAGGACCACACCCCCGCCGACCGAGTAGAAGGTGGCTCCCGCCAACACGGCCCCGTCCGTCCCCCGGGCGACCAGGCGCAGCGCGTTGGGGTGCCCGGGGAGCCAGGTCGCCCCGTCGAACCGGATGTCGGTCGCCGGGTCGAACGGGATCTCGTGGGACCCGAGGAGCCGCAGGCGGCGGCGCTCGCGAACGTCGCCGACCAGGCCCTCGACCGCGTCGGGATCCACGCCCTCCGGCTGGCACCCGAGGAGGCCGAGGAGGACCGCGCGGTCGGTGCCGTGGCCGAGGCCCGTGAGGGCCAGCGAGCCGTAGAGCTCCACCTCCACGGCGACGACGGAGGGGAGACTGCCGCGGGCGTCCAGGTCCGCGACGAAGGCGCGGGCCGCCCGCATCGGGCCCACGGTATGCGAGCTGGACGGTCCGATGCCGATCCGGAAGAGCTCCAGGATGCTGGGGGTCATGGCGACGGGTCGGTCCGGGGCCGGCGGTCAGCCGACCGGGGCCGCCAGCTTCTCGATGCGGATGGCGGTCGCCTTGAACTCGGCGGTCCCGGACTTGGGGTCCGAGGCGTCGGTCGTCAGCACGTTCGTGGCGACCTCGTCCTGGAAGTGGAGGGTCATGAACGTCAGGCCCGGCCGGAGCGAGGCGTCGATGCGCACCGGCGCCTCCAACTCGCCGCGCCGGGACACGACCCGGTCGAGCTCACCCTCGGCGAGCGCCAGGTCCTCGGCGTCCTCGGGACTGATGTCGAGCGTCTCGCCCCGGCGGAGCGGCGAGCGGTAGCCGGCCGTCTGGACCCCGGTGTTGTAGCTGTCGAGCCGCCGCCCCGTCGTGAGCCGGATCGGGAACTCGTCGTCGAGGGCGTCGACCGGGGGCGCGTGCTCGACGCAGACGAACGGCGCCGGCGTCCCGACGAGCGGGTCCTCCCAGAGGCGCGCATGCAGGTACAGCTCCCCCGGATGGGTCTCGTCCCAGCACGGCCACTGGATCCCGCCCAGGGCCTCGAGGCGGGCGTAGCTCATGCCGGCGTGCATCGGCGAGAGCGACCGCAGCTCGTCCCAGACCTGCTCGGCCACCGGCTCGCCCAGGTCGTGGCCCAGTCGGCGGGCCAGCTCGTACACGATCCAGAGGTCGTCGCGGGCCTCGCCCGGCGGCTCCAGGGCCTTGCGGACCCGCTGGACCCGACGCTCGGAGTTCGTGACCGTGCCCTCCGTCTCGGCCCAGCCGGCGGCCGAGGGGAGCACCACGTCGGCCAGCTCGGCGGTCCTGGTCAGGACGACGTCCTGGACGACGAGCGTGTCGAGGCCACGGAGCAGGCGCTCGGTCCGGTGGCGGTCGGCCTCGGACTGGAGCGGGTTCTCGCCGACGACGTAGAGGGCCGTCAGGTCGCCCCGCTCCATGGCGTCGAACATGCCGGTCAGGTGCCAGCCCCGCTTCGGCGGGACGGTCACCCCCCATGTCTCGTCGAACCTGGCCCTGATGTCGTCCTGCTCCACGTGCTGGAAGCCGGGGAGGCGGTCCGGCAGGGCTCCCATGTCGCCGCCGCCCTGGACGTTGTTCTGGCCGCGGAGCGGGTTCAGCCCCGAGCCGTACCGGCCGACGTGACCGGTGAGCAGGGCGAGGTCGATCAGCGAGAGGACGTTGTCGACGCCGGTGTGGTGCTCGGTGATGCCCAGGGTCCAGCAGAGCATCGCCCGCGGCGCGGTCGCGTAGGCATGGGCGAGCTCTCGGATCGCCTCGGCGGGGACGCCGGTCGCCTGCTCGGCCCGCTCGAGCGTCCACGGCTCGACGTGCGCCCGATAGGCCTCGAACCCGTGGGTGGCCCGGCGGACGAACTCGCGGTGGACCAGGCCGGCGGCGATGATCTCCCGCCCGACTGCGTTGGCGAGTGCGATGTCCGAGCCGACGTCGATGCCCAGCCAGAGGTCCGCCCACTCGGCCGTGCTCGTCCGGCGCGGGTCGACCGCGATGAGCTTCGCTCCGCGGTTGACGGCCTTCAGGACGTGGTGGAAGAAGATCGGGTGGGTCTCGCGGGCGTTGCTGCCCCAGAGGACGACCAGGTCGGTCTCCTCGACCTCACGGTATGAGCTGGTCCCCCCACCAGCACCGAACACGGTCGCCAGACCGGCGACGGACGGGGCGTGTCAGGTGCGGTTGCAGCTGTCGATGTTGTTGCTGCCGATCGCGACCCGGGCGAACTTCTGCGTCGCGAAGTTCAGCTCGTTCGTCGCCTTCGAGCAGCTGAAGAGCCCGAACGTCGTCGGCCCGTGCCGGTCGACCGCGGCCCGGAGGCCCGCGGCGGCCCGGTCGAGGGCCTCGTCCCAGCTCGCCCGGCGGAGGATCCCGGTCTCCCGGTCGCCGTCGCGCACGAGCGGGTGGGTGAGTCGGGCGTAGCCCTTGCCCATCGGCTCCCGCCTGTCCATCGGCTCGGTGGCACCCCGGGGTGGGACGCCTCCGGGTGACGCTGGCTGCGCCACGGGGGCGAGTGTAGCGTGGCCGCCGCGCCTCGCGAGGCCGGGTGGCCGCTCCCCGCGCACCCGCTGCCCGGTCCCCTCTACACTCCCGGTCCATGGAGCTCTGGCAGCTGACCGCGCTCGAGCTGGGCGCCCTGCTCCGCCGACGCGAGGTCTCGGCCGTCGAGGCGCTCGATGCCGTGCTGGCCCGCACCGATGTCGTGGGCCCCGCGGTCAACCCGTTCAGCGTCCGCCTGGACGACCGGGCCCGCGAGGCAGCCGGCCGTGCCGATGCCATGCTGGCCCGCGGCGAGGGTGGGCCGCTCACCGGGGTGCCGGTCACGGCCAAGGACTCGCAGTGGCTGGCCGGCGTCGAGAGCGCCTACGGCTCGCTGACGATGCAGGGCTTCGTGCCCCACCAGACGACCGTCGCGCTGGAGCGCCTGGAGCAGGCCGGAGCGGTCATCTTCGCCAAGACCGCGGTCCCGGAGTTCTGCTACACGGGCATCTGCGAGTCGCCGGTCCATGGCCGGACCTCGAACCCGTGGGACCTGTCCAGGGTGCCCGGTGGCTCGTCCGGTGGGGCCGGGGCCGCGGTGGCCGCCGGCATGGGCCCGCTGTCCCTCGGGGGCGATGGCGGCGGCAGCATCAGGATCCCGGCGGCCTTCTGCGGCATCGTCGGCTTCAAGCCCTCCTTCGGGGCCGTCCCCCGCGAGCCCTGCTCGGATGCCTGGAAGACGCTCGTCTCCATCGGGCCGATGGCCCGGACGGTGGCCGACTGCCGACTCATGCTCGACGTGGTCGCCGGGCCGGACCCACGCGATCGCTTCAGCGTCCCGGTCACCGGCCTCGATGCGGCGCCGCCGGCCCCGACCGAGCTGCGCGTGATCGCCTCCGAGGACCTGGGCTTCGCCCACCTCGATGACGACGTTCGGCGGCTCTTCCGCCAGGCGATCGCCCGGCTCCGCGAGGCCGGGGTCACCGTCGTCGAGGATGCGCCCGGTCTCCCGTCGTCGGTCCGTCCCTGGGCCACGATCGCCGCCTCCGAGGCCCGCTACGCGGAGGCGCACCAGTACGACGAGCAGCTCGACCTGATGACCGACCGGGCGGCCCACTTCATGCACTTCGGCGCCCGGGTCAGCGCCGAGGAATACATCCGCGAGCAATGGCAGCGTGATCACATCCACCGCCACTACGTCGCGATGTTCGAGCGTTCGGGGGCCGAGCTGCTGCTGACACCGGCGCTGGGCCTGGAGGCGTTCCCGCACGGGACCACCCACCCGCTGGCCATCGGCGGCGAGGAGGTCTCGCCGCTCTGGATGGACTGGGCACCGTTCCTCTACGACGCCAACCTGTGCGGGTACCCCGCGGTGTCGCTGCCGATCGGCTTCGGGGACGACGGTCTGCCGATCGGGCTCCAGGTCCAGGGCCTCCGCGGCCGGGACGGGCTCGTCCTGGCGGCAGCGGAGACGATCGAGGCGCTCGTCGGGGCGTTCGCCTGGCCGCCGGCAGCGACCGGTGAGCCGGAACCGAGCCTCCTCGGAGGCGCGGCCGCGAGTCCGGCCTTCTGAGCGACGGACCGGGACGAGGACCGGATCGGCCGCCCTCTCGATTCCTGGGTCCGTTCGGTCGCTTTGCCTCTTGCGCTCCGGTATCCGCGTAGCGGAGCATCGCCTCTAGGTCGTTCTTGCGCGCGGGTTGGGGAGCGCCGCGCTGGACGGCCTAGGGGTGTTTGGCCAGCGCCGCGCGGCCCGTGCGCAGCGACCGGGCAAGCGTCCCAGGAGGCTCCAATGGACCGCAAGGGTCCGTTCGTGATGTCCCTGGCCTGCGTCCTCATCCTGGCGCTCATGGCGCCGACCTTCGCGCTGGCGAAGGGGCCGGGGGGCGGTGGCGGCGGCGGTGGCGGCGGTGGCGGCGGTGGCGGCCACGAGCCGGGCGCCACCAACAATCTATCGGTGCCGCTGATCAATATCGGCGGCAGCTGGACCGGCGTTGTTTGCACTGACAGTGTCGACTTCGTCGATCCCACAGGGCAGGCCGTGCACACGGGCTACGAGATCGACCCCGCGGCCT
>DATHYZ010000150.1:0-5712 GCA_035458865.1 Candidatus Limnocylindrales bacterium
GGAGCCCTCGACGATCCCCCGGACGACCTGCTCCGCCGCCACGGCCGGGTCGCCATCGATCTTCCCGAAGGGCTCGAGCCAAACGGCGACCGACCGGACCGAACGGCCGGCGAGCCGCCGGATGGCCGCGGCCGCAGCCCAGCGGACCGTCTCGCGGTCGACGTCCTTCGTCTCGCCGATCCCGACGGTGAGGATCCGCCCGGCCCGGACGCCGCCCGGGGCCGCAAGCGCCGTGGAGAACCGCTTGCCGGAGATCTCGCGCAGCACGGCGAGCCGGCCCAGCTCCCCGCCGGCTCGGCGGTCGGCCTCGCCCAGGACACCCTCGAACCGGGGCTCCCCGGCGATCGGCAGGACGAGGACGTCCGCGGTGACGTCCCATGGCTGGTCGGCGACGATGCGCAGTTCCATGCGTGGAGGACCTCCGATGGCGTGCGGCCGCTCGCCGCCGCCGGCATGGGCGAGGGCGCTCGAAGTGTAACGCGGCCTCCCGGTCGGGCATCCGCACCGGAGCGCCGGCACGGAGGCCGCTCAGGAAGCGGGCGGATCCCCCCCGTCGGAGTCCAGCCCGACCGCCTGGAGCGCGTCGGTCGCGGCCTCGAGCCGACCGCGGACCTTCTCGATCCCGATGGCGACGTCGTTGAGGCCGCCGCGCGCGACCTCGGCCAGGATGACCGTCAGCCCACGGGTGTCCGGGGGGAGCCGCTCGCGGGCTGCCTGTTCGGCGGCGAACGCCTCGCGGACCGTCGCGTCGACACGGCCGCCGGAGGCGATCAGGGCCGCGTAGAGGGCCCGGAGCGCGGCATCGTAGGTCGCGTTGCGGTCGAGCCACTGGTCGAGGGTCGTGACGTCCGCGGTGTTGGCCAGGCGGTCCCGCAGTCGGCGGGCCTCCGCCATGTTCCCGTCCGACGCGTCGAGCGCCGCCAGGGCCTCGTCGTAGCGCCCGGCCGACCCGGCCGCCGCGGCCGCCGCCGTTGAGGCGTCGTGGTCGATCAGCAGCGTGGTGAGCGCATCGGCGGCGACGCTCCCAGCGGAGAATCGGGCCCACCCGGCCCCGAGATCGCGGGTGAGCTCCAGGGCGGCCAGGAGGTCGACGACCATCGCCCGCTCGTCCGCCCCCAGCCGGAGCTCGGCATCGGCGGCGAACGGCACCGTCGGATCGGGCGCCACGCCCGGCAGCTCGAGGATCTGCGCCCGCAGGTCCGCGGCCGCCGAGGCGACCGCCTGGGCCTGTCCGTCACCCTCCGCCACGGACCGTTCCAGGAGATCGCGATCGGTCGCCACGAGGGCCACGAGCGCGGCCCGGGCCGACGTCGAGTAGTCGCCCACGAGGTCGGTCAGGGCCACGAGGTCGTCCACGGCGGCGGCCAGGCCGGGTCGGATCGCCTGGTCGGCGGCCCAGGTCAGCTCGGCCCGGGCTGTCGTGCCCGGTGGGCCTCCCACGCCGGTCGCGATCCCGGCTGCGCCGAGGGCAAGGAGGAGCGCGGCGGCGACCCAGCCGAGGGCGAGCAGGAGCGAGCGGAGTCGGGTCATCGCGGGCATCGTCGCACAGGACGACCGGCCGGGCCGACCTGCGACGGAGGTGAGCTCCCGGACCGGCGTCGCGGACCGGCGGCGCTCAGGCCGAGGCAGCGACCGGGGCGACCCGGTCCTGGTCCCGCGGCTTGCGCCGGAGGTAGCCGAGCTGGCCGCCCATGTCGGTGGGTCGGAAGCCGAACTCGCGCTCCACGCCGTCGAGCGAGTCGGTGATGTTGTCCAGCCGCAGCTGGCGCAGCTGGTCCGTCGCGACCGGGAACGGGATCCGGAGCGTCTCGCTCACGCCGGCGACGAGGCGGATGAGCGCCACCGGCATCGGCACGATCACCCGCTTCGTGCCCATCCCACGCAGCACCTCGCGGGTGATCTCCCTGTAGGTCCAGTAGCGGGGACCGCCGAGGTCGTAGCTCCTGCCGATCGTGGCGTCGTCGCCCAGCGCGATCGCGGCGATCCGGGCCACCTCCATGACGGAGATCGGCTGGAATCGGCTCTCGCCGCTGCCGGGCACGGGCACGAGGCCGGGAGACATCCGCACGAGCCCAGCGAGGATGTTGAAGAAGCCGTCCCGCTCCCCCCACTGGAGCGACGGCTTCAGGACGGTCCAGTCGAGGCCGCTCTCGCGCACGATCACCTCGGCCTTCGCCTTGGAGCTGGCGTAGTGCAGCTTCGGGTCGTCCTCCACGCCCATCGCGCCCATGTGGACCAGCCGGCGGACGCCGGCAGCCTTCATCGCCTCGACGACGTTGCGCGTTCCCTCGGTGTTCACGAGGCGGAGGGTGGCGCCGCCGTCGCGGTCGCGCGGGATGGCGACGAGGTGGACGACCGCGTCGACCCCGGACAGGGCGGCCGGGAGCGTCTCCGGCCGGGTCACGTCGCCGATCCGGGTCTCGATCCCGATGCGGTCGTCGGGGCCCAGCCGGCCAAGCACGGTCTGCCCGGCGGCATCCGAGCGAACGAGGGCGGCGACCCGGTGGCCGTCGGCGAGGAGCGCCGGGACGACGTAGCTGCCGACGAAGCCGCTGGCGCCGGTGACGAGGACGGTGGCCATGGTCTGCGATCCCTTCCGTATCTGCGCCGCGTCGGACGCGCCGATCCCACCATACCTTTCGCGCGAGCGCGCAGCGCGGATGGCCCGGGGGTAGCATCGGGTCGATGCCACCCGTCGACCCGCTCCGGCACGACCACTCGCTCGGCTCGCGCGACGCCGCCGACGTGATCGCGGCGATGCCCAAGGCGGAGCTCCACCTCCACCTCGACGGATCGCTCCGCGTCGACACCGCGCTCGACCTGGCCAGGACCCGGGGCGTGGAGGCACCTACCGACGCGGCCGGCATGCGGGCGGCGCTGGTGGCGCCCGCGCACGGCGCCTCCCAGGCGGAGCTGCTCCGGGCGTTCGACCTGCCGATCGCGCTCCTCCAGGACGCCGAGGCCCTCGAACGAGTGGCCTCCGAGCTGGTCGAGGCCAAGGCTGACGAGGAGGTCCGCTACGTCGAGGTCCGCTGGGGCCCGCGGCTTCACGTGGAGCGCGGCCTCGCCCTCGCCGACGGGATCGCGGCGGTCGTCCGTGGGGCCCAGGCGGCCGCCCGGCGCCGGGGCATCACGGCCCGCCTCATCTGCACCGCGCTTCGGACTCACGATCCGGCCGGCAACGTGGAGCTCGCGGAGGTGGCCTCGAGGTTCCGCGACGACGGCCTGACCGGCTGGGACCTGGCCGGGCCCGAGGAAGCCTTCCCGGATCCACTCGATCACGCCCGGGCCTTCGAGGCGGCCCGTGCCGGGGGCCTCCGGATCACCCTCCACGCCGGGGAGTGGGGCGGGGCCGCGCAGGTCCGCCGGGCCCTGGCCCTCGATCCGGAGCGGATCGCCCACGGGCCGCTCGCCGGCGACGACCCGGGGCTCGTCCGCGAGCTGATCGACCGCGGCGTCACCCTGGACCTGTGCCCGACCAGCAACGTCCAGGCCGGCATCGTGCCGACCGTCGCCGACCATCCGTTGGCCCGCCTCCATCGGGCGGGCGTCCCGGTGACCCTGTCGACGGATGACCTGACGGTCTCCGCGATCACCCTGACCGAGGAGTACCGACGGGCGGTCGAGGACATCGGGCTCACGCTCCGCGAGCTGTGGACGATCGACCGCCATGCCCTCGAGGTCGCCTTCGCCGACGAGGTGGCCCTGGAGAGGCTGAGGGAGGCCTTCGACGCCTGGGCGGCCGGGCGTGCGGAGCTCGACGTCGTCTGACGGAGACCCGCCCTGTGGGACCGGTCAGCCTCCCGCCAGTCGCTCGAGGGCGTCGGCCAGCTCCGCGGCGTCGGCGGCGATCGCGTCGGGACGCGCATCGGGCGGCAGCGCCTCTACCTCGTCCCGGCTCGTCACGCCGGTCAGCATGAAGACGCAGCGCGCGCCGACGGCCCGGGCCGCGCCCAGGTCGGTGCGGATCCCGTCACCGACCATGATCGCGTCGCGGGCCTCGGCTCCCACGGCGTGGGCGGCCAGCTCCAGGAGCCAGGGCTCGGGCTTGCCGATGCTCACCGGGGTGACGCCGGTGGTCGCCTCCACCGCCGCCACGATCGAGCCGGCCCCCGGGCGGACGCCCCGCTCGGTCGGATAGATGGGATCGCGGTTGGTGGCGATGAAGCGGGCCCCGGCGCGGATCGCGTCGGCCGCCACGGCCAGGCGCAGGTACGTGAGCTGCGGGTCGAGACCCACGACCACGGCTTCGGGGTGGCCGGCCGCCACCGCCCCATCGAGCCCCTCCTGGGCGACCCGGGTCGCCGCATGGGCCGCCGTGACGACGTCGAGCCCGACGTCGCGGAGCTCCCGCTCGAGCCCACCGGCGCCGAGCGCGAGGACCCGCCGGACCTCCGGGTGCCGCTCCACGAGGTACCGCGCGGTCGCCCGGGCCGAGGAGACGATCCGGTCCGGGTCGACCGGCGCGCCCATCGCCGTCAGGCGGGTCACGTAGTCGGCCCGGTAGTGCATCGAGTTGTTGGTGACGTAGACGACGTCGTCGCCGCGTGCCGCGCGGTCGGCCAGGACGGCCGCCACCCCCGGGACCGGCTCGGCGCCGCGGTACACGACGCCGTCGAGATCGACGAGCAGGAGCATGCCCTGAGGGTAGCGGTGCGATGATGGGTCCGTGACCCGAACCGCCCCGAACCCCCTGGCCGGTGTCGAGCTGCTCCTGGTCGACGGCACCAACCTGCTGCACGCCATCCGGCGCGGCGCGGGTCCGGCCCCATCGTCCGCGGTCATCGGCCGCCTCCGGGCCGCGGTCCCGGCCGATGTCCGGGTGGAGATCGTCTTCGACGGGCCGCCGCCGCCCGGCTCGGGAGGCCGCATCGCCCACGGCGTGGGCGTCCGCTATGCCGGTCGGATCTCGGCCGACGACCACATCCGGGCGCTCGTGGACACGTTGCCGCGACCACGGCCCGGCGAGGATCAGCCGGTCCTCGTCGTGACCGACGACGCCGAGCTCCGGCGCTCCCTCCGCGACGTGGGCGTCACGACCGCGCGGACCGCCTGGCTCATGGCCCGGCTCGACCGGACGACGTTGTCGGCCCCATCGGTCGGCGCGGGGAAGGCGCCTCGACCCGGGGCCTCGATCGGATCCGGGGCGTCCGCCGGCGAACCCGGGCAAGGATCCGACGACGCACGTCGACCGTGGCGGCCCGGGCGGGGAGCGACCAGCAAGACGGGCAACCCTCGCAAGCCCCCCAAGCGCAGCCGGCGCCCACCCGGCAGCGGCTGCTAGGATGCGCCCGTGATCACGGACCAGCTCCAGCAGTTCTGGGATTCGATCCTCGAGTTCAGCTCCAACTTCGTCATGCCCGACTGGGGCTGGCTCATCTCGATGATCCCGGTCATCGTCCTGCTCCTCGTCGTCGGGCCGCTCCTGTCCCTGATCGTCCTGGGCTGGGTCATCTACCTGGCCAGGAAGCCGAGGACGAGCGTCAAGTACGACGAGGACGTCCGCCACGCCGCGACCGATGGCGAGGGGCAGCCGGTCTTCCCGGTCGGCGAGCCGTACTGTGGCCGCGATGCCCTGATCTACCCCAGCGGGACGACCCGCTGCGGCGACTGCCGTGACCTGCTGCTCGTCGTCTGCCCGAAGTGCGGCCTCGGCCGCGCCGCGGAGATCGACACCTGCAGCGACTGCGGGCTGGTCCTGAAGGTGGTCTC
>DATHYZ010000151.1:0-8868 GCA_035458865.1 Candidatus Limnocylindrales bacterium
CAGGAAGACGTAGTCCCGCTCGCGGAGGATGTCGCGGCCGAAGGTCTCGAGCCCGACTCGAGCCCAGGATCGGTCCCCTCGAGGCTTGCCTGGTGGTCCGTCGGGGACCCACAGGGTGGTCCCGATCGCCGTGGCGAGGACGATGCAGGCGAGCAGGATCATCGGGATGGTGAAGTCCTCGCCGAAAGCCGGCAGATAGCCAAGGGAGATGATGAGGTAGCCACCGACGAGGCCTAGCGTGATCATCAGACCCATGAGGCCGCTCGCGATCCCGACCTGCCTCTCCGGCACGAGGTCTGGAACCAGGCCAGCAAAGGGCCCTCGGGCGATGTTCGTTGTCAGTTGGAGCAGAACGAAGAACCCGATCAGGGTAACCACATGCTGGGCCGTCGCGAGGCCGACGATAGCCAGGAACGTCGCAGCCGAGCCGCCCAGGATGAAGGGCTTGCGCTTCCCCCACCGCGTGGTGACATGGTCACTGATGGAGCCCGCGACCGGCATGGTCAGAGCTGCCACGGGCATGGCGACGAGCTCCATGGCGATGAGGATGAGCTCCCCTGAATCCCCACCCAGCTGCTGGGTCCGCTTCTGCTGAAAGACCTCGAAGCCGCCCCAGATGGAGTTGAGGGCGAACCAGTAGACGGAGATCTGGAAGAGCTGGACCGCGGTCAGGCGTGCCGTCGGTCGACCCGCTTCGGGTCCCTGCTCCTGACGAGTCTCGGTCACGGGCCACCCTCCTTGTCGCATATGCGACGCAGGCCCGTCATGGGTGTTGCAGTGGCCCCATCAGACCCGGCAGGCATTCCCGTAGTAGAGGGGCAGATCGAAGCCGATGTGAGCAGCGATCGGGACGGCCAGGGAGCCCGTTCGCCAGACCAGGATCCCCGCGGCCAGTCCCCCGCCGGCCATCCCCGCCCACAGCAGGGCCGGTGCGCCGCCGACGTCCGGGCCGGCCGCATGGGCCAGGCCGAAGACGACGGCCTGCCCGACGATCGCGTACGGGACGCCGGTCGAGCGAGCCGTCCAGGCCTGGAGGCTCCCCCGATAGGCGATCTCCTCCATGAGGCCGTTGCTGATGGCGAACACCGACGCCGGCACGAGGGCCAGGGGATCGCCGAGATCGATCCCGATCGGGCCGAAGAAGGGTTCGGAGAGCCAAGGACCGAGCAGGAGTCCGCTCGGACCGGCCACGAGGAACGCAAGGACGGCTACGGCCCCCACTCGACGGGAGGGCCGCCGCAGGCCCAGCGCTCCTCCCCCACCCCCGACGAGGGGAACGAGCAGGGCGATCGTCCCGAGGGTCATCACGGCCTCGACGGCCCGCCAGACGGCGAACGGGGCGGTTGGGCTGGAGCAGGTCGAGCCATCGGTGGCGTCCGCCGGGAGCTGGACGAGGCTCCAGCTCAGGCTGACGGCGACCGGGATCGCTGCGGCCCAGGCTGCAGCCGGCACCGGCCGGCCCACGGCTCGAAGAGCGATGAACCCGGCGGTGAGGCCAACGAGGGCGACCGGGGCGGCCGCCCTGAACGTCGCGGAGAGCGCCAGCAGTACGAGTGGGACGTAGGGAACCAGCCTCCACCCCACGGCGGACCGCACGGCAGCCATCAGGAGGATGCTCCATCGGTCCCGCCCGCGAATCAAGGGCCTTGACGACGCCCTCTCGGGCGCTAGGGCGAGGATCGGACCGCCCACTGCGGGGAGCGTCCTGCTGGGCCCAGGGCACAACGAAGCGCCCGAAGGAACCTCCGGTCCTCCGCCGACTCTGCTGGAGCAAGCCCCTGCAGCTTCGCCGTCGTTCCAGTGGCCCCTTCGGGCAAGACCGAATCTACGCGAGCCTAGGCTCGTGTGGAAGAGGGTTTATCCACGACTTTCGCGAGAACCGCCTCGATCCGACGGCGTTGTCCACACCGCGTCCACACTCGGCAGCTCGCCGACCTCGATCTCGAGGGGCCAGCTCGTGGCGCCGGCCACGATCGGCCACCCTTCGGCGTCCAGGCGCACCTCCTCGGTCGCAGCGCCGACGACCCCGATCCGCCACGTGCCAGGTTCGAGGCGCGCGGCGTCGATCATCGCCGGCTCCACGTTCAGCGAGGGCTCGATCCGGACGCCCCGGACGCGCCGCCTCTCCCCTACCCCGACGACACCTTCGAGAGCGCGTGCCAGGACCGCGAGGCAGACCACCGAGCCAGGGGCGAGCACGACGTGCTCCGGCTCCCAGGGGAACGCGAGGTGGCGGATGCCCGACGCCGTGACGACGTTCCCATGCAGCTCGTCGAGCGGCGGGTTCGGGTGAAGGGTCAGGAGGCCGCTGCCGGCGGTCATCTCGAGCCTGGACCAGCGCCCGGAGGGCTCGAGTTCCAGCAGGAGGCCCAGCGTGCCGCCTGCCGTTCCGCGTACCTCGCGCCAGCGACGACCGCGAGCACCCTCGGCGGCGATCCAGGTGCTGCTGCCGCCGTCCGGACCCCGGCCCTGGCCGCCCCGACGGAGCCAGGAGGGCTCAGGCATCGCGCCGGGAGCCAGCGTGGCTGGTCTCATCGACCGTGCCTTCGAGCGGCCCCTCGACAGTGACGGCAGGTCTTCCGGATGCCGCGGTGAGCTCCCCGGCGAGCTCGGGTGGCACCCGTCCACGCACCCGGACATCCCGTGCCCGGTAGTCGAGATCAACGGTCCCTCGCTCACGGACCCGGGCAAGGAGCTCGCCGGCGGTGTACGGCACGGCCACATCGACGTCGACCCAGATCGAGGCCAGGAGGGCGGCGATCTCGCCGCGCAGGGTCTCCAGCCCGTACCCGGTGAGTGCGGACACCAGCACGGCTCCAGCGATCGCCGGGGCGGGCGTGGAGCCGTCCGCTGCCGCCGCGTCCAGGAGATCGACCTTGTTGAAGACCACGAGACGAGGCTTGTCGCCTGCTCCAAGCTCATCGAGGACCGCCTGGACGGTGGTCCGGTGCTCGGTGAAGTGCGGGTCGGCCGCGTCGACGATCTCGACGAGGACGTCGGCCCGGTTCACCTCCTCCAGCGTGGCCCGGAAGGCATCGACGAGCTGGTGCGGGAGCTTGTGGATGAAGCCCACCGTGTCGGTGAGGATCACCGATTGGCCCTCGCCCAGCCGGACCAGGCGGCTCGTGGGATCCAGGGTGGCGAACAGGCGGTCCTCGGCCAGGGCCACATCGCTCCCGACCATCGAGTTGAGCAGGGTGCTCTTGCCGGCGTTCGTGTAGCCGACGATCGACACCGTCGGGATCCGCCGCCGGTCCCGCCCCCGGCTGGCCGTGGCGCGCTGCTGGCGAACCTGCTCCACGCGCTCCTTCATCTTCTTGATCCGCTCGCGGATGATCCGCCGGTCGGTCTCGAGCTGGGACTCGCCGGGGCCTCGGGTGCCGATCCCGCCGCCCGTCCGCGAGAGGTGGGTCCACATCCGGGTGAGGCGCGGCAGCTGGTACTCCAGCTGGGCGAGCTCGACCTGCAGTCGCCCCTCGTGGGTGCGGGCGTGCAGGGCGAAGATGTCGAGGATCAGCCGACTGCGGTCGATGACCTTGACCTTCAGCAACTCCTCGAGCGCGCGCTGCTGGGCCGGGCTGAGCTCGTCATCGGCGACCAGGACGTCGAACCCGGTCTCACGCTTGGCCGCCAGCAGGTCCTCAGCCTTGCCCTTCCCCACGTACCAGTTCGGGTCCACGTGCCGGCGGTTCTGCCACTCGGCCCCGACGACCTCGGCGCCGGCCGTGTCCGCGAGGTTGGCCAGCTCGGCGAGCGACTCGGGCGCCGACCAGCCGTCCGCCTCGCCGGTGTCCACGGCGACGAGGAACGCCTTCTCTCGCGGAGGCTCGAGCTCGATCAGGCGGTCGCGACCCATACGGTCAGGATACCCGGGCCGCTCGCTCCGCCGATCGGAGGAGCCGATGAGCCGCGGCCAGAGCCGCCGGCAGCTGGTCCGCGGTGGCATCCAGCCACTCGATGTCCGGCTCGGATCGCAACCACGTCCGCTGTCGCCGGGCGAAGGCGACGTTGCGCTGCACGTCGAGCCGGATCGCCGCCTCGCGGTCGAGGCTGCCGTCGAGGACGGCCCAGGCCTCGTGGTAGCCGATGGCTGTGAAGGCCGGCAGGCCGGGGTCCCAGCGCTCGCGGAGCGACCGCGCCTCGTCCAGGAGCCCCCGGTCGAACTGCTCGCGAGCGCGCCCCTCGATCCAGGTGCGGTGGAGGCTCGTCGGAGCGTGGAGGCCGAGCCACGCACTGGGTCCCGGGTAGCCCAGCGGAGGCGGCAGCGGCCCGTCGCCTCGAAGCAGGGCGATCTCCAGGGCGCGGATCACCCGCCGCGGGTTCCGCAGGTCGGTGCGGGAAGCGAGGCACGGTGCCACGGCGACGAGCCGATCGGCCTGTGCTCGGGCACCGTCCGCTGCCAGGTCCAGCTCGAGCTGGCCGCGGATCGTCGGGTCGGATGGCAGGGAGTCGAGCGCCAGGCCTCGGCCCACCGCCCGGAGGTAGAGCCCGGTGCCGCCGACGAGGACCATCAGTCCGCCCGGGGCCATCCCGAGCAGCGCGGTCGCGGCGTGGCCGGCGAAGTCGGCCACGCTGTAGCGGATGTCCGGATCGACGACGTCGATGCCGTGGTGACGGATGCGCTCACGCGTCGCCCGGTCCACCTTGGCGGTCCCGATGTCAAGTCCGCGGTAGACCTGGCGGGCGTCGGCCGAGATGATCTCGGCCGGGACCCCCTCGTCCCGGAGCGCGTCGGCGAGGCGGATCGAGAGACCCGTCTTCCCGGTGGCCGTGGCGCCGGCGAGGATCAGGAGCGGCGGCGACCGATCGACGGGTGGCTGGCGGGACTCGGCAGGTCCGCTCACGCCGGAGCGACGACCCCGAGGCTGCCCCGCAGCGAATACGGGCCGGCGTGGTCGATCCGCACGTCGACGAACCGCCCCAGCAGGTCGGGGCTGCCGGCGAAGTGGACGAGCTTGTTCCCGCGTGTCCGCCCGGCCAGCCGGACCCGGCCCGGGCCCGTCTCGAGGCGCGTGAAGGGCACCTCGGCTGCCGGGTCGTCTCCTTCGTCGTGCTCGTGCGAGGGATCGCGGCTGATCGTGTCGACGAGGACCTCGGTCGTCCTGCCGAGCCATGCCTGGTTGCGCTCGTGGCCGATCCGCTCCTGCACCTCGAGCAGACGGTTGAGACGCCGGCGCTTCTCCTCCGCCGGAACGTCGTCGGCCATCCGGGTCGCCGGTGTGCCGGGGCGCTCGGAGTATGCGGCGGCGAAGACCTGGTCGAAGGCAACCTCGCGGAGCAGGTCGAGCGTCGCCTCGAACTCGGCCTCGGTCTCGCCGCAGAAGCCGACGATGACGTCGGTCGAGATGGCGATCCCGGGCACCGCCCTCCGGATCGATGCGAGGCGCTCGAGGTAGTGCTCCACCGTGTACTGGCGACCCATGCGCCGGAGCATCCCGTCCGAACCGGACTGGACCGGCAGGTGCAGGTGCTCGCACACCGAGTCGGCACTGGCAAGGACCTGGATGAGGCGGTCCGAGAGATCCCACGGATGCGAGGTCACGAAGCGGAGCCGCGGGATGCCCGGGAGTCCGTCGACCGCACGGAGGCCATCGATCCTGGTGATGAGCTCCGCCAGGTCCGGGCGCCCCTCGCGGTCGAGCCTCCGCCCGGTCCGTCGCGCCTCTCGCACGTGGGCGAACCTGGCCTCGGCAGGCAGGTCGTGCCCATAGCTGTTCACGTTCTGGCCCAGCAGGGTGACCTCGCGGTAGCCTGCCTCGACGAGGCTCGCCGCTTCTGCGACGACATCGTCGAAGGGACGGGACCGCTCCGGGCCCCGGCTGAACGGGACGATGCAGTACGTGCAGGTCTTGTCGCAGCCGTAGACGATGGGCAGCCAGGCCGAGATCGTCGACGTCCGGGCGACCGCGGACTCCGCCACCACCGATGCACGCGATCGAGCGAGGTTGACCGCGTCCGAGACGGCGACTCGACCCGCCATCGTCGTCGCCGCGACGCTGACACCCTCCCCGATGGACGCCTGGGCGGACGCGAGGCCCAGCCGCGAGACGATCTCGGGCTCCTCGTCCGGCCGCAGGAAGAGGTCAACGGCCGGGAAGCGGCGGGAGAGTCCGGCTCGATCCCGCTCGCGCACGGCACAGCCCGTGAGGACGACCCGGAGCCCGGGATCCGCGTGCTTCAGCCGGGCGAGCTGACCCTGCCTGCCGATCACCTTCGCCTCGGCCGCCTCGCGGATGGCGCAGGTGTTGATGACGATGATGCCGGCGGCGTCCATCGAGGGAGCCTCCGGACAGCCGGCCGCGAGGAGTCGACCGGCCATCTCCTCGGAGTCGGAGCGGTTCATCTGGCAGCCGAGCGTCCAGATCCAGAAGGCCGGCATGGCCAGGGCATCGGGGCGGTACTCGGCGAGACGTGGATCGGGGGCGGCGAACGGCTCCCGCGGCGCCGACGGTGCCGGAGGCGGGACGTCGAGCACGGGCAGGCTGCGATCGGGGCGAGCAGGACGCGGGATCATCGTTGGTGGTCGTCGATGCGGTCGAGGAGATCGGCGCCGACCGCATCGGGGATGCGGAGCTCGGCAAGGCGATCGGCGTACGGGCCGTCGTCGCCATGGTAGTCGGTGCCCCCGGTGGCCACGAGACCGAGTTCCGCCGCCGTGGCGGCGAGCTTGGCGATCGTCGCATCGTCGTAGGAGCGGTAGTGGACCTCGAGGCCCACCAGGCCGTGACCCTGGAGCTCCAGGAGCAGGGACAATCGCTCCGGGGCCTCGGCGAAGTGCGCCAGCGACGCGAGGCCTCCCGCGTCCCGGATGGCGTGGATCGCCTCGACCGGCCCGAGGCCCACCCGTGGCAGGTAGCCCGGCCGACCTCGCGAGAGCAGGCGGTCGAAGGCGTCCTCGACGCTGGAAGCGTGGCCGGCCGTCACGAGGCAGCGAGCGATCGTGGGTCGGCCAAGGGCATCGTCGTCGTCTGGCTCCAGGGCGGCGACCTCGCGGTCGATGGGCAGACCGAGGTCACGCATGCGCGCGACCAGCGCATCGAACCGGCGTCGGCGACCCTCCCGCTGGGCGACGAGCGTGGCCTCGAACCGGTCGTCAGCCGGATCGACGCCGTAGCCGAGGATGTGCAGCTCGCCCTCCCCTGCCCCGACGTCGGCCCCGGGACCCACGGCGTTGATCTCGACCCCGGCGATGACCTCGAGGCCCGCCGGGAGCGGAGGGCTGCCGGGCGCTGTCAGATCACGGATCGCTGCCAGCGTGTCGTGGTCGGTGATGGCCAGGGTCCGGACGCCGGCGGCCCGTGCGTCGCGCACGAGCTCGTCGGGGCGCAACAGTCCGTCGGACCGAAGGGTGTGCGTGTGGAGGTCCACCGTGGCCATGGCCTCGGAGCGTGGCGGTCTCGCCGGCCCGGGTCCGTGCCGGCCCGCTGGGCCCTGCACCGATCAGACCTCGGCGACCTGCTGGATCCTGGCGACCGCCAGGGCACGGCCGGTCCGGGGATCGACGTCGATCTGGGTGGCCTGGACGATGACCGGCCCCTGGCCGACCTCGAAGCGGGTCGGCAGGGCGTTGATGAATCGCGGGAGGACGGTGCTGGGCTCGAAGCCGATGACGCTGTGGAGCGGCCCGGTCATGCCCAGGTCCGACTGGTAGGCCGTGCCGCCGGGAAGGATCCGCTCATCGCCGGTGACCACGTGGGTGTGGGTCCCCACGACGGCGCTCACTCGCCCGTCGAGGTACAGGCCCATCGCCGTCTTCTCGGAGGTGATCTCGCAGTGGAAATCGACGAGCCGGATCGGGGGCAGCGGCTCGGATCCCTCGTCGAGGAGCCGATCGGCCTCGGTGAACGGGTTGTCGATGGGCTGCATGTAGGTCCGCCCCTGGAGGTTGATCACCGCGACCTCGGTCCCGTCGGGGGCGTGGTAGATGCCCCAGCCGCGCCCGGGCACGTCGTGGACCCCGTAGTTGAGCGGCCGGAGGATGCGCTCGTCCCGCTCGAGGACGGGGTAGATCTCACGCTTGTCCCAGATGTGGTTGCCGGACGTGATGACGTCGACGCCGGCCTCGAAGAGGGCCGCGGCCGTCGCTTCGGTGAGACCCATGCCCCCGGCAAGGTTCTCCCCGTTCGCGGTGACCAGGTCGACACCGCGCTCGGCACGTAGCGACGGCAGGAGCTGCTCGACCGCGAGCCGCCCGGGCTTGCCGATCACGTCGCCGATCATGAGGACGCGGACGGCACCAGCCGGGCGCTCCGGGTCGCTGTTGACCGGATGACCGAGCCTGGTGCGGCCGGCGGCAGCGGCGTCTACGACGTGCCTCCGGAGATCACTTGGCGAACTCGACGGCTCGAGTCTCGCGGATCACGGTCACCTTGATCTGGCCCGGGTAGGTCAGCGTCTCCTCGATCTTGCGGACGATGTCCCGAGCGAGGCGGCCTGCGGTGAGATCGTCGACCTCCTCCGGGCGGACCAGGATGCGGACCTCCCGGCCGGCCTGGACGGCAAAGGTGCGCTCGACGCCGGCGAAGCTGCCAGCGATCGCCTGCAGGTCCTCGAGTCGCTTGACGTACGTTTCGACCGACTCGCCTCGGGCGCCCGGACGGGAGGCCGAGATGGCGTCGGCGACCTGGACGATCGGAGCCTCCAGGCAGGCGAACTCGACTTCCTGGTGGTGGGCGGCGATCCCGTTCACGACCTTGAACGGGAGCTCGTTCCGCTGTGCGATCTGAGCGCCGATCGCCGCGTGCGGGCCCTCGACCTCATGGTCCACCGCCTTGCCGATGTCGTGGAGCAGGCCGCCCATCTTGGCCGCCGTTACGTCCGCACCGAGCTCGGCGGCGATGATCGACGCGAGTCGAGCCGTCTCGATCG
>DATHYZ010000152.1:0-4836 GCA_035458865.1 Candidatus Limnocylindrales bacterium
CGGCCGCGGCGACGATGATCCGCGGCCATGGGGCGTGCTCCGGATCCCCGAGGCTCCCGTCGCCCACGCGGATCTCGACCCGGTCGCCGTAGCCGAGTGCCGCGAGCCGCTCCCGGGCCGCCGTCGCCAACGGCTCGAGCCGCTCGATGCTGGTGACACGGCAGCCCATCTCGGCGAGCACCGCCGCCTGGTAGCCGGACCCGCCGCCGATCTCGAGCACCCGATCGCCGCGACGCGCGTCCAGCAGCTCGGTCATCCGGGCCACGATGAACGGCTGGCTGATGGTCTGGCCGCCCGCGATGGGCAGGGCGCCGTCGCCGTAGGCGAAGCCTTGGTGCTCCGGGAGGACGAACTCCTCCCGCGGAACGGTGGCCATCGCCGCCAGCACCCGCTCGTCCCGGACGCCGCGGGCCCGAAGCTGGTGCTCGACCATGGAGATGCGGTCGAGCTCCGACCTGGTCGGGTCGTGCTGGCTCACGGGCCGAGGATACGCCCGAGCGCGTCGCGTCCGATGCCGGCCTGATGCCGGGGCTTCGCCGGGCTGCGCGCCGGATCAGCTGGGCGACGGTCCAGGCGACTCGCCGGGCTTGGCCTATTCGCTCGGGCTCGGCTCGGCGCTCGGTGGGGCGGCGGGCGAAGCGCTCACGGCGGGGGTCGGGCTCGGCTCGGGAGACGGCGTGCCCGTGATGAGGCCTCCGGTGCCGAGGAAGATCCCGTAGAGCAGGATGGCCGCGAAGACGACGATCGCCACGATGACGTAGATCGACGAGACCCGGTCGTCGACGTGGACCGCCAGCTCGGACGGGGACGGGGCCGCGGCCGGACCGGCGGCTCCTCGACGGCGACCCGCCGGCCCTCGGGCGGGCTTGCCGGCGGCCGCAGGGGCAGCCGGTGCAGTCACGACTGGCTCGGCCTCTTCGGCCTCCGCCTCCTCGGGCTCGGGCTCCTCGAGGTCAGCCTCATCTGAGATCTCGTCGGCCGGTTCGACGCCGTCGTCCGCCTCCGGCTCGGGCTCGTCGGCCAGCGCCTCCGGGGCCGGCTCGGGCTCGGCGGCCGAAGCGGTCTCGGCCTCCGGCGCCTCCTCCGCTTCCCCGGTCGGCCTCTCGTCCGGCGACGGGTCGTCCTGCGGCTCGGTCGGCTCCTGCTCGCGCTCGGTCATCGGGTCGATCTGGCTCCTGCTCACGTCACGTCGGGTCGGTAGCCCGGATCCGGCCGGATGGGTGCCGTCGGGCGCGGCGGCCAGTGTACCCAATGCCTCGCCTGGCGCGTCGTCCGGGCGGGTCGCCCGGTCGCCGTCCTGGCGCTAGCGGACGTCCCGGACGGCGGGCACCAGCAGCCCGACGAGGCCGGCACCCAGCGTGAGCAGGCCTCCGAGCACCAGGACCGCGGAGAGACCGACGGCCTCGACCGCGAACCCGCCGATCGCCATGGCGATGGTGAGGGCTCCGTACACGAGGGCGAACCGGAAGCCGACCACCCGTCCGATCATGTCGGGCGGGGTCCGCTCCTGGAAGAGCGTCTGGCTGGGGATGATGTAGACCATGTTGGCGATGCCGCCGCCCGCGAGGAGGGCGATGGCCACGCCCAGGTCGCCGGTCAGGGCGAGGCCGACGGTCGTCAGCCCGGCGAGCGTGTAGCCGACGATGACGAGGCGCCCCTTCGCGATCCGGGCGCCGACGAGCCCGATGACGAACCCGCCCACGAGGTTGCCGATCCCGAAGCCGGTCTCCAGGAGGCCGTAGACGGCGGTCGGCTCGAGCGTGCCGCGGATCGCCTGGGCCGCGTAGATCGGCGTGATGGCGATCATCACGCCGGCCGCGAACTGGCCGGCCACGCCCTGCAGGGTGTTGGCGAGCAGGACCGTCTCCCGGCGCAGGAACCGCCACCCGGTGACGAGCTCCGTCGCGACGCCCCGGATCCCGGCCGCCACCGGGGCACTGCGGACGACCGGTGGGACGCTCACCGAGGCGATGAGCAGTGCCGACGCCACGTAGGTGATGCCGTCGAGCCAGAAGGCAAGCGGCAGGGCGGCGCCCAGGAAGGCCACGAAGATCCCGGCGAGCGGGTAGCCGATGATGTCGGCCATCGTCTCGCCCAGCCACGTCGCCGAGTTGGCCGTCACCAGGTCCCGCTCCCGGACGATCCTCGGGATGATCGCGGTCCGGGCCGGTCGGAAGAAGATCGAGACCGTCGTGATCACGAAGACGAGGGGATAGACGAGCGCCAGGTTGATCGTCGCCGCGACCGGGATGATCACCACGGCCGCGGCCCGAAGGAGGTCGGAGACGACCATGACCTGGCGCTGGTCCCAGCGGTCGACCAGGGTTCCCGCGATCGGCCCGAACAGCAGGTTCGGCAGCGTAGCCGCGACGAACACCAGCCCCACGGCGGCCGCTGACCCGGTCGCCTCGAGGACGAGGAAGGCCATCGCCACCTGGTGGATGCGGTCGCCGAACAGCGAGATGACCTGGCCGACCCACAGGGCCAGGAAGCGGCCGTCCAGGGCCAGGCTGACGTACGGGTGCCGCCGCGCTCGCTCGAGGACCGTGGGGGCCTCGGCGCGTCGGACCACGGCCGCGTCCCCGGACCGGACCGCCTCGGGATCGAGCGGCAACGGGGCCAGCGCCGGGGCGGCCAGCCCGGGCGCCGTTCCGGCAAGGACGAGCGGGCGCTCCAGGGCCGCCGCGTCGGCCAGTCCCGCGTACAGGCCGGTCTCGGCCCGGACCTGCCCCTGCCCGAGGACGGAGACCACCCCGCGCGGCAGCCGCGCCGAGGCCGCCAGCCCGGCCAGCGGACCATCGGGCTCCAGGGCCTCGTCGGGTCGCCGCACGAGCGAGGCGAACAGGAAGAACCCCAGCCCGATCGCCAGGAACACGTCCCCGATCGAGGCAACGTTCTGGATGACCGGCAGCGGGATGACGTCCGCGAGCGGTCCGAGGGCCGCCAGGAACTCGACCCCGAGGTCGGTGCTCAGCACCACGTGGAACTGCGACGTGACGTCCGCGGCGGTGAGCCCGACCGCCTCCAGGCTCGGCTCCCAGATGGGCATCCGCCCACCGTTCACCAGGACCACGAGCCCGTTGAGCAGCACGCCGACCAGGGCGATCAGCAGGCCCGGGTAGTGTCGGTTCGCCCACAGGCCCAGGGCGAGGATCCCGAAGGCGCCGGCCATCAGAGGGAGGCGGAGCGTGACCGCCGCCTCGACCCCGGCGTCGAGTGCGATCTCGGCACCGAACCGGACGATGACGGCCCCGAAGATGAGGCCCGCCCAGCGCAGCCGGACGCCGGCGAGGTGGTCGAGACGACCGCCGGCCAGCAGACCCGCGATCAGACCGAGGGCGACACCACCGATCAGCATCTGCTCAGGGTACGGTGCGAGCGACCACCGGGAGCGGTCGAGTCGGGATCAGCCGGGTGGGCCCGGGGGGCGCGGTTGGTCGCCGTCGTCGGGGTCGGTCAGTTCGACCTGTCGACGACCCGTGCGCTGATGGCATCGACCCGGGCTTCGGCCTGCGCCAGCGACCCACCGATGAACGGCACCGTGCGCGGCTTCATCTGGATCGGCACAGCGCCGCGGCTCGGGTCCTCGACGCCCTCGACCCACTTCGTGCGGACGAAGGCGTCGACCACCGCCGGGTCGAACTGGATCCCGGCGAACTTCCGCAGCTCCGCGAGGGCCTGGGCCGGCGTCAGGGGGACCATGCGGTAGGGCCGCTGCGCGGTCATCGCTTCGAAGGCGTCGGCCACGTGGAGGATCCGCGCCAGCTTGGGGATCTCCTCGCCGATGAGCCGGTCCGGGTAGCCGGAGCCGTTGTACCACTCGTGGTGATGCCGGATGATCGGCAGCTCCGCCGAGAGCCGGCGCACCGGGTGGATGATCTCGGCCCCCTTGACCGGGTGCGAGTTCATGATCGCGCGCTCGTCCTTGTCGAGCCGATCCTGCTTGAGGAGGACCGCGTCCGGCACGCCGATCTTGCCCACGTCGTGGAGCAATCCACCCCACTCCAGCGCCTCGAGCTCCTTCTCGTTGACACGCATCTGCCGCCCGATGTCGACGGCGATCTCCTTGACCCGGAGGCTGTGCTTGCTGGTGAACGGATCCCGCTTGTCGACGGCCTCGGCCAGCGCGCCGATGGTCTGCGTGAACATCTCGCGCATCTCGACAAACTGCTGGTTCATGACTCGTGTCGTGTAGAGCGGGAGTGCGAAGAGCAGGGTCGCCCACCATGCCAGCAGGTACATCTGTGCCATCAGCCATGCGAGAGGAGCCAGAGCGAACAGGTTGAGCGCGGTACCTCGAGAACCGCCCACAGCCACGGAACGGATGGCCTGTCCCGTGCGGAGCGCGACAAGTGAGCTCGCCAGGCCAACGTTGAAGAGGTAGAACACGGCCGCGGCAACCATCGCGGCGAGGAAGCCGATTCCGAGAGGGGCACTATCGAGCACGAGTCCCGTGGCGGTCACGTACACGATTCCGGCAACAACTGCCGGAATGACCAGGCCAGCGTGGTTCGCCAAGGTGCCATACCACGGGATGCGACCTTGGACCTCTCGTACCTCCGTCGTGCCCAGGGCGGCGACCCAGCCACCTGCGGCCGGTCCTCCGAGCACGATGGCGGCCATGATCGGGGCAATCGAGACAGCGACTCGGGCTCCTCGCGGCATCTGCACAGGCAGGGCAGATGCCAGGGCGGTCATGAGCACCCAGAATCCGATGCCGAGCAGGATCTCAATCTGTGTCGCGGGTGTGCCTTCCTGGCCTGTCAGGCGAAGGGCGATGCCATCAGTCGGCGGGTACGCCAAAGTCGCGGCAATCAGTGCAATCACACCAACTGC
>DATHYZ010000153.1:0-2971 GCA_035458865.1 Candidatus Limnocylindrales bacterium
TCTCGCGCCGGGCCGTGCCGCCGCAGCGTGGGCAGGTCGTCCGGAGGAACGCCTCGTCGCGTGTCAGGGGGTTGTCGCCCCGGCCGCGGTAGTCGACGGTCTCGGGCAGCAGGACCGGCAGCTGGTCGTCGGGGACCGGGACGATCCCGTCGGTCTCGCAGTAGACGACCGGGAAGGGCGTGCCCCAGTAGCGTTGTCGGCTGATCAGCCAGTCGCGGATCCGGTAGGTCACGGCGGACTTGCCGAGGCCGCGCGCCTCGAGGTCGGCGACGATGGCCCGGATCGCATCGGGCGAGGACATGCCGTTGTAGCGGCCGGAGTTGACGAGGACATCGGTCTCGGCCTTGCTGACGTAGGCCTCCGTCAGCTCACCTTCGTGGCCCTCCCGGTCCATCGGTCGGATGACCTCGCGGATCTCGAGCCCGAACTCCCTGGCAAAGGCGAAGTCACGCTCGTCGTGGGCCGGCACGGCCATGATCGCGCCGGTGCCGTAGCCGGCCAGGACGTAGTCGGCGATCCAGATGGGGATGCGCTCGCCGTTGACGGGGTTGATGGCGTCGGCCCCGATGGGCACGCCGGTCTTCTCCCGCTCGGTCGAGAGGCGCTCGATCTCCGTCTCCCGGACGGCCTGCTCGACGTAGGCCCGGACCACCTCGCGCTGGCCCGGCGAGGTCAGCCGCTCCACGAGCGGGTGCTCGGGCGCGAGGACCATGAAGGTCGCCCCGAACAGGGTGTCCGGGCGGGTCGTGAAGACACGGATCTCGTCGCCGCCCTCGAGGTGCTCGTCGGGCGCGGCGTGGAAGACGACCTCGCCGCCCTCGGAGCGGCCGATCCAGTTCGTCTGCATGATCCGGACCGGCTCCGGCCAGTCGAGCCCGCTGAAGTCGAGCAGCTCGTCGGCATAGGCGGTCGTCCGCAGGAACCACTGGTCGAGGTCGCGCTTCTCGACCGCCTCGCCGCAGCGCCAGCAGCGCCGGTCGGTCCCCTCGACCTGCTCGCGGGCGAGGGTCCCGTCGTTCGGGCACCAGTCGACGGCCGCGGTCGCCCGATACGCCAGGCCCGCCTCGAGGAAGCGCAGGAAGAGCCACTGGTTCCAGCGGTAGTACGACGGGTCGCAGGTGACGACCTCGGCATCCCAGTCGAACGTCGCCCCCATCGAGCGAAGCTGGCGCCGCATGTTCTCGATGTTCGCCATCGTCCACTCGACCGGGTGGCGGCCGCTCTTGATGGCGGCGTTCTCGGCCGGCAGCCCGAAGGCGTCGAAGCCGATCGGCAGGAAGACGTTGTACCCGTGCATCCGGCGGAAGCGAGCCAGGGCGTCGGTCGGGGTCTTGATGTACCAGTGGCCGATGTGGAGGTCGCCCGACGGGTAGGGGTACATCGTCAGCAGGTAGTACCCGGGCCGGGACTCGTCGCGCAGATCCGTTCGGTGGAGGCCGAGCTCGTCCCAGCGCGCCTGCCAGCGTGGCTCGATGGCGATCGGCTCATAGCGGTCGATGCGCCCGCGCACGACGGCCGCGGCACCGGTTTCGGGGGCTGGCTCGACGGTCTCGGTCACGGTCCTGCTCCCTGCGAAACGAAGACCCCCCGCCGAACCGGCAGGGGGTCGAGGTGGTCGGCGTGTCAGCGGATTGGTGGAGCTACGGGGATTCGAACCCCGGACCTTCTGAATGCCATTCAGACGCTCTCCCAGCTGAGCTATAGCCCCACGCCGGAGGGGGAGTATAGCGCAGGGTCCGGCGTGACGGCTGCGGCCGGACGACGGATCCGTCGGCCCGTCCGGCCCGTGGTCCGGGCGGGCGACCCGGGGTCGGCTCAGCGCGTCCGGCCGCCCTTGCCCGGTCGGTCAGTGGGCGCGCGCCGACGGGTGGCTGCGCCGAGGGATCAGGCCCCCGACGATCCGCGCCAGCCAGTCGAGCCGGGGTCGGTGGGACGTCGGCGGCCTCGTCCGGGTGCGAGGCGGCGCCTCGGTGACCCGCCGGGCGCGTCGCGCCTCGGCAGCGACCTTGGCCAGCCGCTCCTCGCGCGCCTGGGCCTCCCGCTCCTGGTGCCGTTGCCTGACGATGAAGTAGCGATCCTCGGTGTGCATCTCACACCCCCCTGCCGAGTGCGCCCTTGAGAAGACGCGACGCCGGGATCGCTCGCTTCGATCCGATCCTCCTGCGCTTCCGGCCCGTTCACCTTCGCACGCCCGGCTCACGGGCGCGATCAGGCGACCGACCGCCAGGCTGTCAGCCGGAGCACTCCGGGCGGCTGCGACCGCCCCTGTGGCGTCCCCTCGGCGGCTGGGTGGATCGGCGCCCGCGAACGGCGTCGGATGTCGGCTGCCCGACAGCTCCCGGCGACCCCCCGACCCACACGATGCCGAGCGAGCGCGCTCCGTCTAGTGGTCGGAGTCGGGCGTCGCCTCGCCGGTGCTGGGGAGCACGACCACCTCGTCCTGGCAGGACTCGCAGCGCCAGATCTGGCCGCCGCGCGCCAGGGCACGCTCGACGTCATGGTCGGCCGGTCCGTGGTGCTCGCGTCGGACCATCGGCTCGGACGTCCCGCCGTGCAGGTGGCGGAGCTGGACCTCAAGGTTGAACATCGTCTCCCTCCGTCTCATGGGTCTGGGACGCACGGGCCCACGGGCTCCGCGGCTGCGTCGGGCATGGTCGCATGTCCGGTGGGCCGAGGCCACCCTCGGCCGGTCGCGCGTACACTCCGCCTCGATGTCCCGCGAGACTCCATCGCCGCCGCCGGCCGCCCCACCGCCCGGCCTTGACCCGCGGACCCGCCTGGCGCTCCGGGCCGGGCGAGCTGCCGGCTGGCTGTCACGGCGACTCGGGCGCGGTCGCGGGGCGACGGTGAGCGGCGGTGTCGCCCTGGCCATCGATCCGCACGCCCTGGAGCGGCTGTCCGCGGGCCGGGCGATCGCCCTCGTCTCGGCCACGAACGGCAAGAGCACGACGAGCTGGCTGCTCGCCGCCGG
>DATHYZ010000154.1:0-2964 GCA_035458865.1 Candidatus Limnocylindrales bacterium
ACGCTGCGCGTCCCGGGTCGCCGCGCCGATGTGCGGTGTCAGGACCACGTTGTCCAGGCCGGCGAGCGGCGAGACCTTGCCCTCGCCCTCGGCCACGTGGACATCGAGCGCGGCGCCCACGAGGGGGTCCTTCCGCTCGAGGACGGCGAGCAGCGCGGCCTCGTCGACGATCCCGCCGCGGGCGATGTTCACGAGATAGCTACCCCGACGCATCCGACCGAGCTCGTTGGCCCCGATCAGCCCCCGGGTGGAGTCGTCGAGCGGCACGTGGATGGTGACGAAGTCGGCGCCCTCGAGGGTGCCAGCCAGGTCGGTCAGCTCGATGCCTCGAGCAGCGAGATCCGCCGCCCGGGCGTCGCTGGGATGCTCGACGCACCCGAGCGGCCGCATCCCCCAGGCCATCCCAAGCTCAGCGACCCGGCTGCCGATCGAGCCGATCCCGACGATCCCGAGTCGCTTGCCGCGCAGGCCGTCGCCGGTCAGCTTCGACTTGGCCCAGTGCCCGTCGCGGAGGAGCCGATCGCCCACGAGGATGTTCCGCGCCGCCGCCAGGAGCAGGCCGAAGGTCAGCTCGGCGACGGCCTGGGCTCCCGGCCCGGGGATCCGCTCGAGCACGATCCCGCGCCCCGTCACGTAGTCCATGTCGAGGTTGTCCAGCCCGGAGCCAGCCCGGACCAGCAGCTTCAGGTCGCGAGCCCGTCCGAGCGTGCCCGGGTCGAGGGAGACGCCGCTCCGGAAGACCAGGACCTCGCGATCGACGATCGCCTCGACGAGCGCGTCCTGTCCCTGGCCGACGACCGAGCGGACGTCATGTCCCTGCTCGAGGTGTGCCTGGGCGTCGGCGTCGATCTGGCTGGCGATGAGGATCTTCATGGTTCGCTGTCCAATGATGCGGCATCCGTGTGGTGCCCGGCGGCTTCGTCCGGTCTCGACCATCCCGCGGCGAGGGTGGCGATGCGGCCGACGACCTCGTCAAGGGGGGCGGCGGCATCCACGACGAGCGTCCCGGGCATCGCCCCGAGGAGGCCCAGGTAGGCCGTTCGGCGCCGTTCCAGGTCGCCGGGATCGTCATCGGGCCGGCGGGCCCGGAGCATCTCGACGGGCACGTCCAGGATCACGACGTGGTCGGGCCTCGGGTAGAGACGACGGAGCATCGCGCCGTGGAGGCGGCTCGGCCAGGGTCGATCGCCGGGGCCGGCCGCGTCCGTCGCTATGGCATCGCACAGGAAGTGCCGGTCCATGACGACCAGGCGGCCCACCCGCTCGTCGTTCCACACGAGCGCCTGGCGGTACCACTCCTCGGAGACCCACACCGCGAGGCGCAGCCCGTCGACGATCCCGCGGGCCGTTCGCCGGGCGAGGGAGGTGGTCCGGGGTGCGCGCTCGAACCGGGCCGTCAGGTCCGGCCGCCCGCCCCGCCGCCGCTTGAGCTCGAGCACCAGGCGGGTCGTGGGGAGCACCGAGGCGTCGGTCTCGAGGTTGACTCCCATGTACCGGTAGCGACTGGCGCGCGGCCGGCCCTCGACGACCCGCCGGGCGATCGTCGTCTTCCCGGATCCATCCGGGCCCACCAGGGCGATCGTGGTCATCGGTCGGATCGGCGGGCGGTCGCCGGATCGATCGAAACACTGGAGCGGCCTGACACGATGGGCGTGGTCCTCCGGCTGAGCTCGGCGGACGCGACGGCCAGGCAGGCCACGGATCGCCTCCCCCGGTGGGGCGCTGCCGACGAGTGTAGGGGACCCGGCCGGGTCCGTGGACGTCGCGCACCACCCCGGCGGTGCGTCCGAGCACCCTCGCTACGTCGACCTCAGCACGGGCCGGGCCGCAACGTACAGCGACCGGATATCGGGCGGGTAGGGATGCTCGAGGATCCAGCCCGGTCGACCGGCGAGGGCGCCCCGGAGGAGATCCCGCTCTCGGTCGGTGAGGGAGCCCGGGTCCAGGACCGGGGCCTCGGGGAACGCGAAGCGGTACTTGTCGATCGCGGCGTGAAGGTCGAGTCGCTCGTGCTCGTTCGAGATGGCGATCCGATCGATCAGCCGTTCCAGGGGCTCGTCCCGAAGGGAGATCAGCTCGTCCGCTCGGCTGACCGCTGCCATGACGACGTCGATCCGGGCCGACGGACGAAGCCGGTCCGCCCCGTAGAGCTGACGAGGGAAGCGCTGGACGGACGCCTGGGCGCGGACGATCGGCTCACCTCGCCGGGCGACATCGCCGACGACGCTGCGACCCACGGACCGGCTCGAGGCCGTCCGGGCCAGCAGATCGGCCAGGTGTCCGGTCGTCCAGAGGCGGGCTCTCGTCCGCCGCTCGATCCGCCCTCGGACCTCCGGGAACTGCTTCAGCTGCCAGTCCCAGATCCGCGTCGGCTCCGGAATGCCCGTCCCGGTCCCGTCGGGGTGGACGTAGACCCACTCGTCGCCGACGAACGAGGCCCCGGCATCCATGAAGGCCAGGACGGTCTCGGTCTTGCCGCCCTTCGACCAGCCGACCACCAGGATGCCCCGGTCCTCGTGGACGACCAGGGCGCCGTGGACCGGGACGATCCCGCGCCGCAGGGCGGCCAGGTTCACGAGCGGGATCAGCAGCGGAACCGATCGGAGACCGCGCTCGCAGACGACCTCGATCGGGTGAGTGGCCGGATCGAAGCCCACCTGCACCACCGCGGGCGACTTCTGGCGGCCCCGAAGGAGCAGGAACCTGTCGTCCGTGAACCCAGCATCGTGGACACCGATGAGGCGAAGCCCTCCGTCACGGGGGATCCGCTCCTCGAACCGGATGACCAGGTCAGGCTCGCGGCCCGTCCCTTCGGTCGATGGGCCGATCTGTCGTTCGATCGCCCCCAGCTCGGCCGGTCCCGCTCCATCGATCCGGACGACGACCGCGCCCGCCACGTCGACCGTCACGGTCCCGGATGCTGTCGGGGCAACGCGCAGGCCGGTCGCGGTCTCGCGGGGAGGC
>DATHYZ010000155.1:0-4481 GCA_035458865.1 Candidatus Limnocylindrales bacterium
TCCCGTCGAGGATGCAGCGGACGAACGTCGAGCCGCTGGCGGTGACCCATTCACACGCACTGCAGGTCTCGACGTTGCCGCGACACCACCGCGATCCATTCGATCGGCTACTCATCGCCCAGGCCCAGCTCGAGGGTGTACCGCTCGTGACGGTCGACAGCGTCCTCGATGACTACGACGTCGAGACCATCCGCGCCGATCGAGGTGCGCAGGGCGACGTCGACGTCTGACGGAGAGTGGCGCGCCCGGCGAGACTCGAACTCACGACCTTCTGGTCCGCAACCAGATGCTCTATCCACTGAGCTACGGGCGCACGAGGGGTGGCGGAGAGGGAGGGATTCGAACCCTCGGAGCAGGTTACCCCACTCGGCGGTTTAGCAAACCGCTGCACTAGACCTCTATGCGACCTCTCCGTCGCGGCCGCATTCTAGCATCGGACCCGATCGGGGCCGCCGCTGCCGTCAGGTCCGGTGCGCCTCCCAGGCCCGCGGCCCGGGACCGCACGGGCGGGCAGCGCACCACGCTGCATTGACGCCGCCGAACGGGGTCGGCTATCGTCCGAGGCCAGAGATGGCGCACTGCTTCTACTTTCCAAGCCCGGCATGACCGTTCCCGGAACCTAGGACCCGGGAGCGCGGGTCGTGCCGGGCGAAGCAGAGGCGAGGCCTCTGCTTTTTTGTTGGCCCGCGACACTGCGCCGAAGAAGGACGACCGCCGATGTTCGTGGTGATGTCACCGACCGCCGGGGAGGCCGAGATCCTCGCGGTCAAGAGCCAGATCCTGGCCGAGGGGATGACCCCCTTCGACCATGTCGGCGTCGAGCGGACCGTCATCGCGGTCGTCGGGGAGGTCGGCGCCCACAAGGAGCCCCTGATGCGGCGCCTCGAGGCGATGCCGGGCGTCGCCAAGGTCACGCCGATCAGCCGGCCCTACAAGCTGACCTCGCGCGAGTTCCAGGCCGAGGACACGGTCATCCGCGTGGGCGACGCGGTCATCGGCGACGGCTCCCTGACGGTCATGGCGGGACCCTGCTCCATCGAGAGCCGGGAGCAGCTGATGGAGACGGCCGAGGGCGTCAAGGCAGCCGGGGCGACGGTCCTCCGCGGCGGCGCCTTCAAGCCCCGGACGAGCCCGTACTCCTTCCAGGGGCTCGGGGTCGAGGGCCTCCGCTACCTCGCCGAGGCCCGCGAGGAGATCGGGCTGCCCGTGATCACCGAGGTCATGGAGCCGAACCAGGTCGACATCGTCGCCGAGTACGCCGACATCCTCCAGATCGGGACGCGGAACATGCAGAACTACTCGCTGCTGACCGCGGTGGGGCGGGTCGCCCGTCCCGTCATGCTCAAGCGTGGCTACGGCGCCACGATCGAGGAGTGGCTCATGGCCGCGGAGTACATCGTGAGCTCCGGCAATCCCGCGGTCATCCTCTGCGAGCGCGGGATCCGGACCTTCGAGACGTACACCCGCAACACCCTGGACCTGGCGGCGGTTCCGCTCCTCCGCCGCTTGACCCACCTGCCGGTCGTCGTGGACCCCTCCCACGCCACGGGCAAGCGATGGCTCGTGAAGCCGCTCGCCATCGGCGGCGTGGCGGTGGGAGCGGACGGGGTCATGGTCGAGGTCCATCCGCGGCCCGACGAGGCGCTCTCCGACGCCGAGCAGCAGCTCGACCTCGCCCAGTTCGCCGACATGATGGCCGCGCTGCTCCCCATCCACGATCACGTGCGCTCCCTGAGGCCGGACCCGGGCGCCGCCGCGGCGGTGGATCCGGGCGGGGTGAGCAAGCATTGAGCGGGGACGGCGAGGCCGGGGTCGAGGTCGCAGCGATCCGGTCAGTGGACCGGCTGCGCGGCGAGATCCATCCCCCCGGCGACAAGTCGATCAGTCACCGGGCGCTGCTCCTCGCCGCCCTGGCGGCGGGCGAGAGCCACATCCACGGGGCCGGTGACGGCGCCGACGTGCGGTCGACCGCAGCCGTCGTGGCGGGGCTGGGGGCCACGGTCGAGCGGAACGGCGGCGGCGCGGCCACCGTCGACTACCGGGTCGCCTCGCCGGGCGTCGACGGGCTCGTCGAGCCGGGCGGGGTGCTCGATTGCGGCAATTCCGGCACGACCCTCCGCCTGGTCGCCGGGATCCTCTCGGGCCGACCCGGCTACGCGGTCCTGGACGGCGACGATTCGTTGCGACGGCGCCCGGTGGCCCGTATCATCGAGCCACTTCGCGCCATGGGCGCCGAGCTCCATGCCCGCCGGGGCGACACCCTCCCACCACTGACCGTGGTCGGGCGCACCCCGCTCCGGGCCATCGAGCTGACGACGCCCGTGCCGAGCGCCCAGGTCAAGTCGGCGATCCTCCTGGCCGCCCTGGCGGCGGACGGCCGGACCGTCGTTCGCGAGACGGTCCCGACGCGGGACCACACCGAGCGGATGCTCAGGGCCAGGGGTGTGGCGGTCGAGCGCCGGACGGCCGGCGACGCGAGCGCACCGAACGCGGTGGCGTGGAGCCTGGAAGGAGGGGCGCGGGTGACAGCCATCGACGAGCGGGTCCCGGGGGACGTGTCGGGTGCCGCCTTCTGGCTGGTCGCCGGCGCCATCCACCCCGACGCCGAGCTGACGATCCGCGAGGTCGGCGTGAACCCCACCCGCCGAGCGGTCGTCGACATCCTCATCGAGATGGGCGCCCGGATCGAGGAGCGACCGACGACCGGCGCCGACGACGGGGTCGGCGAGCCTCGGGCCGACCTGAGCGTTCGGTCGAGCGAGCTGCGCGCCGTGGAGCTCGGGCCCGAGGACGTGGCCGCCGCGATCGACGAGATCCCGGTCCTCTGCCTCGCGGCGACCCAGGCCAGCGGTACCACGGTGATCCGCGGCGCCGGGGAGCTGCGACACAAGGAGTCGGATCGCCTCGCCGGGATCGCCGCCGGGCTGGACGCCCTGGGGGCCGCCATCGAGATCCGCGGGGACGACATCCGGATCACGGGGCCACGACGGCTCGAGGGAGCCTCGACCGACAGCCTCGACGACCACCGGCTGGCGATGACCTTCGCCATCGCCGGCCTCATCGCCCGGGGGACGACCGCCGTGGGCCGACCGGCCAGCGCGGCGATCAGCTACCCGGGCTTCTTCTCTGAGCTGGAAAGGGTGGGAGCATGACGAAGCGCGTCGTCCTCATCGGGCATCCGGTCGCCCATTCCCTGTCGGGCGCGATGCACGAGGCCGCGTTCGACGCCCTCGGCATCAAGGCCCGCTACGAGCTGTGGGACCGGCCGCCGATCCAGCTGGCTCCGGCGATCGAGGAGCTCCGCTCGAGCCAGTTCCTTGGCGCCAACGTCACCATCCCGCACAAGGAGCGGGTCGTCCCGCTCATGGACCGACTGACCGAGGAGGCGCACGCCACGGGAGCCGTGAACACGCTGACCCGCGAGGGCAAGCGGCTGGTCGGTCACAACACCGACGTCACCGGCTTCAAGGTGGCCCTCGATCAGCTGGTGGGTCGCCACAAGATGCCGCGCCACGCCGTCGTCCTGGGGGCCGGCGGGGGCGCCCGGGCGGTCGTCCACTCGCTGATCACCGAGGGCTTCCTCCGGATCGTCATCTTCAACCGCCACCTGCACCGGGCCGAGGGCCTGGTCCGCCACTTCGGCCGAAGCGCCTCGCACATGGAGCTCCGGGCGATGCCCTGGCACGAGTCGATCATCGAAGCCGAGCTGGCCAAGACGAAGCTGCTGGTGAACGCGACGTCGATCGGCCTGGCGGACGAGGCCGAGAGCCCGGTACCGGCCGAGGCGATCCCCGGGGACCTGTTCGTCCTGGACCTGATCTACAGCCGGACGCGCCTCCTGCGCGATGCCGAGGCCGCTGGCTGCCAGGTCGCGAACGGCGAGCAGATGCTGCTCCACCAGGGCGCCGCCGCGTTCACCCTGTGGACCGGCCAGGCGGCCCCGCTCGACGTCATGCAGGCCGCGCTGTCGCAGGCCCGCGCCGGCGGGGTGCGCTCCGCCGAGGGCGAGCCGACCGGGCTGCCGGAGGACGCCGAGGGCGGTTCGGCCGCGGTCGGCTGAGGACGAGATGGGACGGCTCCGCTTCCTGACCGCCGGCGAGTCCCACGGCCGGGGCCTGGGGGTCATCCTCGAGGGCATCCCGGCCGGCCTGCCGGTATCGGTCGAGGCCATCGCGACCGACCTGGCCCGGCGCCAGCGCGGCTACGGCAGGGGGGCTCGCCAGGCGATCGAACAGGATCGGGCGGAGATCGTCGCCGGCGTGCGCCACGGCCACACCATCGGCTCGCCGATCCTGCTGACGATCGCCAACCGGGACTGGGAGAACTGGACCCGGGTCATGCAGGTCGAGGCGCTCTCCGACGCGGAGGCTGCCGAGCTGGCTGCGCTCGCCGAGGGCGGGAACAAGCGGGCCCGGCCGGTCACCCGGGTCCGGCCCGGTCACGCGGACCTGGCCGGCGCGGTCAAGTACGGGTTCACCGAC
>DATHYZ010000156.1:0-8495 GCA_035458865.1 Candidatus Limnocylindrales bacterium
TGGATCGCGACCTGGCCGGCCCAGATCTTCGGGATGTTCCCCTACATCCTCACGATCATCATCCTGGCCGGCGTCGTGGGCCGGGCCATCCCGCCGGCCGCCGACGGCATCCCCTACGACAAGGAATCCCGCGGCTGACCGACGAGCGCCGCGCCGAGCTGGAGCGGGCCCGAGCCTTCCTGGACCTCCAGGAGGGGCGCGGGCCCGTTCCCGTGCTGGACGACGACGGGATCGCCGCCGTCCTCGGATCGGCGCGCCGGATCGCCGTCATCGGCGCGTCGTCGAACCCGCTGCGCCCATCCCACGGCGTCATGGCCACGATGCTGCGCGCCGGCTTCGACTGCGTGCCGATCAAGCCGGGCGAGCGAGAGGTCCTCGGCGTGCCCGCCTACCCGACGCTGGCGGCGGCGACCGAGGCGACGGGGCCCTTCGACATCGTCGACGTCTTCCGGCGGGCGGAGCTGTGCCCTCCGCACGCCGAGGAGGCGGTCGCTACCGGCGCCGGCTGCCTCTGGCTGCAGCTGGGGATCGTCAGCTGGGACGCTGCCCGGATCGCCGCTGACGGCGGCCTCGCGGTGGTGATGGATCGTTGCACCGCCATCGAGATCCGGCGGCACGGCGTTCGGGTCGGTGGGTCCGGGCCCGCCTGACCGACGCCGCCGCCACGGCGTCCGCCCGGATCAGCGGACGAGGAAGCCGACGAAGATCAGGACGAACCCCACGAGGGCGATCCCGGCGCCGATCCGCGCCTGGCGGCGGAGCAGGTCCATGGCCACCGACGCCCCGGTCTTGTCGTCCGCGCGCGGACCACCTCGCCAGGCCTCGTATCGGGCGATGTTCCGGTCCTCGGCCTTGAGCGCCTGGTAGCGTCGCCATGGCTCTCGCGCCCGCAGGTAGCCGACCATGATGAGCACGATCCCGATCCCCCACAGGACGAGGTTCAACGGCCCCACGTCAGCCCTCCTCTCCGCCGGCGAGCCGCTCCCGAAGCGTCGCCTGGACGACCGCCGCGTTGGCCTGTCCGCGGGTCGCCTTCATCACCTGCCCGACGAGGAAGCCGACCGCCTGGGCCTTCCCGGCCCGGAAGTCGGCCACGGCCGCCGGGTTGGCCGCCAGGACCTCGTCGACGATCGCCCCCAGGGCGTCCGTGTCGGAGATCTGCCGCAGCCCGCGCGCGTCCACGATGGCCGCCACCGCCGCCCCGCTGGCGACGTGCTCGTCGAAGACCTCGCGAGCGTTCGGCCGCGAGAGCTCCCCGGCCAGGACGCGTCGGAGGAGATCGGCCAGGTCGGCGGCGGCGGCCCGTCCCACGAGGCCATCGGACCCGCGCTCGGGCGTCGCCTTGGCAGCTCGGCCGTAGTCGCCCGTGACGAGATTGGCGACCTCCTTCGCCGGCAGCGCGCCGTCGGCAGCCAGGATGGCCTCGAAGGCGGTCACATAGGCCGGGTCGGCGACGAGCACTGCGGCGTCGTACGCGGAGAGGCCGAGCTGATCGCGGGAGCGGGCTCGGCGAGCGCCCGGGAGCTCCGGGAGTCGACCCAGGATGGAGGCCAGCCATCCGGCGTCGACGGTCAGCGGCGGCAGATCGGGCTCGGGGAAGTACCGGTAGTCGTCGGAGGTCTCCTTCACCCGCATCCGGTAGGTCGCCTGGCGGCCGTCGTCCCAGCCGCGCGTCTCCTGGACCAGGGGCTCGCCCGCGTCGAGTGCCGCCGCCTGCCGCTCGATCTCGAAGCCGATCGCCCGCTCGACCGCCCGGAACGAGTTCATGTTCTTCACCTCGACCCGGGTGCCGAAGGCGTCGCTGCCTCGGGGCCGGATCGAGACATTGGCCTCGACCCGCATCTGCCCCCGCTCCATGTCGGCGTCGGAGGCCCCGATCGCGCGGAGGAGCAACTGGAGCTCCTCGGCGTAGCGTCGGGCCTGCTCGGCGGTCCGCAGGTCGGGCTCGGTGACGATCTCCATGAGCGGGGCGCCGGAGCGGTTGAAGTCCACGAGCGAGACCCGCCGGCTGCCGACCTCGGAATGGACGAGCTTGGCCGTGTCCTCCTCGAGATGGGCCCGCCGGATCCTGATCTCGAACGGTCCATCGCTCGTGTCGACGACCAGCCGGCCAGCGGCGGCCAGGGGGATCTCGTACTGGCTGATCTGGTAGCCCTTCGGGAGGTCCGGGTAGAAGTAGTTCTTGCGCTCCCAGCGGGTCGTGGCCGGGATCGTCGCCTCGATCGCCTCTCCGGTCGCGATCACGTACTCGACGGCGCGGCGGTTGATCGTGGGCAGCGCACCCGGCAGCCCGAGGCAGACGGGGCAGACCCGGGTGTTCGGCGCCGCTCCGTCGTAGTCCGTCGCGCAGCCACAGAACATCTTGCTGACCGTCCGCAGCTGGCAGTGGACCTCGATCCCGATGACGGCCTCGTAGCGGTCCAGCGCCGCGGAACCGGCCGGCAGCGCCGCAGGATCGGTCATGCGCCGCGGCCCGCGCCGATCCCGGCCGTCTCGGCCCGGACCCGCTCGACGAAGCGGCCGAGCCGTCGCAGGGCCTCCTCGAGCTGCTCGTAGGACGTCGCGTAGCACATCCGCACATGACCCTCTCCGGAGGGCCCGAAGGCGCCGCCGGGGACGACCGCGACGCGCTCCTCGGTGAGCAGCCGCTCGGTGAAGGTCTCGCTGTCGAGGCCGGTCGAGGAGATCCGCGGGAACGCGTAGAAGGCCCCGCGCGGCTCGAAGGTGTCGAGGCCGATCGCGTTGAGCCCGTCCACGAGCAGCCGACGGCGGCGGTCGTACTCCGCGACCATCGCCTCCACGGCCGGCTCGCCGTCGCGGAGGGCGACGAGGGCCGCGTCCTGGGCGGTCGTCGGAGCCGACATGATCCCGTACTGGTGGACCTTGACGACGCCCTCGAGGATCGGCGCCGGGGCGCACAGCCAGCCGACCCGCCAGCCGGTCATGGCGTAGGCCTTGGAGAACCCGCCCATCAGGATCGTCCGCTCCCGCATCCCGGGCAGGGCGCTGAACGCGCGATGGGTGTACGTCCCGTAGGCCAGGCGGTCGTAGATCTCGTCGCTGTAGACGAGCAGGTCGTGCCGCTCGGCGATGTCGGCGAGCTGGTCCTGGACGTCCGGCGGCAGGACCGCGCCGGTGGGGTTGCAGGGATAGCCCAGGAAGAGGGCCTTGGTCCGCGGCGGGATGGCCGCCTCGACGGCCGTCGGGTCGAGCGCGAAGTCGTCCTCGAGGCGGGTAGGGACATGGCGGACGACCCCGCCGGCGAAGACCACGGCCGGCACGTAGGCCACGTACGACGGCTCGTGGAGGATGACCTCGTCACCGGGGTCGCAGGTCGCGCGGAGGGCCAGATCGACGGCCTCGGAGGCGCCGACCGTGACGAGGATCTCGGTCGCCGGGTCGTACCGGACGCCGTAGCGCCGCTCGAGGTGGTCGGCCAGGGCCCGGCGCAGCTCGAGGGTGCCGTAGTTGCTCGTGTAGTGGGTCCGTCCCTCGCGAAGGCTCTCGACGCCGGCCTCCACGATCTCCCGGGGCGTGTCGAAGTCGGGCTCCCCCACGCCCAGGCTGATGACGTCGTCCATCGTGGCGAGGATGTCGAAGAACCGCCGGATGCCGGACGGCGGCACGGACCGGACGCGCTCGGCGAGCGCTCGGTCGGCCAGCGGCGGGCGGGGCTCCTGGATCGACATCGCGGGCTCCTTCACTCGACGGCGGCGTGCGCCGCGACGCGTTCGGCGGGCGTCGGGGTGGTCGGATCGGCGGCCAGCTCGAGCTCGGCGGGCTCCAGGCCGCGCCAGTCGGCGTCGGCGGTGATCCCCTCGTAGGCCCGGGCCAGGCGGAGCAGCTCCAGCTCCCGCCAGGGCCCGCCGATGAACTGGAGTCCCACGGGCAGGCCCTCCGAGAGCCCCGCGGGGACCGAGATCCCGGGCAGGCCCGCCATGTTCACCGGGAGGGTGCAGGCGTCCGACAGGTACATCGAGACCGGGTCGGCCATCCGGGCGCCGAACCGGAAGGCGACCGTCGCGCTCGTCGGCGCGACGAGGGCGTCGATGCCCGACGCGAAGATCGCATCGAAGTCGGACTTGATCAGGGTCCGGACCTTCTGGGCCTTGAGGTAGTAGGCGTCGTAGTAGCCGGCCGAGAGCGCGTACGTCCCGAGCATGATCCGGCGCTTCACCTCTGGCCCGAACCCCTGGCCGCGAGTGGCGAGATAGCCGGCCAGCACGTCGGCGTCTCCGCCGAGGCGGGGCCCGAAGCGGATCCCGTCGTAGCGGGCCAGGTTCGCCGAGGCCTCGGCGGGCGCCACGATGTAGTACGTGGCGAGGCCGTAGTCGGTGTGGGGCAGGCTCACCTCCTCGACCGTCGCCCCGGCGGCCTCGAGGGCCGCGACAGCCGCCCGCACGGCCGCTTCCACGCCCGGTTCCATGCCTGGCAGGAAGTACTCACGGGGCAGCCCCAGGCGCATCCCGCGGAGCGACGACGCGGCCTCGTCGTCCGAGGCGGGGAGATGGAGGAGCTCGTCGGGCACGGGCTCGGGCGAGGACGTCGAGTCGCGGTCGTCGCGCCCGGCCACCGCGTGGAGCAGCGCGGCCGCGTCCCGGGCGTCGCGGGCGAAGGGCCCGATCTGGTCGAGCGACGAGGCGAATGCCACGATCCCGTAGCGGCTCACCCGGCCATAGGTGGGCTTCATCCCGACGACGCCGGTCAGCGAGGCCGGTTGGCGGATGGAACCGCCGGTGTCGGTGCCGATGCCGAGGGGCGCGTGGTAGGCCGCGACCGCCGCCGACGAGCCGCCGCTGCTGCCGCCGGGGACCCGGTCCAGGGCCCAGGGGTTGGCGGTCGGGCCGTAGGCGCTGTGCTCCGTCGACGATCCCATGGCGAACTCGTCCATGTTCGTCTTGCCCAGGACCACCGCCCCCGCGGCCCGCAGACGCTCCGTCACGTGGGCGTCGTACGGGGCGCGATACCCGTCGAGGATCCTGGACCCGGCGGTGCACGGGCCGCCGGCCACCGAGACGAGGTCCTTGAGGGCCACCGGGATCCCGTGCAGGGGATGGAGCGCGTCGACGGCCGCCGCGCCGTCCCGTCGAGCCTCGGCCAGGGCGACGTCGGCCGCGTCGGCGGCGGCGAGCGCTCCCTCGCGATCGACCACGAGCCAGGCGTGGAGCGCCCGGTCGGTCCGGTCGATCTCGGCGAGGTGGGCCTCTGCCAGCTCCCGCGAGCTCACGGAGCCGTCGCGCAGCCGGTCGGCCATCTCGTGGGCCGTCACCCGGGTGAGGCCGGACGGCACCTCGGCGCTCACTCCCCGCCCAGGATGGCCGGGACGACGACGAACCCGTCGATGGTCTCGGCGGCGTTGCCCGTGACCGCCTCCGGGGGGAGCGACGGGCGACTGACGTCCTCGCGCAGGATGTTCTCGAGCTCGATCGTCTGGGCGGTCGGCGGGATGGCGGTCGTGTCGAGCCGCGAGAGCACCTCGTACTGGTCGAGGATGTGGTTGAGCTGACCCTCCAGGCGGGCGAGCTCCTCCTCGCTGAGCCCCAGGCGGGCGAGGTACGCGACGTGCTCGACGTCGGCACGGGAGAGCGTGGCCATGGGCGCGATGATAGCCGACGGCCCGTGCCGGGCCCGGCCACCCGCTACCCTCCGCGCATGAGCGTGCGGATCCGACCCATGACCGCCGCCGACGTGGACGGCGCCACCGCGGCACTCGTGCGCGGCGACTGGGGCGACCGGCGGGCGTGGTGGCGGTTCGTCGTGGACCATCCGGCCTGCAGCCCCATCGTCGCCGTCGAGGGCGACGCGATCGTCGGCACCGGCGTCGGGACCGTGCATGGGACCGTGGGCTGGGTGGGAACGATCTACGTCGTCCCCGAGCGGCGCCGCCAGGGCCTGGGCATGGAGCTGAGCCGGGCCGTCTGCGACCAGCTCGAGACCGCCGGCTGCCGGACGCTCGCCCTGGCCGCGACGCCCGAGGGTGCCCACGTCTACGAGCGGCTCGGGTTCGGGACCGTGAGCTGGTACCGGATGCTCGGGCGGGACGGCGTGGCCCGGGGCGCCGGGGCCCGGCACCCCGAGGTCCGTCCGGTCCGGGCCGACGACCTGCCGGCGATCGCCGCCCTCGACGCAGAGGTGACCGGGGAGGATCGCTCGGCGACCCTGGAGGTCTGCCTCGGGACGCCCGGTGGCCTGGTCCTGGAGGACGCCGTGGGAGCGCTGCGCGGGTTCCTCCTCCGAGCGCGCTGGCATGGGGCCGCGCTCATCGCTCCCGTGCCCGATGACGCGCTGGCGCTCCTCGACGCGCGCCTGCTCGACGCCGGCCCGGGTCACCCGGTCCGGGCCGGCCTGCTCGAGGAGAACGAGACCGGCCGTCGGCGCCTCCTCGAGCGTGGCTGGGAGGAGCACCGCCGGGTCGCCCGGATGCACCGCGGCGCGCCGCTCTCCTGGCGTCCCAAGGCGATCTGGGGCCAGCTGGGCTTCGCCCTCGGCTGAGCCCTAGGCCGAGCTCGTCAGCGCGAGTCCGACCAGGTACCAGACCAGGGCCGCCACGCCGAGGCCGACCGCGAGCGCCCGCATGCCGCCATAGCCCTCCACCCGGCGAGGAGCCCGGTCGGCCAGCACGAACACCGCAGTGATCGCCAGGAACGGCACGCTCAAAGTCCCCGAGGCGCCCTGGGTCACGGTCTCGAGCAGACCCGAGAGCACCAGGAACCAGAGCGCCGTGCCGGCTACCGGTCGGCGCCACGGCGCCCCCACGAGGAGGCCGAACAGGGCCAGCGTCGGCAGCGCCGCCGCCAGGACCACGGCGACGATCGCGAGCGGCAGGCGCTCGGGCGCCTGGTCGGCGGTCGCGGGGATCACGAAGCCGGCCGCGACGGCCACCACGACCAGCGCGATGACGAGGACGACCTTGGCGAGCTGCTCGAACCGGGACACCGGCCGTCGGGCCGGGGTCGGGTCCGTCGCGTCGCTGCTCATCGGGCGCTCCTCCTGGTCGTGGCTGCCGGTGATGGTCGCACGGGCGCGCAGGGACGCGCACGGATGGGCCCGCCGACCTCAGGTCGGACCGACGATCCTCCACCATGCCGCGGCCAGCCGGAGCTCGGCGGCCCTGCGGACGACCTCGCGGTAGACCGCCAGGGCGTCGTCGGCCTCGGCGTCGATCTCATGGATGCGGCCATCGGCAAGACAGACCACGTGGGCTCGGACCGGACCGTCCCCATGCAGCTCGACGTCCGAGACGACGATCCCCTCGCCCAGGACCCGCTCGAGGTCCTCCGCCAGGCGGGTCGCGAAGGCCGCCTCGGCGTCGGTCATCGGCTCGAAGGCGGGCGGCTCGCGCTCGAGCCGCGGCTCGTCGTCGCTCATCCTTCGACCTCCTCCCCGGCCAGCAGACGCCGGAAGCCGTCACCGTCGAGGACCGGGATCCCCAGGTCCTGCGCCTTGGCCAGCTTGGAGCCCGCCCCCGGGCCGGCGACGACGTAGTCCGTCTTCTTCGAGACCGAGCCGGCAGGATGGCCACCGGCCGCGCGAACCGCCGCCTCGGCCTCCTGGCGGCTGAAGCCCTCGATCGTGCCGGTCACCACGACGGTCCTTCCAGCGAGCGGACCCTCCGCCGCCTCACCCACGGGCACGACGACCGGTCGCTCAGGCTCGACGCCGGCCTCGACCAGGTCGGTCAGCACCCCGGAGGTCGCCTCGGCCGTGAAGTAGCCGGCGATCGCCGCGGCCACCGTCGCCCCGATCCCGGGAACCTCCTCGAACCGCTCGGGCGCCTCGGCAGCCGTCGCCCGCAGGAGCGTGTCGACCCTGGCCAGCCAGCCGTCCGGGCCGCCCATCGGCTCGTCCTCGCCCGGCGGCAGCTCGGCGGCGATCCAGGTCGCCAGGTCGATGGCCGTCTGCTCCCCGATCTGGGGGATGCCGAGGGAATTGAGGATCCGGCCCAGCGGCCGCCGTCGCGAACGCTCGATCGCGGCGTGGAGGTTCTCGGCGCTCTTGCGGGCGAACCGCTCGAGCGACTCGAGGTCCTCGACCGACAGCCGGTAGAAGTCGCCCCGCGTCTTGACCATGCCCCGCTCGATGAGCTGTGAGAGGGCCACCCAGCCGGCCCCCTCGATGTCCATGCCGCCGCGACCGGCGAAGTGGCCCAGCTCCTGGCCGATCCGGGCCGGGCAGCGCAGGTTCGGGCAGTAGTGGCGGACGGCCCCCTCGTCACGGACGACCGGCGTCCCGCAGACCGGGCACTCGGCCGGCATCTCGAACTCGCGCTCGTCCCCGGTCCGTCGCTCCGGCAGCGACCGGACGACCTCGGGGATGACGTCCCCGGCCTTCTGGAGGATCACCCAGTCACCGATCCGGACATCCTTTCGGCGCACCTCGTCGAGGTTGTGGAGGGTGGCCCGGGCGACCGTCGAGCCGGCGACCTTGGTCGGCCGCATGTGGGCGACCGGGGTCAGCGTCCCGGTCCGGCCGACGTACGGGACGATGTCCTCGAC
>DATHYZ010000157.1:0-6388 GCA_035458865.1 Candidatus Limnocylindrales bacterium
CGGATCGCCTTCGCCGCGGATCGCCGGACCGGCGACGACCTCAGCTTTCGCAGCGACGTCTGGGTCGTCGATGTCGCGACGGGTCGGATCACCCGGATCACCGGGGGTGGGGGTGTCTTCTTCTCGCCCTCGTGGCTCCCGGACGGACGCACCCTGGCAGTCCTCGGTCACCGCTTCCCGGTCGGGGCCGGCAGCCGGGCGGACATCTGGCTCTTCGCCGCCGACGGCTCCGATGACCGCCGCGACGGCGGCCGGAACCTGAGTGGGCGGCACGACCTGATGCCCGGCTCGACGATGAACAGCGACCTCTCGCCCGGGACCGGGGCGCCGCTCCTGCCGACGGCGGACGGGCGGTGGATCCTCGTCACGGCACCGATCGACGGCGCCTACCAGCTGTGGCGGATCGCCGTGGCCGACGGCGCGGTCGATCGCCTGACCGAGGGCCGACACTACGTCGCCTCGGTCGACGCGGCCCCGGGACCGCGCGGCTCGACACGGGTCGCGCTGTTGATCGCGACGGCGACGTCGCCGGCGGACCTTCACGTCCTCGACGTCCCGTCGGGCAGGGTCCGCGGGCCGCTGGCGCCGCGCCGCCTGACCGACCTGCACCGGGATCTCCTCGACGGGGTCGATCTCGTCGAGCCCGAGGAGCGCTGGACCGAGGTCGACGGACGTCGCATCCAGGGCTGGTACTACCCGCCGATCGCGGCCGGCACGGCGACCGGTCGACGGTCGCGATCCGCCGCCGGGCCCGCCCCCCTCGTCCTCGAGATCCACGGCGGCCCCCACACGCTCTACGGCTGGGCGCCGATGTGGGAGTGGCAGGTCCTCGCCGGTCAGGGCATCGGGGTGTACGCGGCGAACCCCCGCGGCTCCGAGGGCTACGGCCAGGCCTTCAATGCCGCGAACGCCGGGGACTGGGGCGACGGACCCATGCGCGACGTCCTGGCCGGCGTCGAGGCGCTCGTCGCCGAGGGGCGTGCGGATCCCGCCCGCCTGGGGGTCACCGGCGGGTCGTACGGCGGCTACCTGACGACCTGGATCGTCGCTCACGACCATCGGTTCCGGGCCGCGATGACCTGCCGTGGGGTCAGCGACATGTCGACCCTGATGCTGACCGGGGACATCTCCTCCGGCGACTGGGCGCGGATGGAGTTCGGGGCGGCGCCGTGGGAGGATCCCGGGCTCTTCGCCCGGATCTCGCCCCTGACCTACGCGACCGCGATCCGCACCCCGCTGCTCATCCAGCACTCCGAGCATGACCTGCGGACCACGATCGCCCAGGCCGAGTCGCTCTTCACCGTCCTCCGGTCGCTCCGTCGACCGGTCCGGCTCATGCGAGTCCCCGGGGAGACGCACGAGCTGACGCGCTCGGGGACACCGTTCCGTCGGGTGGCGAACCTCGCCCAGGTCCGCGACTGGTTCCGCTGGTACCTCGTCGACGACGGGCGGCGCCTGCCCCCGAAGCCTCGGGACCGCGCCGGCACCTGAGCCCCGCGGGATCGGCCCCGGAGGGCGGCGGCCGCGACGGGCGGGTGTATCCTTCCCGTCCCATGACGACCGCTGCCTCCACCCGCGACTCCGCCGCACGCACTCGGGCGAACGAGCTGATCCTCGCCTGGGATGCGAGGCCGGGCTCGCTCGCGGGGATGCTCGGACGCGTGACCCCGGTCGACCAGGTGGCCGCCGACCAGCGCGTCGACGCCCTCAGGAAGCGCTCGATCAAGCGGGCGTCCAAGGTCTGGGCACTCGACCTGGCCGTCCGGATGATCGACCTCACGACGCTCGAGGGGAAGGACACCCCGGGCAAGGTCAGGGCCCTCTGCGCCAAGGCGGTCCGCCCCATGCCCGGCGACCCGACCATCCCCTCGGTGGCGGCGATCTGCGTGTACCCCGCCCTCGTCGCCGAGGCGAAGGACGCGCTCCGCGGATCCGAGGTCCGGGTGGCGTCGGTCGCGACGGGCTTCCCGTCGGGCCAGACCTTCCTCGACCTCAAGCTGGCCGAGACCCGGGCGGCGGTCGACGCCGGCGCCGACGAGGTCGACATGGTCATCGACCGTGGCGCCTTCCTGTCGGGTGACTACCGGACCGTCTTCGACGAGATCGTCGCGATCAAGGAGGCGGCCGGCGAGGCCCACCTCAAGGTCATCCTCGAAACGGGCGAGCTCGGCACGTATGACGCCGTGCGGCGGGCCTCGGTCCTGGCGATGGCCGCCGGGGCCGACTTCATCAAGACCTCGACCGGCAAGGTGAGCCCGGCCGCCACGCTGCCCGTGACGCTGGTGATGCTCGAGGCGATCCGCGACTTCGAGGCCGCGACCGGGCGGTCCGTCGGGATGAAGCCGGCCGGTGGCATCCGGACCGCCAAGGAGGCGATCCAGTACCTGATCGTCCTCTACGAGACCCTCGGGCCGCGCTGGATGACGCCGGAGCGCTTCCGCTTCGGGGCGTCGAGCCTGCTCAACGACGTCCTGATGCAGCTCGAGAAGGAGCGCACCGGGGCGTACGCGGACCCCGACGACTTCACGCTCGACTGATCGAGCAGGAGTGACCACGACGGCGGGGCCGGGGCGCGACGCCACAGCCGCCGACCCGATCCCGATCCTGCGCGTTGCCGGGAGCCACCGGGAGGTGGGTCGCGCGGTCGGCGAGGCCACTGCCGAAGTCCTCCGCCGGGCCGTCGCCTTCGAGGGACCGATCCCCGGCGGCCGGACCCTGGCCGAGCAGCTCGAGCTCGCGTCGCGCTATCGAGAGGTCACTCGCGCCGCGACACCCTGGCTGCTCGAGGAGATCGATGGAGCGGCCGAGGGCGCCGGCGTCGACCCGCTGGCCCTCTTCGCCGCCTCGATCGAGGAGATCTGGACCGTCCGCCCGTCGCAGGCCACCGCGCCGGTGGCGGGACGCTGCACGGACCTTGTCGCTGGGCCGCCGCTGACCGTCGACGGCCACGTCATCGTCGGCCACGACAACGACCTCTCGCCGCGCGCCGAGGACGAGGTCGTCGCCGTCGAGTGGCGGGTTCCCGGCGAGCCGGTCGTCTTCAGCCTCGGGATCGGGCCGTGGATCAGCGTCGGCTGGAACGACGCCGGGCTGTCGCTGACCGGCAACGAGCTCTCGCCCAACGACGAGCGAGTGGGCGTGCCGCGACTGCTGATGGTCCGCGAGCAGCTGACCGCCCGGACGATGGACGAGGCGACGAGCAAGGCCCTGCGGGCCGACCGCGCCTCCTCGTACAACACGGTCTTCGCGACCGCCGACGGCGGCGTCGCGAACGTCGAGGGCTCGGCGACCGACGCCGAGGTGACCGGCCTGGGGTCCGGCGGCTGGCTGGCCCACGCCAACCACTACGCCTGCGACCGGATGACCCGCTTCGAGGGCGACCCCGCGTACGCCCGGCGGTCGGCGGTCCGCCATGCCCGGGCGGCCGAGCTGCTGGGAACGGCAGCGCCCGGCAGCGTCGACCTCGTGGCGATGCGCCGCTTCATCTCGGACCATGCCACCCAGCCGGCCATCTGCCGCCACGACGCCGGCGGCGATGGCTCCAAGACGGTCTTCTGGTGCGTCGCCGACGTCACCGCCGGCGAGATCGCCTTCGGCCGCGGCAACCCCTGCCGCCCGGGCGAGCAGCGCTGGGCGTTCGGCTAGGGAGCCATCCGCGCTCTGGCCCAGTGGAGCAGGGGAGTGGACGGGAGCCCCTCCAGGTCGTCGAGCGGTATCCAGGCGGCCCGGTCCGTGGACTCATCGGTCTCGTCGCGGAGCTCGCCACCGATGATCGAGACCCGGTACAGGACCGCGATGGCGTGGATCCGGTGGCCGCTGCGCGTCTCGCCCGGCTCGGCCACCCGCGACCGCACCGCCAGGAGCTCCTCCACGGCGCCGACGAGCCCGGTCTCCTCGGTCAGCTCACGGAGCACGCCGTCCGCAGGGTCCTCACCGAAGTCCAGCCCGCCGCCCGGCAGCATCCAGAGCCCGGCACCCGCCTCGGTCGGAGCCAGCCGGACCAGCAGGAGGCGAGCGTCGTCCTCGGCCCAGGCGTAGGCGGCGAGGCGGACGCGCTCGACGACGCGGTCCCGCCCGGTCATGCCGAAGGGCGACGCCGTGTCCGAGGGGCGGACGCCTCCACCTTCGGGGCTGCTCTCGCCGCCACGCTCGACGCCGTCGTTGGCATCAACCCCGGCTCGTCGGGGGCAGGCCGACCGTGGGCGGGGGAAGGTGCTCGACGCCCGGGACCCGGCGGGCCAGGAAGTCGAGGATGAGGCCCGCCTGGCGGACGTTCTCATCGATCACCATCGAGCCGTGGCCGGTGCCGAAGAGGTACAGCTCGTGGTCGGCGCCGCGGGCCCGCAGGCGCTCCACGTAGTTCATCACCTGGCGCAGCGGGCAACGGCTGTCGTTCTCGCCGGCCAGGATCAGGAGCGGGATCCGCACGGCGTCGACGTAGGTGATCGGGGAGCGATCGGCCACGAGCTCCGGGACCTCGGACGGCGCGCCGCCCAGGAGGGCGCGGTCGTAGGCCTGCAGGAGCGGCGAGAGGTCCTGGTAGGCCGCGGCGTAGTCGCCCACGGGGACCCCGGCGACGCCCGCCACGAAGCGGTCCGGGTGCGTCCCGGCCGCGAACAGCGTGAGGTACCCGCCCCACGACCAGCCGCCGATGGCCGTCCTCGTCGGGTCGGCGACCCCTCGGTCGATGAGGTCGTCGAGGCCGGCCAGGAGGTCCTCGGTCTCGGGGCGACCGATGTCGCCGATGAGACGGTCGCGCCACTCGCGCCCGAGGCCGGCCGAGCCCCGGTAGTTCACCAGCGCGACGAGGAACCCGGCGTCGGCCAGCGCCTGGACCCACGGGTCCCACTCGTCGAGGTCGAGCCAGGTCGGCCCGCCGTGGACGTGGAGCATCGTCGGGTGTGGCCCGGGGCCGTCCGGCTCGACGAGGAAGCCGTGGATCTGCTCCCCGTGCGGGTTCGAGAAGGCCCAGTCCACGTAGCGGCGGCCCGGAGCGGCCGCGGGACCCTCGAGGATGGGCGCCGACCGGCCGGCGGCGAGGATGCGCGGCGGGTGCTCGCCCGACTGGTGGCGGTACCAGACGGTCCCGTCGGGACGGACCCGCGCCCCGATGATCGTGCCGGGCTGGGTGTCGAGCGTCTCGAGCTGCATCGTCGGCAGGTGGAGCCGGTGCACTCGATCGCGGCCGTCCACCAGCTCGATGAGCAGGAGGGCGCTGCCGTCGGGCCACCAATCGACCGGTTCCACGAAGCCCCGGAGCCCCGTCGGCAGGGGTGTCATCTCGCCGGTGGCGAGGTCCCAGATGCCCGGCCCCCGCTGATCATCCCGTTCGTGGGCGATCGCCAGTCGCTGGTCGCCCGGGAGCGGCGACCAGCCGGCCGCCGCCAGGTCCCGGCCGGCATCGACCAGCTCGCCGACCGTCACCCCGGTCCGCGCGTCCACGACCCGGAGCGCCTGGTGGAGCAGGTCGCCGTGCTCGGCATGCTCGAGGGCCAGGAGCGTCCCGTCCGCGGAGAGGCCGGCGCGGTCGGTGACGAGGCTGCCGAAGATCCCTCCGCCGCCGATCCGCAGCGACTCGCGGCTGTGCAGGAGCCGCCGGGCCGCCTGGCCGGGCTCCGCGACGTAGACGCCGAACCCATCGCCGTCCGAGATCGCGACGGCCACTCGATCCGGCCGGATGCAGAGTCCTTCGTTCCAGCCGTGGGGCAGGTCGTCGAGGAAGGGGCGGGTGGGGCCGCCCGACCACGGGGTGACGACGAACCGACCCGCCTCGTCGCCGGTCGGGTCGGCCAGCCAGACCACGCCGGTCCCGTCCGCGGTCGGATGCGCCTCGGTCACCCCGACCGGTTCATCGCTCAGCTGGCGACGCTCGCCGGTACGGGCATCCCAGGCGTGCACCTGGTACGAGCCGCTCTCCGTCGACCAGCCGACGAGGTGGTCGGGGGCGGCCGCCGACCATGTCGGGAACCCCAGGAGGGTCGTCCGGAACCGTCGCTCCCAGGGAGCTGCATCGGGGATCGTGCTCATGGCGCGAGCGTAGCAGTCCGACGTGCGTCGAGCCCCCCGGATCCGACGGCCGCTCGGCCCGACGGCCGATCCCCCAAACCTTTACCTTTACGCAAACGTAAAGGTTGAGTATGCTTGGCACGTGCCCCCATCGACGCCCGCCGACAACGACCCGCCTGCCGAGAACGACCTTCTCCACATCCGCGAGGTAGCCGCCGAGACCGGCCTGACCGCGCGGGCGATCCGCTACTACGAGGAGCTCGGACTGCTCCAGCCGGCGGCGCGATCCGACGGCGCGTATCGGCTCTACGACGCGTCCGACCTGGAGCGGCTCAACTCCATCCGGCGGCTCCGCGACGATACCGGGTTCTCGCTGGCCGAG
>DATHYZ010000158.1:0-13814 GCA_035458865.1 Candidatus Limnocylindrales bacterium
GGGGATCGGATATGGGCGGACGAGGGCTCGGATCACCCAGGTGACCCTGCTCGCGCTCCCCCGGCCATGACGGCATCATCGAGTGGCCTCCACGTCCGGTAGACGCTCCGTGCGGTCGGTCGTTGCCGCCATCGGACGCCCGCTCACCTCCGCCGGGTCCAGGGCTATCCGTCCGTTCCGAAGATCCGGGCGAGCTCGAAGGCCGGCGTGACCTCCAGCTGGTCGTAGCGGCAATCGGCCGGCATCTTGTCGGGCCGCCAGCGCCGGAACGTCGTGGCGTGGCGGAAGCGGTCCCCCTGGAGGTGGTCGTAGGCGACCTCGCACACACGCTCGATCCGGAGCGGCTCCCAGGAGAGGTCCTTGCCGCGGTTCCAGCGACTGGAGGCACCCGGCAGGCGCTGGCCCGACGCGTCGGCCGCGCCCATCCCGGCCCATTCCGCCCACTCGGCCCAGGGATGCCCCTCGAGGGCTCGTTGGCGGAGCGGGGCCAGCTCGGCGACGAGCTCGGCGCGGCGCTCCCACGTGAAGGAGGAGGTCACCCCGACGTGGTGCAGATCGCCCGCGTCGTCGTACAGCCCCAGCAGGAGTGACCCGACGTGCGTCCCGGGGCCGTTCTTGTGCCAGCGGAAGCCGGCCACCACGCAGTCCGCGGTGCGAGCGTGCTTCACCTTGATCATCGCCCGCTTGCCGGGCAGGTACGGGCCGTCGAGGCGCTTGGCCACCACCCCGTCGAGACCCGCTCCCTCGAACCGCTCGAACCAGTCCGCGGCGAGGCTCCGGTCCGTGGTGGCCGGCGTGAGGTGGACGGGCGGCTTCGCGCCGTCGAGGACCTCGGCCAGGCGGCCCCGCCGCTCGCCCTGGGGGGCCGACCGGAGATCCTGGTCGTCGAGCGCGAGCAGGTCCCAGGCGACGAAGGAGGCCGGTGCCTCCGACGCGAGGAGGCGGACCCGCGACTCGGCCGGGTGGATCCGGAGCAGGAGCGCCTCGAAGTCAAGGGCGCCGTCGCGGGCGATCACGATCTCCCCGTCGACGACGCAGCGGAGCGGGAGGTTCGCCCGCAGCGGCTCGGCCAGCTCCGGGAAGTAGCGGTCCAGGGGCTTGAGGTCGCGGCTCTGGGTCAGCACGTCGTCGCCGTCCCGGAAGACGATCGCCCGGAAGCCGTCCCATTTCGGCTCGTAGAGCCAGCCATCGCCCTCGGGCAGGTCCGCGGCGGCCTTCGCAAGCATCGGCTCCAGGGTGGGCTGGAACGGCAGTCGCATCGGTCGAGTGTAGACCCGTCGTGGCGCGCCTCCGACCGGATCGGTCCCGGCGGGATCGCCGGCCCTCGCCCGGTCCACGGGAACCCCCGGACCGTCGCCAGCGTCAGGGCGGGGCCGGCACGGTCAGCCGGGTGGGAGAGGCAGCAACGACCGGAGGCGAGCCATGGATGCGCTCGAACGGATCGCCCGCGGATGGACCAGGAGACGGACCGGAGCGGTGGCCACCGCGGCGCTCGCGCTCGTCGTCGCCGCCTGCAGCGGCGGTGCGCAGCTCCTGGGCCCCGTGGGGTCGGACGTGGGCGGGGCCCCCGAGGAGCCCGCCCCGGTGGCGATCCCGGAGACCGGGGTGGACCGGGCGAGCGGTGAGGGATCCGCGGCCTACGACACGGCGTCCGCGGTCGCCCGGGACGATGCCAGGGTCGTGCGGACCGGCTGGCTGACGCTCCGGGTGGATGCCATCGACGCCGCGGTCCGATCGGCCGAGGCTCGGATCGCTGCGATGGGCGGCTACGTCGGTGCCTCGAACCAGGTGAACGACGAGGCGATGGCCTCCGCCACGGTGACCTACCGGGTGCCCGTCGAGCGCTGGGAGGACGCCCTGGCGGCCCTCCGGAACGTGGCGACGGAGGTCGTCGACGAGCGGACCGAGTCCGTCGAGGTGACCGCCCAGATCGTCGACCTGGAGGCGCGCATCCGGAACCTGCGCGCCAGCGAGACGGCCCTCGTGGGGATCCTCGAGAAGGCGACGAAGATCACCGACGTGCTCGAGGTCCAGCGGGAGCTCACGGCGACGCGCGAGCAGATCGAGCAGCTGGAGGCCCAGAAGGCCCTGGTCGAGGACCAGGCCGACCTGGCGACCCTGACCGCGACCTATGTCGTGGAGGTCGTCGCGGTCGCCCAGACGGCCAAGGGCTGGGACCCCGCCACGATCATCGACGAGGCCGCGGCCAGCCTGGTCGGGGCCCTGCAGGGCGTCGCCACGGCGGCGATCTGGTTCGTCATCGTGTGGCTGCCCTTCCTGCTCGTCGGGGGCCTCGTGCTCCTGATGGTCGCCTTCCTGCTGCGCCGAGCCGGGCTCCTGCGCCGTCCGACCCGACCCACGACCCCGCCGGCGCCCCCGGCCGCCACGCTGCCCGCCACGCCGGCCGACTGAGCTGCCGGCCGCCACCTCCGATCGGCACCGATGAGCCCGGGGCGAGCGCCCCGGGCTCGTTCGCGCCCCCCGTCAGGTGACGCGGCTCAGTGGGTGACGATGACCGTCGCCCCGCTGTGGGTGACGACGTGCTCGGACACGCTGCCCTGGAGCACGCGCTCGAGCGCGCTGAGTCCCCGGGAGCCGAGGACGATCGTGTCGTACTCGTGCTCGCTGGCGATGAGCTCGATCGTCTTGGCCGGATCGCCGGCGGGCTCGTAGAGCTGCGGCGTGAGACCGGCCGCCACGAGACGCTCCTTCGCCTCGAGCAGCTCGGTGGCATGGAGCTCCCGGTCATCCCAGGGATCGACCGGTGAGCGACCGGGGTGATAGGGAACGACGCTGACGACGTCGACCGATGCGTGGAACGCCCGGGCAAGCTCGATGGCCGTGTCGAGTGCCCGCTTCGCCGGATCTCCGCCGTCGTAGGCCACGAGGATCCGTTTCATCCGAGAGACCTCCAAGCGGTCAGGGGCACCTGCCACCGACCTGTCCGCCATGGTGGATGCCCCGTCCCCGCCGGGCGAGCGGCCGGGGAACCGAAGTCGCGGGCCGAACGGACCGAACCCCCGGAGTGGCAGGATGGGGCTCGCCATGACGATCACGGCCCGCTACGACCGCCACGCCAGGGCCTACGAGACCCACTGGGCGCCAGTCCTCGCGCCGACCGCGCTCGCCATGCTCGACGCGCTGGATCTCGAGCTCGGTGGCCACATGCCGCGACGGGTCCTGGACGTCGGGGTCGGGACCGGGACCCTCACCCGCTCCGCGGTGACGCGGTGGCCGACCGCCCGCGTCGTCGCGGTCGACGGCTCGGCCGGCATGCTCGCCGAGGCCCGCGGCACCGCCGCCCGGGCGCTCTCACCGGCGGGGCTCCGGAGGATCGAGTGGTGCGCCGCCCTCGCCGAGCGCCTCCCCTACCCGGACGGCAGCTTCGACCTTGCCGTCTCGTCCTTCGTCTACCAGCTGGTCCCCGATCGCCCGGCCGCCCTCCGCGAGGCGCACCGGGTGCTGGAGCCCGGGGGGACGCTGGGCCTGGTGACCTGGCTGGCCGACGACACGCCATTCGAGCCGGAGATGGCCTTCGAGGCGGCCCTCGACGCGCTCGAGCTCGACGAGGAGGACGTGGCGGAGGACGCGCGAAGCGGGGACCCGCCGTCGGCAGCGGCCCTGGCCGCCCAGCTGCGCCGCTGCGGGTTCGATCGCGTCCGGACCCGGACCGGGACGCTCGTCCACCGCTGGTCGCCCGAGAGCTACCTGCGGTTCCTCGTGGCGTACGACGCGCACGATGTCTTCCGGTCGCTCGGTCGGCTCGATCGGAGGCGACTCGAGGCTGAGGTCCGTCGCCGCCTGGTCGATCTTCCGGCGGATGCGTTCGAGTGGCGGGCCCCGGTCGTTCGCGCCTTCGCGCGGCGTCCGGGCTGAGGATCAGCCCTCGGAGCCCTCGCCGTCGGCCGAGGTCGCGGCGCCCTCCTCGGCGCCCTCCTCGGCGGCCTCGCCCTCGGCGGCCTCGCCCTCGGCGGCCTCGACCTCGGTCGGCTCGAGCTCGACGCGAGGCGGCATGACCTTGGCGAGCACCTCCTCGGGATCGGTGACGAGTGTCACGTCGGCCGGGATCTCGAGGTCGCGCACATGGAGGACCGCGTCGTAGTCGACGAGGCGATCGTTCGGCACCACGAGCGTCTGCGGGAGCTTGTCGGGCAGCGCCTTGACCTTGACCGTGTCCAGGAGCTGGAGGTAGGTCCCGCCGAGATCGACGGCCGGCGCCTCGCCGACCGGCACGAGCGGCACGTCGACCGTGAGCTCCTCCGTCATCTTGACCTGGTAGAGGTCGACGTGGAGGGTCCGACGGGTGACCGGATGGACCTGGACCTGGTGGATCAGGACCGGCTTGGCCTTCTTGCCGTCGATCGACAGGTCGACGATCGCGTTGGCGCCGACGCTGCGACGCAGCAGCTCGAAGTCATGGGCGTCGACCGTGAGCGACGTCGACGCGACGCCGTGGCCGTAGACGACGGCGGGGAGCTTGCCGCCGCGGCGCAGATGGGCGACGGCCTTGCCCGTGATCTCACGGCTGTCGGCGGCGAGAGCGGGGCGGTCGGTGGTCATCGGGGCGATCCTTCGATTGGGGCGACGTTGTCCGGTCGGCCGGGCGGGCAGGCCACATGGCGCGGCAGCGCGCGAGGACGCCGGGTCTTCGGGACGATAGAGGGTAGCACAGCCGGCGGCCTCCTCCCCCGGAGGCGGGTATCATCGGCCCGCCATGGCGGCCACCATCCTGATCGTCGAAGACGAGGCGCCCGTAGCCCGGGGCATCCAGTTCGCCCTCCAGCAGGAGGGCTACGACGTCGCGGTCGCCGGAACAGGGCCAGAGGGCCTCGAGCACGCGACCACGCTGGCCCCCGATCTCGTGGTCCTCGACGTCCGACTGCCGGACATGGACGGCTTCGAGGTCCTGCGGCGCCTCCGGGCGGCCGGCTCCAAGGCACCCGTCCTGATGCTGACGGCCCGCGACGACGAGCTCGACAAGGTGGTCGGGCTCGAGCTCGGCGCCGACGACTACCTGACGAAGCCCTTCTCGCTTCGCGAGCTCCTGAGCCGGATCCGGGCGCTCCTTCGACGCGCCTACGGCGATCTTGCCGATGCTTCGGGGGGCCGGGTCATCCGCCACCGCGACCTGGTCATCGACCTCGAGCGGCGGCGCGTCGCCCGCGGCTCGCGGCGCATCTCGCTGACGACGACCGAGTTCGAGATCCTGCGGCACCTGGCCAGCCGTCCCGGCCGGGTCTTCAGCCGGAGGGAGCTGCTGGAGCTCCTCCGCGACTACGAGGCGCTCGACCAGGACGAGAAGACGATCAACGTCCACGTGAGCCACCTGCGCGACAAGGTCGAGGACGACCCCTCGCAGCCCGAGTTCGTGCTGACCGTCCGAGGAGCCGGCTACGCCTTCGCCGAGCGCTGAGCCCGTCCCGGGGCCCCGCCGCCGTCCCCGCCTCCGTGGGCGGATCCTGCCGCGGACCTTCCAGGGCCGCCTGACGCTGGGGTTCGTCGGCGTGACGACCCTGACCCTCGTCCTCGTCGCGGGACTCGTCCTCAACCGGCTCGACGACTACTTCCTCGAGCAGGAGCGGATCAGCCTGGCCAATCGGGCCCTCAACGTGGCGTCGATCGTCGCCTTCCAGGTGGAGGAGGCGGCTCCCAGCTCGCCGGTCATCATGGGGGACGACCTCGTCGTACCGAGGGTGGTGGTCGCCCTGGGGGCGCCGAACTTCCGCGACGTGCTGGCGAACCGGATCGCCCTGGCCAACGTGGAGCTCGTCCTGGGGCAGCCGTTCCTCGATGGAGCCGGGAGCGTCGGCGTGGACGGTGCCCTCAACGGGACGTTCCTCGGGACGCTCACCGCGGAGCCGGAGCCGGGCCAGTCGCGGGAGCGGCTCAGCTACTCGAACTCGTGGAGCCTGAGGAACGATGCCGGCTACCAGTACGGCCTGCGGGTCACGCTGTCCGACCCGTACACCTTCCGGGCGTCGTCCGTGGCGACCGTCACGGCCCTCCTGCTGGTCATCGGCGCGATCGGCGTGGCCGCCTCAATCGTCGTCGCCGCCTTCCTGGCCGGTCGGTTCGCGACACCGCTGCGCCGCCTCACCGAAGCCTCGCGGCGGATGGCCGAGGGGGACCTCTCCCGCCGCGTCTCGCAGGCCGAGGCATCCGCCGGCAGCGCCGAGATCGGTGAGCTCTCTCGACAGTTCAACAAGATGGCCGGCCGCCTCGAGGAGAGCATCGACATCATCCGCCAGGACCGCGACCGCAGCCGGGAGTTCCTGGCCGACGTGTCGCACGAGCTGCGGACCCCGATCGCCGCCCTCCGGACGTTCACCGAGCTCCTCCAGGGACCGGCCGGCGAGGACCCGGCGACGCGATCCGAGTTCCTGGGCTCGAGCGCCCAGCAGCTCGCCCGGCTCGACTGGCTCGCCCAGAACCTCCTGGAGCTCTCGAAGCTCGACTCGGGCCTGGTCCTGCTCGAGCTCCGGCCGGACGACCTCCGGGCCGCCGTCGAGTCGGGCGCGGAGCAGGTCGGCGGGGCGGCCGAGCGGCGCGGCGTCCGGCTCGACATCCGCGTGCCGGACCACCCGGTCCGGGTCCAGCACGACGCGCATCGGATCGGCCAGGTGGTGTCCAACCTCGTCGGCAACGCCGTCAAGTTCACCCCGAGCGGCGGGGAGGTCGTGGTGGCCCTGGTGCCGCACGACGACGGAGCCCGCATCGAGGTCCGCGACACGGGCGTCGGGATCTCGCCGGATGAGCTCCCGCACGTCTTCGAGCGGTTCTACCGGGGCACCGGGGCGGCGGAGGCCCGCAGCACCGGGAGCGGCCTCGGACTCGCCATCGTGAAGTCGATCGTGGACATGCACGGCGGCCGGATCACGGTCTGGAGCCGCCCGGGGAAGGGCTCGGTCTTCGCCGTGCTCCTGCCCCGCGATCCCCGAACGGTCATCCCGACCGACGTCCCGCACGAAGAGGAAGACGGGCCCGAGGTTCAGAAGACTTCACCTCCGGGTGCGCCCACCCTGAACGGAGCATCGGGCACCATGAGCGAAGCCAGCGGTTCCGCCGCGGATCCGACCACCACATCGAGCACAACGGACCTGCCGCCGACATGACCGACCCGTACGACCCCCAGTCCGACCCGGTGCCGTCGCCGGACACGCCCCAAAGCGGCTCTCCGGAGCCCTGGAGCGATCCCGAAGCGCCCCAGCAGCCCGCCGCGGCCGGCCGCTACTCCCCCGACCCCGACCCGCGACCGGACTGGGCGCGGCCCAGCTACCAGGCCCCGCCGGCCCGCTCCTGGTTCGATCCCAGCCCGACGACCGCCCCGGTGGCCCCGGTCCGGGCAGAGCGTCGCGGGGCCGGGGTGGGGACGGTCCTGGCCGCGTCCCTCCTCTCGGCCGTGCTCGCCTCGGGCGGCACGGTCATCGCCCTCCAGGCGAGCGGCGCCCTTGACGAGCCGACCCCGACGACCTCGGAGCCCGCGGTGGAGCCCGCCGCGACCCGCCAGCCCGTGGCCATCGACGAGTCGTCGGCGGTGATCGACGTCGCGGCGAGCGCCGGACCCGCGGTCGTCCAGATCACCTCCACGACCGGTGAGACGGTCACCGACCCGCTCGCCATCCCGGAGCGGGGCGTCGGGTCCGGCTTCATCTTCGACGCGTCCGGCTGGATCCTCACGAACCGGCACGTGGTGGATGCGAGCGACGGGCTCACCGTCGAGCTCGCCGACGGACGCCAGTTCGAGGGCACCATCTACGGCATCGACACACTGACCGACCTCGCCATCGTGAAGATCGAGGCGTCGGGCCTCCCCACGGTGCCGCTGGGCGAATCGGAGACGCTCCGCACCGGGCAGCTCACCATCGCCATCGGCAGCCCGCTCGGGACGTACAGCAACTCGGTGACGGCCGGGATCCTCTCGGCCAGCGGCCGGACGATCCGGGTGGACGGCGGCCAGCTCAGCAACCTCCTCCAGACCGACACCGCCATCAACCCCGGGAACAGCGGCGGGCCGCTCCTGGACTCGGGTGGCAACGTCATCGGCATCAACACCGCGATCGCCACGTCGGCCGAGGGGATCGGCTTCGCCATCCCGATCGACCTGGCCAAGCCGATCATGCGCCAGGCCGTGGCCGGCGAGGAGCTCGCCCGCCCGTACATCGGGGTCCGCTTCGAGACGATCGACCTGCGGGTCGTCGAGCGCGAGGGCCTCGAGGTCGAGAACGGCGCGCTCATCGCCGACGACGCCGAGAGCCCCAACGGCGGGACCGCCTACGGCGTCGTTCCCGGCGGGCCAGCGGACCAGGCGGGACTGCGGAGCGGGGACATCGTCGTCAGCGTGGGTGGCGTCACCCTCGACGCCGAGCATCCGCTCGATGCGGTCGTCAGCCAGTTCGCGCCGGGGGACAGCATCGAGATGACGGTCCTGCGCGACGGCCAGCAGCTGACCGTCGAGGTCATGCTGGGGACTCGACCGGCCGACCTCTAGCCCGCATCGCCCGGGCGGCGGACACGCCTGATCTCGACACCGGCGGACGCGAACGGCCCGGCCAGCCGGACCGCCGGCTTGGTGACGCGGACGATGGCCTCCTCGGCCGGGAAGCCGGCCAGGAGCGCCTTCGCGATCGCCTCGGCCAGCGCCTCGACGAGCCGGAAGCTCGTCGTCGTCACGACCCGCCGGACCTCGCGGTCGACGGCGGCGTAGTCGGCGGTCCGCTCCAGGTCGTCGTCGCGCCCGGCCGGGGCGAGGTCGAGCAGCAGCTCCACGTCCACCTGGAAGGGCTGCGGGGCGGCCCGCTCGGCCGCCTCGACGCCGTGGCGTCCGTCCACGAGGATGCCCCGGACGAACACCCGGTCCATCAGCCCGGCCCCCCGATCTCGAGTGGATGGCCGCCACGAACGATCGCGTCGGCGACCCGGGCGACACGGACGTTCGGCCCAACGTCGTGCACCCGGACGAGGTCCACGCCGGCCGCCACCGCCAGGGCCGTCGTCGCCAGCGTCGCCTCCAGGCGCTCCTCCGGGGGCAGGTCCAGGAGCTTGCCGAGGGTCGACTTCCGGGAGGTGCCGAGCAGGATGGGGCGACGCAGGGTCCGCAAGGTCGACAGCTCGCGGAGCAGGACGAGGTTGTGGGCCGGCGTCTTGCCGAAGCCGAAGCCGGGATCGACGATGATCCGCTCCCAGGCCACGCCAGCTGCGAGAGCCCGGTCGATCGCCCGCTGCAGATCGGCGAGCACCTCGGCGACCACGTTGCGGTAGCGCGCCTCGGGTCGATCGTGCATCAGGACGACGGGCACGCCGCGCTCGGCCACGACGCGGAGCAGGTCCGTGGCCGGAGTGGTGGCGGCGACGTCGTTGACGAGGTCCGCGCCCGCGTCGATGGCCGCGGTGGCGACCGAGGCCTTCGTGGTGTCGACGGAGATCGGGACCCCGGGATGGGTCGCCCGGAGAGCCCGGACCACCGGCACGACACGGTCCCGCTCGGTCGCCTCGTCGACCGGCGCGTGGCCCGGCCGGGTGGACTCGCCGCCCACGTCCAGGATGTCGGCGCCCGCCGCGACCATCGCGGCGCCGATCGACCCTGCCGCGGCGACCGGATCGTCCGTCTCCGCCAGCAGGCCGTCGCCGGAGAAGGAGTCGGCGGTCACGTTGAGGATGCCCATCACGTAGGTCCGGGCCCCCCAGGCGAACCAGCCGGACCCGATCGGGATAGGGACGGGGTCCCCCGGCAGGCCGGTCGGGGCGCCGTCGGGGAGCGCGTAGGACGGGGTGGCGGCACCGCCGCCGAGCTCCGGGCGGGCGGGCACCACCCCGTCGCGCGGCTCGGGTCGCTCTGTCATGCCTGGCTCCCCGGAAGGGCCGGATCGGGCTCGAGGGGCCCGTCGACGAGCCGGCCGCGGATCTCGCCGACGAGATACAGGGAGCCTGCCACGACGACCGGGTCCTCCGCTACCGCCATGGCGCGCTCGACGGCCGCCACTGGCTCGGCAACGACCTCGATCCTGGCGGTCGGGTCTGACCGCTCCCAGGTCGCGGCCAGCTCGGCCGGGTCGAGCGCGCGGGCGCCGGCAGGTCGCGTGCAGACGATCCTGCATCCGGCGACCGCCGGCGACGTCGCCAGCGCGGTCACCATGCCGGCCGCGTCCTTGTCGGCCATCGTCCCGACGACGAGCGTGAGCGGTGCCGGGCGATCCGACCCTGCGCCCGGGATCGCGGCAGCGCCCGCGAGCATCGGGCCAAGCTCCACGAGGGCCGCCGCCAGGGCGCGGGCCCCGGCGGGGTTGTGGGCTCCGTCGAGCAGCACGGGCCGAGTGCCGCCGCGTCGGTCCACCCGGACGAGCTCCAGGCGGCCCGGCCAGCGTGCCGCGGCATAGCCGGTCCTCCGGGCGTCCGGGCCGACGGCGGCGATCCCCGCCCGGGCGAGCGCGTCGAGGGTGGCGTCGGCGACGGCCACGTTGGCCGCCTGGTGCCGGCCCAGGAGCCCGATCCGGGTCGGGCCGAGCGATCCCACGTCCACGACCAGGCCATCGAGGTCGTGGGCCACGACCGGCGACGGCTGGACGACGGCGAGCGGGACCTGGAGGCGGCGAGCGCGGCGCCGGATGACGTCGAGGGCCGGCCCGTCGGCACCGGTCACCGCGAGGTCGCCGCGCTCGATGATGGCGGCCTTCTCGCGGGCGATGGCCGGGATGGTCGCCCCGAGCCGGTCGGTGTGATCGAGGTCCACGTTCGTCACGACGGCGACGCCACCATCCCACGCGTGCGTCGCATCGAGCCGGCCCCCGAGGCCGACCTCGACCAGGGCGACGTCGACGCCCGCCTCGGCGAACCAGCGGAACACGAGCGCCGTCAGGAGCTCGAACTCGGTCGGCGGGCCATGGCGCCGAGCGACCCGGTCGGCGATCGGCAGCAGCTCGTCCACGAGCCGTGCGAACGTCGCCGCGTCCACGGGCTCCCCGGCCACCTGGAGCCGCTCCCGGTAGGACACGAGGTGCGGCTTGGGCGTCGCCCCCACACGATGACCCGCTGCCCGGAGTGCCGCCTCGCAGAGGGCAAGGACGCTGCCCTTCCCGTTCGTCCCGGCGATCAGCGCTCCTCGCACCCCGGCCTCGGGCGACCCGAGCTCGCGGAGCAGCGCCCGGGTCCGGCCGAGTCCGAGCCGGATCCCGAAGCGCCCACGGCTGGCCAGGGCGGCGAGCGCCTCGGCATAGGTCAGGTCCATGGCACCGGCGCGGTGTGGCGCCGTGGCGGAGGCATGTTCAATCGCCGGTCAGGTCGTCCTCGTAGAAGACGCACTGGTTGAAGCGCGGCGAGAGACAGACGTCGTTGACATATCCCTGCTCCAGGTGCACGCCGCCCCGGAGCTGGCAGCGGGACACGTTGCGATCCTGGCGGACGAGGGCCTTGAGGAGATGCGGCGCCTGGATGGGGATGGCTCCACGGGCGCCGGTCATGTAGAAGTGGGGGCAGACGTTGCGCCGGAGGTTCGGCAGGCCGAAGGCCGGGCGCGCCGGGAGCGCCGACTGGTCCGGTTCGCGGGTCGCGGTCGCCACCCGGGCGATCGGGCCCAGGCCGAAGACGGGCGGACGGGACGCCGGACGCACGCCCCCGCCACTGCGGACGTCTTCGTCGGACGCCCTCCTGGGCGCACGGGGATCCTTGCCCCCGGGATCTCGGCCCTCCACCGCTCTCCTCGGTCGTGCGCGCCCATGGACGGGCCGCGCGCTCGGCCGCCAGAGTACTACGAGCGGCAAGGACCTTCGTCGGCGAGACGGTGGCCCGGCGCCAGCGGCTGCCACCCCGGGACCCCCCTCCTGGGCCGCGCCCGGCCCACGACCGAGGGACATGCGACAATCCGGCGCGATGTCGAACCGGCGCCAGAACCGGCCGTCCCAGGTCCGGCCGAGACCCCCCTCGGGCGGGCGCCCTCCCGCTTCGTCGACCCCCCGGCGGTCCAAGCGGACGTCCAGCACCAGGATCCCGGCCCGGACCCCGCCGAAGCGCAACCGCTTGCCGCTCCCCGCGAACGCCGTCCTTGGCCTGGTCGTCGTCGGCCTGGCCGCCGTCGTCGTCCTGTTCGGCAGCGGAGGGCTGACCTGGGCGGGTGATGCCCTGGGCGGAGCCTTCGGCGGGCTGTTCAAGGGGATCATGGCGACGCCGGAACCGGAGCCGACGCCACTCCCGGTCCTCGTGGCGCCGACCCTCGATGCCCCGACGAACCCCTACACGAACCAGCCGCAGGTCACCCTGACCGGCAGCATCCCGGCCGAGTTCGCCGGCGACCCCGACGTCACCGTCCGCCTCTACGTCGCGGCGGCCGGTGCCGCCCCCACCGAGGTGAAGGAGGTGGCCGTGCCGTCCACGGCGCTCTTCACGATCGCGGGGATCCAGCTGGCGGACGGGGTCAACGACTTCACCGCGACGCTCGTCGCGACCGGCACCGAGAGCGACCCGTCACCGGTCGTCACGTACGTCCTGGACAGCGCCCCGCCGGAGGTCTCGATCCAGTCTCCCGCCGAGGGCGCGACCGTGAACCGCGACGTCGTCGAGATCCTGGGCGTGACCCAGGAGCTCAGCGCGGTCACCGCCCGCAACGAGACGAACGGGGCCACGGCCCAGGCGACCGCCGAGGGCGACGGGTCGTTCGCCATGACGGTCGCCCTCGCCCCGGGACCCAACGCGATCACGATCACGGTGACCGACCCGGCCGGGAACCAGCAGCCGGCGACGCTGAACGTGGCCCGCGGCACGGGGACGTTGGACGCGAGCATCTCGGCGTCGGACTACCGGATCTCCGTGGCGTCGCTGCCGCAGGCGCTCACCGTTCGCGTGGCCGTGACCGACCCGGACGGCCGTCCGCTCGCCGGGGCGACGGTCCTCTTCAACGTGACGGTGCCCGGTCTGCCGCCCATCGTGCCGGGGGAGCTCAAGACCGACGACGCCGGGGTCGCCTCGTTCAAGACGGTGATCCCCACCGGGGCGACGACGGGCAGCGGCCTCATCACCGCGCTCATCACGACCGAGCTCGACGGCGAGGTGACCGCGAAGCGGGGGATCCTGGTCGTCGACTGACGGCGCCGGAGCCGGGCCCCGGAGGCGCCACGGGTGCCTCCGGTCGGTCGGATGGATCCCTCGACAGGCACCCCGAGCGCAGCTACCATCCCGCCATGCCGATGTGGCGGTGCCCCCACTGCGGCACGCCCCAGCCCGAGACGGACCGGTGCTGGGTCTGCCGGCGTTCGTCGACCTGCTGCGCGACGTGCCGCCACTACCGCCGCGCGGTCGCGGCCGGGCTCGGCTACTGCGGCCTGGACCGCCAGCGGCGGCCGCTCACGGGCCACGAGATGCGATCCTGCTGGCTCGCCGCGGGCTCCGGAACGAGCGTGCCGCCGGACGCCGGATCGGGCTCGCGGGTGCCCCCGGCGGTGCCGTCCGGCAGAACGGGCGTTCGGAACCGGCGCGACTTCGAGGCCGTGCCCGTCGTCGCCGAGGCACGCCCGGCGGGTCCGATCGCCCCGGGAGCCGTCCCGACGGATCCGGCCGGGACGGCCGCGGCCGGGGACCCCGGGCCGGGCGGCCGGACCGGGTCGACGGTCGTCGGCGCGGCGCTGCCCGGCTGGAGCCTCTTCCCCGAGCTCGACCCCTAGTCGGCTGGCCCGCGACTCCTAGGAGGGGGCCGGTGTCGGGCTCGGGCTCGGGCTCGGACTCGGGCTCGGACTCGGACTTTAACGGCTAACAAGGAACATTGATATGGCAGCAGAACACACATTCGACGCGGACAGCGAGACGCTTGAGTACATCATGCCTACGGGCGG